>JBOHDO010000052.1:0-19043 GCA_050699415.1 Marmoricola sp.
ACCTTGATGTAGTCGAGGCCGTCGGACACGGTCTCCCACACGTTCTTCTTCGGGTCGAGTCCGGCGCGGTTCTGGTCGACATAGGACAGCTGCACCGTCTCACCGACCTTCACCGAGCCCGAATCGGGTTGCTCGAGCCCCACGATCGTCTTGAACAGGGTGGTCTTGCCGACCCCGTTGGGGCCGATCACGCCGACGATCCCGTTGCGCGGCAACGTGAACGACAGATCCTTGATCAGCATCCGGCCGTCGAAGCCCTTGTCGAGGTGATCGACTTCGACCACGGTGTTGCCCAGCCGCGGGCCCACCGGGATCTGGATCTCCTCGAAGTCCAGCTTGCGGTGCGACTCGGCCTCCGTGGCCATCTCCTCGTACCGCTCCAACCGGGCCCGGCTCTTCGCCTGCCGCGCCTTCGCCCCGGAGCGCACCCACGCGAGCTCCTCGGTCAGCCGCTTCTGCAGCTTGACGTCCTTGCGACCCTGCACCGCGAGCCGCTCCGCCTTCTTCTCCAGGTACGTGGAGTAGTTGCCCTCGTAGGGGTAGGTGTGGCCCCGGTCGATCTCGAGGATCCACTCGGCGACGTTGTCCAGGAAATACCGGTCGTGTGTGACGGCCAGTACCGCGCCGGGGTAGGACGCGAGGTGCTGCTCCAACCAGAGCACGCTCTCCGCGTCGAGGTGGGTGGTGGGCTCGTCGAGCAGCAGCAGGTCGGGCTGCTGCAACAGCAGCTTGCACAACGCCACGCGGCGGCGCTCACCACCGGAGAGGGTGTCGACCAGCGTCTCCGGCGGCGGGCAGCGCAGCGCGTCCATCGCCTGGTCCAGGCGGCTGTCGAGGTCCCAGGCGCCGGCGTGGTCGAGGTCGGTCTGCAGGTCGCCCATCTCGGCGAGCAGGGTGTCGTAGTCGGCGTCGGGGTCGGCCAGCTGCTCGGAGATCTCGTTGAACCTCGCGAGCTTGCCCTTCAGCTCGGCCACGGCCTCCTCGACGTTGTCGAGCACGGTCTTGCCCTCGGTCAGCGGCGGCTCCTGCTCGAGCATGCCGACGGTGGCCTCCGGGTCGCGGATGGCGTCACCGTTGTCGGGGTGTTCGAGGCCGGCCATGATCCGCAGCAGGGTCGACTTGCCGGTGCCGTTGGGTCCGACGACACCGATCTTGGCGCCGTGCAGGAAGGACAGCGTGACGTCGTCGAGCACCACCTTGTCGCCGTGGGCCTTACGGACGTTGCGCAGCGTGAAAACGAAGTCGGCCATGATCGGAAAGACTACGGCCCTCGTCGGCGTACTCCGAAATCGATCGAGCGGGTCATGGCCTCACGCCGCAGGCTCGGCGGGCTGCTGCCCGGACGCGGCGGCGGAGGAGGCCTCGGGGACCGGCGGCTCGCCGGTACGCAGCACCTGCTCCACCGCCCGCTCCCCCTCCGGTCGCGCCGGCCGCACCCCCTTGGCGAACCTGCTGGTCCCCCGGTTCAGGTCGTGGCCCACGAAGACCGCGTCGACGAACCAGGACGTCGACGGGGGCTGGCCGTCGCGCTGCCAGGTGTCCACGCGCACCCGCCCGTGCACCACCACGGCGTCGCCCTTGCGGACCGAGCCGGCGACGTGCTCGCCCAGCGTGCGCCAGCAGTTCACCGTGTACCACGACGTCGGGCCGTCGACCCACTCGCCGTCCTTCCGGTAGCGCGGGGTGCTGCCCACCCGGAAGGACGCGCAGGTCGCACCGCGCACCTCGCGCCTGTCCACCTCGTTGCCGACCCATCCCTGCAGGGTCACGTACGTGTCGTTCATGCGGCACCTCCATCAGTACGCCGACCAGCACACTGTGGAGCGCCGACACCCGGCGACGGCGGGCAGCCGGGCTGTGGAAACCGTCCCCTGCCGCGGGGGCTGTGGACGCGAGCTGGCGGGCCGTGCAGCCTCAGCTGCGGGAGCCGCGGGCGCGGCGCAGCCCCTCTCGCGCCCGCTGGTACGCCGCGAGCTCTGCCTGTACCGGCTCCAGCACCAGCTCGCGGGCGACCTCCTCGACCGCCGACCGCAGCCGTCGCTCGGCCCTTCGGGCACGCGCCCGCGCGCCCAGCCGCACCAGCCCTCGAGACAGCAGCGCCAGCAGCAGGCCCAGCACCACGCCGCCGATGAGCAGCCACGTGGGCAGCGGCAGACCGAGCTCGCGGGGCGTCCCCGGCCGCGACGCCGTCAGGTAGGCCATCACCGCGAGCGCCGCGAGCCAGACCGCGCCGGCCACCGCGACGCCGAGCAGCAGCCACTGCAGCACCCGGACGGCCCGGCACCACACCGGCAGCCGGGCCACCCCCAGGTCGGTGGTCGTCATCGCCCGGTCGAGCCGGTCCTCGAGGTCGTCGGCGCGCGACAGTGACGCCCGGCGGATCGCGGCCGCCCAGGGGCGGGCGAGGCCCTCGGAGACCGAGTCCGTGGTCCGGCGGATGCTGCCCTCCACCCGGGCCCGCTGCACCGGGTGCGCCTGCGGCATCGACGAGCGGGAGACGGCGGCCAGCTCGGTGTCGGAGCCGCGCCGGTCCAGGTGCAGCCGCCGCAACGGGTCGGGGCGCAGCCGGCTCAGCCAGGCGGTCAGCGGCCACCCGGTCGCCCGTTGGGCGCGCGCGGCCGAGGAGCGACGTACGGCGTCCACGACCACCGGGACCCCGGCCGCGTCGGCCACGGCGTCGACCAGCTCGTGCTGCTCGTCGCCGTCCAGGTCGGGCGCCGGTGCGTCACCGGACAGCTCGCCGAGCCGGTCCGCCGCCCGGGAGACGTCGGTCGCGATCCGGGTGCCGCTGGTCGCCTTGTCGGCCACCCGGCGAACCAACTCGGCCCGCAGCCGGTCGATCCCCTCGCCGGTCACGGCCGAGGTCGCCAGCACCGGGACCGACCCCAGACCGTCCTCCTCGAGCAGCCGGTGCAGGTCGCCGAGCACGCTTTCCCGCCGGGACGGGTCGATCTCGTCGATGTGGTTGAGCACCACCAGCATCACGTCCCGGTGGGCGGCCATCGGCCGCAGGAACCGCTCGTGGAGGACCGCGTCGGCGTACTTCTGGGGGTCCAGCACCCAGACCATGAGGTCGGTCAGCTGCACCAGCCGGTCCACCTCGAGGTGGTGGCCGACCTCGGTGGAGTCGTGGTCGGGCAGGTCGAGCAGCAGCAGGCCGTTGAGGTCGTTGCCCTCGTGCCCGGTGTCCAGGATCGAGTCCCGCACCACCTGGTGGCGTGGCGGGATGCCCAGCCACTCCAGCAGCTCCTGCGCCCCCTCGGAGCCCCAGATGCAGGCGGTCGCCCAGGACGTGGTCGGGCGGCGCAGGCCGACCGAGGACAGCTCGAGGCCGGTCAGGGCGTTGAACGTCGAGCTCTTGCCCGAGCCGGTGGCGCCTGCGAGTGCGACCACGGTGTGCTCGGAGGACAGCCGGAGCCGGGTGGTGGAGCGCTCCACCAGCTCGGCGGACGGCTCCAGCTCCTCCTCGTCCAGCCGGCCCCGACAGGCCTCGACCGCCTCGCCCAGGCCCGCCACGCGCTCGTCGAGCCCGGAGCGTCGTGACAGCACCCGCCGGGCGCCCTGCACCAGGGTGCTCATGGCGCCGCCTCCCGGAGCCGCTCGTCGTCGACCCGCCGGGCGGACTCGCGCAGCCGGTCGGCGGTGCCCGGATCGACCGCGCAGTCCTCGAGCAGCGCGAGGAAGCGCTCCTGCTCCTGCCCGAACAGGGTGGCGACCCGCTCCTGCAGGTCCTCGCGTGCCCGGCGGGCGAGGCGACGTACCGCCTGGTCGCCGAAGACGGCCTCCAGCAGCTTCTGGCCGACCACGGCCGAGCCGCCGGCGATGCCGATCTCGGCGCCGGTGAGGCCGGCGGTGGAGGCGAACACGACCATCATCAGCGCCACCGCCAGCCCGTTCACGCCGTACGCCAGGAACCGCGCGGTCGAGCGCTTGTCGGCGCCCTCCTCCCGCACCATGTCCAGCACCCCCTGCTGCCAGTCCCGCACGGTCCGCTCCGCACGAGCGCGCAGCTCCCGGGAGGCGCGGGACAGGTCTGCCTCGGCCTGCTCCAGCAGCGCACGCCCGGAGGCGCTCGCCCGCCAGGCGGAGTCGGTGCGCTCGGCGGCGGACTCCGCGTGCTCGAGGATCAGCAGCTGAAGCCCGGACTCCACCGCCACGCTCACCCCGCTGGCCGACTGCGGACGGCCGCGGACGGCCCGCAGCACCCGGTCGCGGGCCCAGCTGACCTTCTCCTCCAGGCCGCGGAACAGGTCGCTGGTGCCGACGAACTCCTGCCACCGGTTGAGCACCTCACCGCGCAGCATGGTGCCGTCCTCGCACGCATCGTCGACCGCGGCGGCGGCGCGCTCGTAGCACAGATCCACGTCGGAGCGCAGCCCGTCGACGGCCTTCTCCTGCGAGGCGCAGGCGTCGGACACCGTCTGGGCGCGCGCGGCGATGCTGCGGATCGCGCCGTCGAGGGTCTGCCGGACGACGCCCGAGCGCGCATCCGCGTCGGCGGCCAGGTGCTGCAGCCAGGTGCGGATCTCCTCGGCCGCCGACGCCGGCAGCATGTCGCCCTCGTCCAGCTCGCACTCCTCGACCGTGAACAACGGGGAGTCCCGCAGGCCGCGCGAGCGCATCATCCGCTCCAGGTGGGCCCGGACCTCCTCGACGGCCACGGGCACCGTCCGGTCGAGCACCATGGCCACCGCGGCGCTGCGCTCGACCGCCTGCTTCAGGAAGTCCCACGGGACCTGGTCGGCGTACCGGGCGGCCGAGGTGACGAACAGCCACATGTCGGCCGCGGCCAGCAGCTGTGCCGCAAGCTGCCGGTTGCGCTGCTCGACCGAGTCCACGTCGGGCGCGTCCAGCACCGCCAGCCCCTCGGGGACCGAGGTCGAGGCGACCAGCTGCAACGCCCCCGGGTCGCCCGAGGCACGGGAGGTGCGCTCGAAGTCGGGCAGGATCCGCGACTCGTCGAACCAGGCGGCGTCAGCGGGGTTGTGCACCAGCACCGGCGACCGCGTGGTCGGGCGGAGTACGCCGGACTCGCTGACCCGCTCCCCCACCAGCGCGTTGACCAGCGTGGACTTGCCGGCTCCGGTCGAGCCGCCGACGACGGTCAGCAGCGGGGCGTCGATCTGGATCAGCCGCGGCAGCACGTAGTCCTCGAGCTGGGAGACCATGGCCGCGCGCGTTCCGCGGGCCTCGACCACCTCGGGCAGCTCCAGCGGGAGCCGTGCCGTGGTGAGCTCCTCGTGCAGCCGCACCAGGGTGTGCAGCATCTCCGCCGGGGGGCCGGCTGTGTCGCGGGCTCCCGGGGCGGCCGCGGAGCCCGAGGAACCGGGGGACGCCGGGGTGCTCATGACGGCCTGCCCTGCACCACGGGCCCGCCGAGTGCGCCGGGTCCGACCGGCCGTGGCCACACCAGCCTGCTGCGCAGCAGGTGCATCTTCGCGACGTAGTCCTGGCCCAGCCGGGCGTAGTCGGGCGGCGGCGTACCCCGCAGGTAGCGGTGGTGCAGGTACGCCAGCTCGATGGCGTTGAGCTGGTACTCCTCCATCGCCTGCCGGGCCATCGGCCCGCCGGCCCGCTCGGCGTACCTGCGGCAGGTACGGCGTGCCGGCAGCCGCACCAGCCACGGGATCTCGCCGGGCGCGAGGAAGCCCCGCCGGGCACAGTCGGCGAGGGACCGGCTGAGCACCCTGCCCTCCCGGGCCCGCATCCAGATCGCGAAGCCGACCATGAGGAAGAACGCCGGCACCATCAGGAACACGTACGTCGCCACGGCGCCCTGCCCGCCGCCGAGCATCAGCCCGGCGTTCCACAGCCCGTGCAGCACCACCGCGACAACGTAGCCGCCCACGGGCGCGAGGAACCGCAGCACCCGCGAGCGGGTCGACACCGCGATGCCGATGCCGATGCCCGTGAACGTGGTGAACAGCGGATGGGCGAACGGGGAGAACAGGCAGCGCACGATGAACAGGCCCACCGTGCCCGGCAGCCCGCCGGCCGCGCTGTGGCCGCCCATGTAGGCCGAGACCAGGTAGAGGATGTTCTCGGTGAAGGCGAACCCGATGCCGACCATCCCGGCGTAGACGATGCCGTCGAGCACCCCGTCCAGCTCGGCCCGCCGGAAGAACAGCAGCAGCAGGATGAACAGCCCCTTGGCCGCCTCCTCGGTGATCGGTGCCACCACCACCCCGAGATCGGCCTGGCTGTCCCCGAGCGCGAACTGGTCGAAGACCTGCAACGCCATCGCGATCGAGGTGGCCACGAAGGCCCCCCAGCCCAGGCCGAGCAGCAGCAGCGAGCGCGGCTCCGGCTCGTAGCGGTCCAGCCAGAGGTAGCACCAGATCAGCGGTGCGACCGGGACCGCGGCCAGCAGGGTCCCGACCACCAGGGCGCCCGGGGCCCCGGAGGCGAGCAGGATCAGCCCCATTCCGATCGCCCCGAGCAGCATCACCACCGACACCACGACCACGAAGGCAGTGCTGTGGCGGCGTCGCATGGGCGTAAGCGTATCGAGACCGTCCGGTCCCGCCGCCGATGGAGCAAGGGGTGAGAGCCGACGTACAGTGGCGAGGTGAGCGACGTCGACGACAACACCGAGCCGGGCGGCGGTGACGCCCCGGCCAGGACGCTGGCCACCGACAGCCACGATCCCGCGGTGCCCGAGGCCTACGCCGCCTTCATGCGCACCGGCTGGGGTGACCGCGAGCTGGACCTGCCGCGCCACCCGGTGGCCGACTACGCCGCGCTGCGCCGCAAGCACCTCGCCGAGGCGTTCCCGGGCGAGCGGCTCGTCGTCCCGGCCGGGGGCTTCAAGGTGCGCGCGAACGACACCGACTACCGGTTCCGCTCCGACACCGCGCACACCTGGCTGTCGGGCAACCAGACCAGCGACGCGGTGCTGGTGCTCGACGGTGACGGATCCGGCGAGGCGGTGCTCTACGCACGGCCGCGCAGCTCCCGGGAGACCGACGAGTTCTTCCGCGACCGGCAGTACGGCGAGCTCTGGGCGGGCCGTCGCCCGTCACTGCACGAGATCGCCGACTCCCTCGGGCTCCGCACCCGTCACATCGACGACCTGCCCGAGGTGCTGGCGGCGTCGGGCGGTGCCCGCGTGCACCGTGGCGTGGACGCGACCGTCGACCGGCTGGTCGCCGGCGACGAGGACCGCGACACCGAGCTGACCCGGGTGCTCTCCGAGCTGCGGCTGGTCAAGGACGACTGGGAGGTCGAGCAGCTTCAGCAGGCCTGCGACATCACCACGCTCGGCTTCGAGGACTGCGTGCGCGACTGGGACAACGCGATCCGGTACGGCGAGCGCTGGATCGAGGGCACGTTCTTCCGGCGGGCCCGTGCGATGGGCAACGACATCGGCTACGACTCGATCGTCGGTGGCGGCGCGCACGCCACCACGCTGCACTGGGTCGACAACACCGGGCCGATCGAGCCCGGCCGGATGGTGCTGCTCGACATGGGCGCCGAGGCCACCTCGCTGCACACCGCCGACGTCACCCGCACGCTGCCGATCGACGGCCGCTTCACCCCCCTGCAGCGCGACCTCTACTCCCTGGTGCTGCGGGCCCAGGAGGCCGGCATCGCCGCGCTGCGACCCGGGGTCACCTTCCGGGCGGGCCACCACGCCTCGATGGAGGTGATCGCGCACGGCCTGGCAGACATGGGCCTGCTGCCGTGCACCGCCGAGGAGGCGCTGGCCCCCGACAGCAGGGTCTACGCCCGCTGGACCCTGCACGGGGTCAGCCACATGCTCGGGATGGACGTGCACGACTGCGCGGCGTCCGACCCGGCGACGTACCCCGAGGGCGACCTGGCCGAGGGCATGGTGCTCACCGTGGAGCCCGGCCTGTACTTCCAGCCCGACGACCTGCTCGCACCCGAGGAGCTGCGCGGCATCGGCATCCGGGTCGAGGACGACATCCTGGTCACCGCCGACGGCACCCGGAACCTCTCCGCGGCCCTCCCCCGCGAGCCCGACGCCGTCGAGGAGTGGATGGCAGGGCTGCGCGGGTAGCGCCCGACCCGGCGAACGGATCGTTCCGGGTGCGCCGGGCCGGAATTGCTGGGAGGATCCCGGGGTGGGCCTTCCGCAAGATCGGGTACGGCCGCTCACGGTGCCCCGGCTCGTGCGGCGGCGGTTCCGTCGTACGGCGGCGGGCATGGCACTGCTGCTGGCCGCAGCCCTGGTGCCCGCCCTCGTGGCCTCCGCCGGCAGTGCCCAGGCACGGTCGCGGCTGTCCCGGCCCACGCTGCACGGCCAGGCCCTCTCGGGCCGGACGGTGCGGCTGTACGGGCGCACCGGCGCCGCACGGGCCACCGTACGGGTGCAGAGGCGCAGTGCCGGGCGGTGGCACACCGTGCGGCGGACCACGACCCGCCGGCACACCTGGTCGGTGCGGCAGGCCCAGCACGGCACCGCGGTCTACCGGGCCGTCCGGAGCACCCGGCGCAGCCGTTCGCTCGCGGTCCGGCTGCCCGCCGCCGACGCGTGCGGCACCCGGATCCGCAAGCACGGGGGCGGCTGGTGGTCGTGCACCTTCGACGACGAGTTCGGCGGGACCGCCCTGGACACCGGCAAGTGGATGGTGCAGACCAACTTCGTCAGCGGCACACCGCAGGCGCACGCCTGCTACACCAACAACAACGTCGCGGTGTCCGGCGGCCACCTGAACCTCACCGTGCGCAAGATGCCCGCGCCGGTGACCTGCCAGGACACCGCCATGGGGGACATGGCCGACTACACGGCCGGGTCGGTGATGACGTATGACCGGTTGTCCCAGCAGTACGGCCGGTTCTCGGCCCGGATCAAGGCACAGTCCTCCCCCGCGCCGGGGCTGCAGGAGGACTTCTGGCTGTGGCCCGACGTCCGGTACGACACCCAGGGGGTGTCGTGGCCGGCCGCTGGCGAGATCGACGTGTCCGAGCAGTACTCGGCGTACCCGGACTGGACCATCCCGTTCCTGCACTACGCCGACAACGACAACGGCGGAAACCAGTGGCGGACGAACACGGCGCTCTGTTCCGCGGAGCGGGGGGTGTGGAACACCTACACGCTCACCTGGGGCCCCGACCGGCTGGCGATCGCGGTGAACGGCCGGACCTGCCTGGTCAACACCTCCGGTGACCCGGCCTTCCAGAAGCGCTACATCATGGCGCTGACCCAGGCCTTGGGCTCGTACCGGAACCTGCCCACCGACCAGACCCCCATGCCGGCGACGATGCAGGTCGACTGGGTGCGGGTCTGGAAGTAGGACTCCGCGGCGAGGTCCGACAGCACCCGATCGCTCCCGCGGCGACCCGCGGCCTGCATGATTGACTACCGTGCGTTCGGTCGAGCCCCCGTAGCTCAGCTGGACAGAGCGAGTCACTTCTAATGACTTGGTCGCAGGTTCGAGTCCTGCCGGGGGCGCAAGGTGCCTGAACCGCGGGCCGCGAGCCCCGGCCCGCCGGCTCGTTGGGCGCTGAGTGACCCGAGACGGGCAATCACAACGAGCTGCCACGGTCACCCTGCGTAAGGGTCACCGGGCAGCTCGTCTGGGCCCCGGGGCGAATCAGCCCCAGAAGGCGTACTTGGAGTCGAGCACCCACGTGCGGGTGGACGGCTTCCACGCGTACGTGACCGTCACCGAGCCCCACCTGCTCTTGGTGCGATAGTCCCGGTCCTGCGAAGGGCAGAAGCCGTAGTACGTGCCGCACTTGTATCCGCCGAAGTAGGCGGTCTGCTTGCCCTTGATGTCGAAGATCTGGTGGACCCTCGCCATCGACATGCCCTTCCTGACGTTTCTGAACTCCTGGTGGGTGACGTAGCGGGAGTAGCCGGCGTCACCGGTGACGGCGGATGCGGCGCCGGGCACCAACCCGACGTCGCTGCGGAGCCCGACAAACTGATCAGCGCCGCCGTGCGTGCGCTCGCAGCCGGTCGCGGCATCACCCATGCCGAGGTCGCCGAAGGCGTCGGCATCGCCACCTCCACGTTCGAGCGCAGACTCACCAAGGGCGGCTGGAGCGCTGCCGAGACCGTCCGCCTTGCGGCCTGGTTCGAAGTCCCCCTGGAAGACCTGGTCACCGGACTCGGCGGTCACCTGGCCCCGTGAAGAGGAACCCGCCCCGGGGGCGCACTGTGCGATGTCCCGAGACACCGTTGTTGACAGGTGTCTCGGGACATGGTCGCGCTGCGTAGCCCCCTTCGGCGGAAACGGTGAAGCCGTCCTCGCCGGGTCAGACCTGCCGGTCGGCGTTCAGAGCGAGGCTGGTGCGATGTTGGCGTTGCGGTGGAACACGTTGTGCGGGTCGTACGTCGTCTTGATGTCCACGAGCCTGGCGTACTTCTCCGGTCCATAGGCTGCCTGCACCGGGTTCCGCCCGTCGAACTCGGTCGTCCCGTTGACGTAGGTGCCGTCGTCGACGGCGGCCGGCCGGAGCGCGTCGACCATCGACCGCACCCACTCGCGCTCCATGGCGAGCATCCCGGGCGCCGGGCAGACCCCGATCACGAACACGGCGAGACGAGGGGACCGTCCGCCGCTGAACGCCGTCGCCTCCTCCTCGAAACGCGAGTATGCGCCATCCAGCCGGTAGAACAGGACGATCGACAGCGGGGAGGTCTTCTTCGGAAACTGCTCGGTGACCGCGTCGATGACGTCGTCGGACAGCTCCTCGACGTAGCAGCCCTTGTCGTAGCAGTGGAAACCCCAGGCGTTCCCCTCGTCGAGCATCTGCTGCAGCTCGACGAACGGCATGGGTGTGGCGAAGTCGAAGAGCGGGGGCACCCCGCCATGCAGTGCGGCGAACACCTCGGCATGGCTCTCTCGGGCTCCGGTGCCCACGACGATGGCCGCGTAGCCCGGCTGCAGCTGATGCTGCTCTGGAACGAATGGGGCCGGCGGGGCGTTGAGGCAGCCGATCATCACGTTGACGTCGTCGGGAAGCGTGCTCATGACCTCGCGGATGTGACGCAGCGCCGCGGGACCCTGGTCCAGCGCCCAGAACAGCATGCCGAAGTGGATCATGGGCCCCACCTCGTGCAGGGCGAAGTCGAACTGTGTGACCACGCCGAAGTTGCCGCCTCCGCCGCGGATCGCCCAGAAGAGGTCGGTGTTCTCGGTCGGGGAGACCACCCGGGCCTCGCCGTCAGCGGTCACCACACGGGCCGAGAGCAGGTTGTCGATGGTGAGCCCTCCCAGCCTGGTCAGCCACCCCATCCCACCGCCCAGGGTCAGGCCGCCCACGCCGGTGTGGCTCACCAGGCCAGCGGGAACCGCGAGGCCATGGGCCTGCGTGGCGGCATCGACGTCTCGCAGCAGCGCGCCGCCGGCCACCGTCGCGCGACGGATCCCGGGGTCGACGCGGACCTGGTTCATGAGGCTGAGGTCGATGACGATGCCGTCGTCGACGACCGAGGCTCCGGACATGCTGTGCGCCCCACCCCGCACGGCGATCTCGAGCCCTTGTGCGGTGGCGAATCGAACCGCTGCCTGGACGTCTGCCTCGTCAAGGCACCGTGCGATGACCAGCGGACGACGGTCGATGTCTCCGTTCCAGACCCGGCGGCTGTCGTCGTACTCCACGTCGGAGGCCCCGACGACGTCACCGCGAACCAGGCCGCGAAGCCTCGTGATCGGGCTCTCGGCTGTCTGCGTCATGACGAGCTCCTCAGGGAAGGGTTGGCGCCAGCACCCGATCCGGCGGATTGTGGTCACGCTAGGCGTTCGCTGCGCCCGCCGGTATGACCCGAACGGGTGGTCTGGCTCGCCGTGATCCTCCCCACGACTTGCGCGTGTCGGTGCCGGCAGGCGTGTTCCTCCTGCATTAGAAAGGAGGTGGCCCTGCCGAGTATGAGACGGCAGGGCCTTGTCGTTCCGGTCAGCCGGCGGCGTACGCGTCGATCTCGGCGAGCAGGGCCTTCTGGCCGGTGTCGTCGAGGAACGACGCCCGCACCGCGGACCGCGCCAGCTCGGCAACGCCGGACTCGTCGAGGCCGAGCAGCGACGCGGCGACCTCGTACTCGCGGTCCAGCGTGGTGCCGAACATCGGCGGGTCGTCGCTGTTGATGGTCACCGTCACCCCGGCCTCGACGAAGCGGGGCAACGGGTGCTCCTCCAGGCGCGAGACCGCGCCGGTGGCGAGGTTGGAGGAGGGACACACCTCCAGCGGGATGCCGTGCTCGGCGAGGTGGCCCAGCAGCGCGGGGTCGAGCACGGAGCTGGTGCCGTGGCCGATCCGCTCGGCGCCGAGGTCGCGCAGCGCCGACCAGACGGTGTCGGGCCCGGTGGTCTCACCCGCGTGCGGCACGCTGTGCAGCCCGGCGGCGCGGGCGGCGTCGAAGTGCGGCTTGAACTGCGGCCGCGGGACGCCGACCTCGGGGCCGCCGAGGCCGAAGCCGACCAGTCCGTCGGTGGGATGGTTCAGCGCGTAGTCGAGCGTGGCATCGGCGGCGGGCAGCCCGCTCTCCCCCGGGATGTCGTAGACCCAGCGGAGCACCACGCCGAGGTCCCGCTCGGCCTCGTGCCGGGCGGCCTCCAGGGCCTCGGAGTAGCCCTCGATCGGGATCCCCCGGACCACCGAGGTGTACGGCGTGCAGGTGAGCTCGGCGTACCGCACGTTCTGCGCCGCCAGGTCCCGGGCCACCTCGACGGTCAGCAGCCGGATGTCCTCCGGCGTACGGACCAGGTCGACCACGGAGAGGTAGACCTCGATGAAGTGCCCGAAGTCGCGGAACTCGAAGAACCGGGCCAGCTCGTCCGGGTCGCTGGGCACCACGCCCGGGTGCCGTGCCGCCAGCTCGGAGACCACGCGCACCGACGCGGCTCCCACGTGGTGGACGTGCAGCTCGGCCTTCGGCAGCCCCGCGATGAATCCGCCGAGCCCGCTCACTTCGCGTGCTTGTGCGCGGCGATCATCTTCTCGAGGTTGTTGGCCATGCCATCCACGGTGCTGCCCGTGAGCAGCTTGCCGTCGACGTAGACCGAGGGGGTGCCCTTCACCCCGGCCTTCTTTGCCAGCCCGTCGGCGGTGTTCAGGTACGTCGGGTCGGCGCTGTTGACCGCGCTCTCCACGCTGCCCTTGTCGGCACCGACCTTCGCGGCCCAGTCACCGAGCTGCGAGGCACCGGGGAAGCTCGAGGACTGCTCGTAGGGCTGGTTGTCGTAGAGCAGGTCGTGGTACTTCAGCGCCGTGTCGGGCGAGGAGTTCTGCAGCACCGAGACGTAGGCGTTCATCGCGTCGATGGAGTAGTGCTCCGGCAGCAGGTGGAACGGGCGGTAGGCGACCTGCACCAGGCCCTTCTTGGCGTCCGCGTGCAGGAAGTCACGGCTGGACATCTCGAACTCGCGGCAGTACGGGCACAGGAAGTCCTCGTAGACGGTCACCTTCACCGGCGCCGACTTCTTGCCGATCACCAGGGTGGGCGCGGTGCTGCCGCCGCTGCCGCCGCTGGCGCCGAGCTTCACGCCGACGTCGGCTGCCTGGGCCGGCACCGAGCCGGCCGAGGGGACGGTGGCGTCGGACGAAGGACCCTTCTGGGAGTACCAGAAGCCGCCGGCGATGATGATCGCGAGCACCACGACGACGCCCCCCACGATCCCCATGCGCCGGTTGCGCTCGGATCGGGCGCTCTGCTTCTGGATGGCCGCGGCGCGCTCGCGACGTCCCTGCTCACGTCCCTGTTTCGACATTGCCCTCAGACATCCTCACGTCGGGAAACAGCCAGTTGTCCACCGCCAGCGGTGCTCGCGGGCGCCAGGCCAAGAGTACGGAAAGCAGGAAGAGCCCGACGTCGCGGGCGATCTCCCAGGGGTACGTCGCCGACGCCTGGGCCCACGACGTCGCCCCGCCGTTGCCGAAGCAGCCGCAGTTGATCGCGATGTGGCGGGCCCACACCGAGGAGATCCCGATGATGAAGGCCAGCTGCATCAGCGCGGAGACGCCGCCGGCGACACGCGTGATCAGGCCGAGCACCAGAACCGCACCGACCACCACCTCCAGGATCGGCAGCAGCTGGCCGATCGGGGTGGCCACCCCGGTGGGGAGGAGCTGGTAGGCGCGTACGGCGGTGACGCTGGACTCCGGCTGCGGCAGCTTGATCGCACCCGCCCACAGCCACACGCCCCCGACCACGAGGCGGGCGGCCAGCACCACCCAGCCGATCCAGCCGAAGTGGCCGATTCCACGCAGCATGCCGACACCCTAGGGCCCACACCCGAGAGGATCCTGAGTAGGCTCACCGGACGTGAATGACCGACTGGTGTGGATCGACTGTGAGATGACCGGGCTCGACCTGCGCGCGGACGCGTTGATCGAGGTGGCCGCGCTGGTCACCGACTTCGACCTGAACGTGCTCGGTGACGGCGTCGACGTGGTGATCAAGCCGCCGCCGGAGGCGCTGGAGCAGATGGACGACTTCGTCCGCACCATGCACACCAGCTCGGGCCTGCTGGAGGAGCTCGGGTCCGGGACCACGCTGGCCGATGCCGAGGCCCGCGTGCTCGAGTACGTGCGGGAACAGTGCGAGGACGACAGCCGACCACCGCTGGCCGGCAACTCGGTGGCCACGGACCGGGCCTACCTGGCCCGCGACATGCCCGGGCTGGACGCGTTCCTGCACTACCGGATCGTGGACGTGTCCTCGGTCAAGGAGCTCGCCCATCGCTGGTACCCCCGCGCCTACTACAACGCTCCCGAGAAGGGCGGCAACCACCGGGCGCTCGTCGACATCCAGGAGAGCATCGAGGAGCTGCGCTACTACGGGGAGGCAGTCTTCGTGCCGCGGCCGGGCCCGGACAGCAAGACCGCGCAGCGCATCGCGGCCGACCACCAGGGCAGCCTCACCGGCCGGACCGCGGGTTCGGAGCAGGGCTGAGGAGCCGCTACACTCGTGCGGGCCCACCCGCACTGGGTGTCCGCACTGGGTGTGAATGGTGGGCGCATGGTGGGTGTAGCTCAGCTGGTAGAGCACCTGGTTGTGGTCCAGGTGGCCGCGGGTTCAAGTCCCGTCACTCACCCCATGATGTCCTGAACCAGCACACCGTCACTCACCCCAGTTGGCAGAGACTCTGCCGAACGTGGTCCAGGTGGCCGCGGGTTCAAGTCCCGTCACTCACCCCGGACGACGAGCAGTCGCGGACCGGCACTGACCGGCCCGCGACTGCTCGGTCGGCCCCCAGGCAGCCCACCCCAGTGGGGCTGTCCGGGCCGGGTCCTGCCGGCCTGCGGCTGCACTCTCCTGTTCGGCGTGCCCCGAGAGATCAGTAGGGCAGGTTCTGCTGGGAGATCCGGTCGGGGTTGGCCATGCAGACCACGTAGGGCTGCACCTTGCCGGTGCCGCTGTTGTCGAACTTCACCGTCCAGCCGCGGGCCTCCCAGGTGCCGGCCCCGTTGTTCGGCCACTCCGTCGAGCCCGGGAGCATCGAGATGCGGCCCGGGTAGGACGACTCCACGGTGACCTCCGCGGGCTTGGCCGCCTTCAGGCCGCCGCCGACCGCCGACGCATGTCCCGCGCACGGAGTCGTTATCGTCTGCTGGCCCGTATTCGTGGTCGAGTCGGTCGTCCGGCCGATCACCTCGTAGTACGGCGGGCTCTTCAACCGCTCGGTGACGAAGTGGTTGAGGTCGTTCACACCGACTGCGCTCGACCGGATCTCCGAGTCACCGACACCGTTCGGCGCGATGTCGCCGGAGTGCAGCGACTGCTGCTGCACGGTGCGGCCGTTGACCGCCCCGGTCTTGATCTGCGCGTTGGTGATCAGGCCGGAGGCCGTCGCACCACCGACACCCCCGAGACCGACCATCAGGGCCGCCGCACCACCCACGGCGACCAGCCGCGACTTCAATGGGTTCTTCATGTTGTGTCCTCCTCGCATCGCTCGACGCCTCGTTTGCGTCCGGCCGCCATGGCAGCACTGGAGCCGCCCTGCTGACTCGAAAACGCCAGAATTGGGGATGACACACGGAGTGAAGCCGGCTGCGACAGGAGCGCCGGACATGGAGCAGCAGCCGCGAGCCCCTTTCGCTGATCCCTATTGGGTTCCTACCCGCGTGGGCCCGGAAAGGCGTGACACCGGGTGGGTGAGACTCCCACCCCCAGCCCCGCCTCCCGGACGGACCCCGCGCCCGACTCGTACGGGCTGCACATCCATCGCCTACTGAGGTGAGCGACTCCGTGGGCGGGGGCGGGCTGGTGCTCCTGGTGGGTCAGCTACTGGGTTGGGTGGGCATGTCGATGCAGGTCACGAGACCCTGAACCGATCCAGTTCCCGTGTTGGTGTAGTTGATGGTCCACGTCGCGGAGTACCACGTACCGGCGCCGTTGTTCGGCCAGCTCTTCGAACCGGGCACCAGCGTGGTGTCGCTCGGGTAGGACGAGTTCACCGTGACATCGCCGGGTTTGCTTGCCTTGATGCCACCACCAACCGCAGCCTTGCCATAGCAGGAGACGACCATGACCTGAGGGCCGGTCTTGCTGCTGTACTGGTTGCCGACGACCTCGTAGCCAGAGGTTCCGCTGGGACCGGCAGGACCGGCATGACCGGCAGGACCGGTGTCGCCCTTCTCGCCCTGCTGGCCCTTCTGGCCCTTGAGGCTGGCCAAGAAGTCATCGGGAGTACCCGTGTTGCCCTTCGCGGTCCACAAGTCAAACGCCGACTCGCCGTCATCACCCTTAACGCCGTGAGCGCCCGCTTTGCTGTCGATGTAGTTCTTCACGTTCTGGCCGACCTTGGACATGCTCACGGAACCGGACTTGATCTGGTGCCAGCCGACGGAGTTCTGGTGCATGTCCTGGGCGTGGATGGTGTGGTCCTTGATCTGCCCCGACGTGATGAGACCAGACGCGGTTGCCACGCCCATTCCCCCGACACCGACCAGCAGCGCCGCGCCGACGCCGACCGCGGTCACCCGCGACTTCATGATGTTCTTCAACTTCTTCTCCTTACGGGTCGAGGGGTCTGTGGCCCCTCGGTTGTCGCGTCACCTCACGCGGCACGACGCGGTACGCAGCCAGGAGAAGCCGCGCACGCGTGCTACGCAGGCGTGCGCGGACGCAAGGATGTGCTTCGACCCCGCTGCGGACCGTTCGCGCCACCAAGACCTGATGACGGTGTCCACTGTCTGTCGATCGGATCATGACAGCGCCCGCCGACAATTTCAGGGATTCACCACTTTTGGTGACGACGGCCGCCACCAGTAGCCGGGGAGGGCGCCGGCTCAGCCCTCGGTGAGCTCCGTGGGGGCGCCGTGCACCGCGGGGATCTGGCCCATCTTGCCCCTCTGGAAGTCCTCGAAGGCCTGCATCACCTCGGCCTTGGTGTTCATCACGAACGGCCCGGCCCAGGCGACCGGCTCACGGATGGGGCGGCCGCCGAGCACGAGGACGTCGAGGTCCGGCGTACGGCCCTCCTGCCGCGACGAGGCGGCCAGGCTGACGTAGTCGCCCGCACCGAGCACGGCCAGGTTGCCGGTGTGCAGGGGCGCCTGGACCGCGCCCTCCGGACCGACGGTGCCGCTGCCGCCGAGCACGTAGACCAGCGCGTTGTACGACGCGTCCCAGGGCAGGTCGAGCCGTGCGCCCGGGGAGACCGTGGCGTGCACGAGCGTCATCGGCGTGAACGTCGTACCGGGCCCGTGCACCGCCCCGACGTCACCCGCGATGACGCGCACCAGGGCCCCGGCGTCGGCCGAGGTCGCCAGCGCGACCTCGCCGGAGCCGATGTCCTGGTAGGCCGGCGGGTTCCACTTGGCGTCCCGCGGCAGGTTCACCCACAGCTGGAAGCCGTGGAACAGCCCGCCCGAGGCGACCAAGTGCTCCGGCGGCGCCTCGATGTGGAGCAGCCCGCTGCCCGCGGTCATCCACTGGGTGTCGCCGTTGGTGATCGTGCCGCCACCACCATGGGAGTCCTGGTGGTCGAAGATCCCGTCGATGATGTAGGTGACGGTCTCGAAACCCCGATGCGGGTGCCACGGGGTGCCCTTCGGCTCCCCTGGCGCGTAGTCCACCTCGCCCATCTGGTCCATGTGCACGAACGGGTCGATGTCGGCCATGGTTGCCCCGGCGAACGCCCGGTACACCGGGAAGCCCTCACCCTCGAGCCCCGACGGTGCGGTCGTGACCGAGACGACCGCCCGCTCATGGGTCGCCGCCGGGTCCGGGAGCGGCACCTTGTCCAGGATGAGCAGATCATCGACGGTCACGGCCGGCATCGCTACCTCCTTTCGCCGCTCTCGCTACCAGTAAAGGGTCAGCGCGCTGGCGAACCCCGAGCCGATCTGCTCCTGGATGGCCATGTGGAACAACCCCACCTGCTCCAGCATGCGGGCCCGGCGCAGCGGACCCACATCGAGGGCCCGCATCCCACCGCCTTCGACCAAAGCAGCCACCGTCGCCTTCGCGTCCTCGTCGTCGCCGGCGATGAGCACCTGCACGGCCTGGCCAGCCACCACGCCCTCCACGAGCGTCTTGGCAAAGGTCGTGTTGAACGCCTTCACCACCCTGGTCCCCGCGGGCACCAACTTGGCGGTCTCCTCCGCCGCTGAGCTTTCCCCAGGAGTGACCACCCGGTCCATGGTCGAAAAGTCCACCGGGTTGGAGATGTCGACGACGACCCTGCCGCCCAGCGCGTCGCGGTGCTCCTCGACCGCTTTGGCTACCTCCCCGTACGGCAGGGCGAAGACCACCAACTCACCGCTCACCGCCTGGCTGGTCGTCGCCTTCGAGCCGAGCTCATCGGCAAGCGTTCGGGCGTCCTCGGGGTTGCGGTCGACCAGCTCCACCTCGTTGCCCCCCGCCACCGCCCGAGTGCCGATGCCCCGGCCCATGTTGCCCGCCCCGATAATCGTGACTCTCACGAGCGACCTCCATTCCGACGGTGTACCTACCCACAGGGTCGCGCAGTTCGATCCCGCGGGGTCCACGGGGACGCGCCCAAGGTGATGAAAGCCGAGCCCACCCACCCCCAAACTACGGAGGAACGACGTCGCCCAGACCTCGTGCTCATGTCGTTGGGAACAGCCCGGCACACCCACAGAAGGCAGCGTCGTAGGCT
>JBOHDO010000053.1:0-5478 GCA_050699415.1 Marmoricola sp.
CAAGCTGCGGATGACCTCGCAGGCCGCGATGCGCACGGCCCAGCGGCTGTACGAGAACGGCTACATCACCTACATGCGCACCGACTCCACCACGCTCTCGCAGACTGCGGTGGCGGCCGCCCGGGAGCAGGCCCGCCAGCTGTACGGCGCGGAGTACCTGCCCGATGCGCCGCGCACCTACGCCTCGAAGGTGAAGAACGCCCAGGAGGCCCACGAAGCGATCCGCCCGGCCGGCGACTCCTTCCGCACCCCGGCCCAGACCGGGCTGACCGGCGACGAGTTCCGGCTCTACGAGCTGATCTGGATGCGCACCATCGCCTCCCAGATGAAGGACGCGGTCGGGCGCACGGTCTCGGTGCGGCTCGGCGGGGCGACCCGGGGCCCGGACGGAGCGGCGGGTGAGGAGGTCGTGTTCGCGGCCAGCGGCCGGGTGATCACCTTCCACGGGTTCCTGAGGGCCTACGTGGAGGGCCGCGACGACGGCGGCTCCGCCGACGACAAGGAGAGCCGGCTGCCCGACGTCGCCGAGGGCGACCGGGTCACCGCGGCGTCGCTGCGCGCCGACGGGCACGAGACCAAGCCGCCGGCCCGCTACACCGAGGCCACGCTGATCAAGGAGCTCGAGGACCGCGAGATCGGCCGCCCGTCGACGTACGCCTCGATCATCGGCACCATCTTGGCCCGCGGCTACGTCTACAAGAAGGGCACCGCCCTGGTGCCCGCGTGGCTGGCGTTCTCGGTGGTCCGCCTGCTCGAGGAGCACTTCTCCCGGCTGGTGTCCTACGCGTTCACCGCCGGCATGGAGGACGTGCTCGACGAGATCGCCGCGGGCCACAAGGACCGCAACACCGAGCTCGCCGAGTTCTACTTCGGCACCGGCGACATCGAGGGCCTCAAGGAGCTGGTCACCGAGCTCGGCGAGATCGACGCCAAGCAGCTGGCCACGTTCCCCGTCGCCGGCCCCGACGGTGAGCCCAGCGGCATCGTGCTCCGAGTGGGCCGCTACGGCCCGTACGTGGAGAACACTGCGGGCGACTCCCCGGGAACGCGCGCCAACGTCCCGGAGGACCTGCCACCCGACGAGCTCACGGTCGAGAAGGCGAGGGAGCTGCTGGCCAACCCGTCCGGAGCCGAGACCGAGCTGGGCACCGACCCCGACAGCGGCCACCGGATCGTGGCCAAGAACGGCCGGTACGGCCCGTACGTGACCGAGGTGATCCCGGAGGAGGAGCAGGGCTCGGGCAAGAAGAAGATCAAACCGCGCACGGGCTCTTTGTTCCAGTCGATGTCGCTGGACACTGTCACGCTCGAGGACGCCCTGCGGCTGCTGTCGCTGCCCCGGGTGGTCGGCACCGACGACGAGGGCGTGGAGATCACCGCGCAGAACGGCCGCTACGGGCCGTACCTGAAGAAGGGCACCGACTCCCGGTCGCTGGACAACGAGGAGCAGATCTTCACGATCACCCGCGACCAGGCGCTGGCGATCTACGCCCAGCCCAAGCGGCGGGGGCGTTCGGCGAGCGTGGCGCTGAAGGAGCTCGGCACCGACCCCGCCTCGGGCATGCCCGTGGTCGTCAAGGACGGGCGGTTCGGCGAGTACGTCACCGACGGCGAGTACAACGCCACCCTGCGCAAGGACGACAGTGTCGAGGCGATCACGCTGGAGCGGGCCGCCGAGCTGCTCGCCGAGCGACGTGCCAAGGGCCCCAAGAAGAAGTCCACGAAGAAGAAGTCCACGGCGAAGAAGTCCACGGCGAAGAAGTCCACAAGGAAGGCGTGAGCCGCCCTGCCGGGCATGTAACGCGGGGTTATTGCTTGTGGACAAGGCGTATGGCCGGGGTGTCGCGACCGTAACCCCGCGTTACATGGTGGGCGGGGTGCGGGGCCCAGACCAGCATCTAGGCTGAGCCCGTGACCGACTGGCCGGGGGTGTACGCCGAGACCGGTCTGTTCGTGTGCTTCGAGGGTGGCGAGGGGGCCGGGAAGTCGACCCAGGCCCGGCTGCTGGCGGAGTGGATGACGGCACGGGGCTGCGACGTACTGCTCACCCACGAGCCCGGCGGCAGCGACGTGGGACGCCGGATCCGCGAGATCGTGCTCGACCCGGCCACCGGACGGATCTCCGACCGCGCCGAGGCGCTGCTGTACGCCGCCGACAAGGCCGAGCACGTGGACTCGGAGGTGTGGCCGGCGCTGCGTCGGGGCGCCGTGGTGGTCACCGACCGGTACGTCGACTCCACGCTGGCCTACCAGGGCGCCGGCCGTGACCTGGATCCCGCGGAGCTCGAGCGGGTCGCCCGCTGGGCGACCGGCGACCTGCGCCCCCACCTGACCGTGCTGCTGGACCTCGACCCGGACGCGGGCCTGACCCGGTTCGACGGGCGCGACCGGATCGAGGGGGAGCCCTCGGCGTTCCACGACCGGGTGCGCAGGCGCTTCCTCGACCTGGCGGCCGCCGACCCGGACCACTACCTGGTGCTCGACGCGAGCGCCGGCGTCGAGGAGCTGGCCGCGGGCGTGTGTGCCCGGGTGCAGCAGCTGAAGCCGCGAGGCGGCCGATGACGAACCTTCACGATGGGCGCGCCACGCCCTCCCCAGGAACCGTCTGGGACGACCTGGTCGGCCAGGGCTCCGTGGTCGACGGGCTGCAGCGGGCCGTGTCCGGCGACGCCACGCACATGGCGCACGCCTGGCTGTTCACCGGGCCGCCCGGGTCCGGCCGCTCCAACGCCGCGCTGGCGTTCGCGGCGGGGCTGCAGTGCGAGCGGGGCGGCTGCGGCCAGTGCGCGTCGTGCCGCGAGGTCCGGGCGGGCTCGCACCCCGACGTCCGGGTCACCCGCACCGAGAAGCTGTCCATCGGCGTGGACGAGGTCCGCGAGCTGGTCCGCAGCTCCGCGCTGGCGCCGGTGGGCGAGCGCTGGCAGGTCCTGGTGGTCGAGGACGCCGACCGGCTGACCGACCAGGCCGCGAACGGGCTGCTCAAGGCGATCGAGGAGCCGACCGACCGGACCGTGTGGCTGTTGTGCGCCCCGACGGTGGAGGATGTGCTGCCCACCATCCGGTCCCGTGCCCGCACCGTGGTGCTGTCCACCCCGTCGACGGCGGAGGTGGCCGACTTTCTGGCCCGCTCCGGGGCCCCCCCGGAGACCGCGGCGTACGCCGCCCGCGCCAGCCAGGGCCACATCGGGCGCGCCCGGGCGCTGGCCCACGACGAGGACACCCGCCGGCGCCGGCGGGAGGTGGTCGCCATCCCGTTGCGGCTGACCTCGCTCGGTGCCTGCATGGCCGCGGCGTCGGACCTGCACGAGGTGGCGAAGGAGGAGGCCGCGGCACTGACCGAGGCCGTCGACGCCCGCGAGAAGGTGGACCTCGACGCGGCGTACGGCGTGGTCGCCCGGGGCCGACGCCCCCGGGAGTACGCGCCGGCGCTGCGCGAGCTGGAGAGGGGCCAGAAGACCCGCGCGAAGCGCCGGGTGCTCGACGTGGTCGACCGCAGCCTGATGGACCTTGTCTCGGTGTACCGCGACGTGCTGACCGTCGCGCTCGGCTCGGGTGGCGAACTGGTCAACGACGAGCTGCGCCGCGACCTCGAGCAGCTCTCGGGCCGGCTGGGGCCCGAAGACTGCCTGCGCCGCATCGACGCGGTCTTCGAGGCGCGCGAGCAGATGCTGGAGTTCAACGTGCCGCCGCAGCTGGCACTGGAGTCGATGGCGGTGGCGCTGCGCGTGCCCTAGGGCTTCCGCCAGTGGGCAGCCCCTGTCGGCGCGAGCTCCCGGTGGTGATGGTCAGGGGCTCCGTGCGGCGGGCAGGGTCGCCTGCTCGTGGAAGGGCGCGGCCCCGGCGTGACGCGGGCTCTCTAGTGTTGGCGCCATGGCAGACCCCGGAACCGTCCGTCGACCGCGTCCTGCCCGGCCCACGCGCGTGCTGGCCCTGGTCGTCGCGCTGCTACTGGGGCTGCTCACCGGGTGCAGCTCGGGCGGCGGCAAGCCTGCCGCCGGGTCGTCGCCGTCCCACGCACGCTCGTCGCGGCCGGCGTCCCCGACCGCGACGCCTTCGGCGAGCGCTCCCATGCCCAGGGTCGACCCGAAGCTGCGCCGGTTCTACGACCAGAAGCTGCACTGGTCGCGGTGCCAGGGCGGACTGTGCGCCGGCCTGACCGTGCCGATGAGCTACGCGCACCCGTCCGGGAAGACCGTCGACGTCCGCCTCCTGAAGGTGCCCGCCGGGCACCATCCCGCGCAGGCGCCCGACCTGGTGATCAACCCGGGCGGACCCGGCGGCTCGGGCGTGCAGTACGCCCGGGCGGCGCAGGCGGCGTACACCCCGCAGCTGCTCGCGCACGACAACATCATCGGCTTCGACCCGCGGGGAATCGGGAGCAGCGACCCGCTGGAGTGCCTGGGCACCCGCAAGCTCGACGCCTTCATCGCCAGTGACCCGGATCCGGACAACGCCGCAGAGCGCCGTCACATGGACCAGCTGGTGCACGGCTTCGGCGAGGCCTGCCTGCGGCACGACCCCGCGCTGGCGCGCAACATGTCGACCGAGGAGGTGGCCCGTGACATGGACATCCTGCGGGCGGCCCTCGGACAGCCGAAGCTGGACTACTTCGGGGCGTCCTACGGCACCCTCCTGGGCGCGACGTACGCGAACCTGTTCCCCGCTCACGTCGGCCAGATGGTGCTCGACGGGGCGATCGACCCCAGGCTGTCGAACGCCCAGATGTCGCTCGCCCAGGCGAAGGGTTTCCAGACCGCGCTCGACTCCTACGTCAAGAGCTGTGTCGGGCAGGGGGGCTGCGTCCTCGGCGACTCCGTGCCCGCCGCCGTGCGCAGGGTCAAGCGATTCCTCGACGCGACCGAGCGTCACCCGCTGCCCACCGACGACCCGCACCGGCCGCTGACCAAGGGGCTCGCGGAGATCGGGGTGTGGATGCCGTTGTACGTGAAGTCGCTGTGGCCGCAGCTGACGGCCGGCCTGACCCAGGCCATCCGCAAGCACCGTGGCTCGATCCTGCTGTCCCTGGCCGACATGTACGACTCGCGGGGGCCCAGCGGCTACACCGACAACTCGATGAACGCGCTGTACGACGTCAACTGCCTCGACCACGACGACTACATCCCGTCCTCGCAGGTGCCGGCGCACTTCGCGCAGTTCGAGAAGGCCTCACCCACGTTCGGCAAGACGTTCGCCTTCTCGCTGTCCACGTGCTCGACCTGGCCGATCAAGACCCACCACCGCACGCACGCGCTGCACGCCAGGGGAGCGCCGCCCATCCTGGTGCTGGGCACCACCCGGGACCCGGCCACGCCGTTCGCGTGGGCGAAGGCGCTGGCCCGGCAGCTCGACTCCGGGGTGCTGGTCAGCCGCAACGGGGACGGCCACACCGCCTACAACCGCGGCAACGCCTGCATCAACGACACCGTCGACAGCTATCTGATCGACGGCACGGTCCCGAAGAACGGCAAGTCCTGCTGA
>JBOHDO010000054.1:0-5448 GCA_050699415.1 Marmoricola sp.
CCGCCTGTCGGAATCGAACCGACGACCTATTCATTACGAGTGAATCGCTCTACCGACTGAGCTAAGGCGGCGGGTGCTTCGCACGTGTGCCCGGCTGGGCGGCCGGGCACGCCGGACGAGTATACGGCCGGGTCCGAGCGGCGACCAATCGCCTTGCACGGGCCGAAGGGTGGCGATGCGAACCCCGGGAGGGGCCGGGCCGACCGGCGCCGACTGTTGTGCCGTGGTGTTGATCGTCGTCAGAATGCAGGAATATCGTCCGATCATGGAGCTGCTGCCCACTGCTCACGTCGACACCTTCTGTCGGGACCGGCTCCCCCCGGCCGACCAGTGGCCGGAGCTCCTCACCGGCCCGCCGGTGCCGGACTACCCGGGTCGGCTCAACTGCGCCACGGAGCTGCTCGACGGCACCATCGCCGTGCACGGTGGTCAGCGTCCCTGCCTGCACGCGCCGGGCACCGCCACCTGGACCTACGCCGACCTGCTGGCCGCGGCCAACCGGGTCGCGCACGTGCTCACCGAGGACCTCCGACTGGTGCCCGGCAACCGAGTGCTGCTGCGCGGGCCGAACACCCCGTGGCTGGCCGCGTGCTGGTTCGGCGTGCTCAAGGCCGGTGGCGTGGTGGTCGCGACCATGCCGCTGCTGCGCACCCACGAGCTGCAGGTCATCCACGAGATCGCCCGGGTCGACCTGGCGCTGGTCGACCACCGGTTCACCGAGGCGATGGACGGGGTCGACGTACCCACGGCCACGTTCGGGGGCGGGGGCGTCGACGACCTGGCCGTCCGTGCCGCGGCCAAGCCGGCCGACCACCACGATGTGGCCACCTCCGCCGACGACGTTGCCCTGGTCGGCTTCACCTCCGGCACCACCGGCAGGCCCAAGGGCACCATGCACTTCCACCGCGACGTGCTGGCCATGTGCGACACCTTCTCGGCCCTGGTGCTGCGACCCGGTGCCGCCGACGTGTTCACCGGGACGCCGCCCATCGCGTTCACCTTCGGCCTCGGCGGCGACCTGGTCTTCCCGCTTCGCGTCGGCGCCTCGGCCCTGATGCTGGAGAAGGCGAGCCCGGCCGAGCTGGCGGACCTGGTCGAGGAGTTCGGGGTCACCACGCTGTTCACCGCGCCCACGGCGTACAAGGTCCTGGTCGGCACGCACGCCAAGCTGACCTCGCTGCACGCAGCGGTCTCGGCCGGCGAGCACCTGCCGGCGGCGACCTGGCAGGCCTTCCACGACGCCACCGGGGTGCGCATCATCGACGGCATCGGCTCCACCGAGATGCTGCACATCTTCATCGCCTCGGCCGGCCACGATATCCGGCCGGGGTCGACCGGCCGGGTCGTCCCGGGGTACGTCGCCACGGTGCTCGACGAGGACGGCAACGAGGCCCCGCCGGACCTGCCCGGACGCCTCGCGGTCAGGGGCCCCACCGGCTGTCGCTACCTGTCCGACGCCCGCCAGCTCACCTACGTCCAGCACGGCTGGAACATCACAGGCGACACCTACCGGCGAGACGCCGACGGCTACTTCTGGTACATCGCCCGCAGCGACGACATGATCATCTCCTCCGGCTACAACATCGCCGCGCCCGAGGTCGAGGAGGCGCTGCACCAGCATCCCGCGGTGGCCGAGTGCGCGGTCGTCGGCTGGCCCGACGAGCAGCGCGGGTCGATCGTCAAGGCCTACGTGGTGCTGGCCAACGGGTTCGCCGGCGACCAGGCCCTGGGGCGGCGGCTCCAGGACTTCGTCAAGGCCGAGATCGCGCCGTACAAGTATCCTCGCGCCGTCGAGTTCATCGACGAGCTCCCCCGCACCCAGACCGGCAAGCTGCAGCGCTTCCGGCTGCGCCAGCCCTGAACCGCCCCGACCACCGAGGAGCACCCGTGCAGGAAGCGCCGGTCGAGCTCCCGCCCCGCCAACTGATCCTCTCCCTGTACGGCCTCTACGCGCGCGCCGAGGGGGCGTGGCTGTCGGTGGCCTCACTGATCGCGCTTATGGAGGTGCTCGGGCTCGACGGTACGGCGGTGCGCTCGTCGGTCTCGCGGCTCAAGCGCCGCGGCGTACTCACCTCGGCCCGCCGCGACGGACGCGCCGGCTACGCCTTGTCCGCCGATGCCCTCGAGGTGCTCCGCGAGGGCGACGCCCGGATCTGGTCGCGGCCCCGGGCCACCCCCGCCGACGGCTGGCTGGTGGTGGTCTTCTCGGTGCCCGAGGCCGAGCGGCAGCAGCGGCACGCCCTGCGCGCCCAGCTGACCCGGCTCGGCTTCGGCACCGCGGCGCCGGGGGTCTGGGTGGCGCCGGGCACGCTTTTGCAGGAGACCGTGAGCGTGCTCGACCGGCACGCCCTGACCGGCTACACCGAGCTGTTCCGGGGCGACTACCTCGGCTCCGGGGAGGTGGGCCGCCGGATGCGGGAGTGGTGGGACCTGGACCGCCTCTCCGAGCTGTACGACGGCTTCCTGGCCGCCTACGAGCCGGAGCTGGCCCGGCTGCGCAACCCCGGCCCGCGGACTGCGTTCGCGACGTACGTGCCGATGCTGACCGGCTGGCGACGGCTGCCCTACCTGGACCCGGGGCTGCCGCTGGAGCACCTGCCCGCGGACTGGGCCGGCATCCGTGCGGGCGAGGTGTTCACCCGGCTGGACCGGCGGCTGCGCACCCGTGCCGAGACGTTCGCCCGCGGGCTGGTGCGCAACGACCAGCCAGCCAACGCACGACGCTAACGAGGCCACCATGGAGCTGCACATCGCCCTCGACGAGGCCCGACGCGCGCTCGTGGAGTCGGTCGGGGGCCTCGTGGCCGTGGCCGACCAGCCGCCGGCGTCGACCTCGCACTGACACGCCGTACCGTCGAGGCGATCGTCGGGGAGCCGCTGCCAGTCTCGTGGACGGACCTCGACGCGGCACTGGGGTGAGTCGCGCTGGGGCAGCGGCAGCCGGGCCTGGCTCAGTCCGGGATGACCGCGAGGCCCTGGACCTCGACCAGCGCCTCCGGCTGCCACAGCCGCGAGACTCCGATGCCGGCCATCGCCGGGTAGTCGGCGCCGACCAGCCGACGCCAGACCCGGCCGATCTCCCGGGCGTGGGCCCGGTAGTCGTCCAGGTCGACCGCATAGACGGTCAATGAGACTAGCCGGTCCGGGCTGCCGCCCGCTTCATGCAGCGCGGTAAGCAGGTTGGCCAGCGCCTGCTCGAACTGTGCGACCAAGCCGCCGGGCACGACCGCGCCCGCTGCATCGATTCCGGTCTGCCCGGCCAGGCCGATCGTCGTACCCCGGGCCACCACGGCGTGGCTGAACCCACTCGGCGGGGCGAGGGACGCCGGGTTGACCCGGATCGGGCCCGCCGCCTGGTCGGCTCCGGTCACGACTGCACCGCCCCTCCGTCGACGGTGAGGCGGCCCTGGCCGTTGATGGCCGCGTTGTCGACGCAGAGCATCACCGCCGCGGCGACCTCCTGCACGGCCCGCTCGGTCAGCGGCGTGTCCACCCGGCTGGGGCAGACCGCGTTCAACGTGACCCCGGTACGTCCCGCGGACAACGCCCGTGCGCAGGCCACCCCGATGCCCCTGCTCGCTCCGGACACCAGCGCGGTCGCCACGGTCGGCCCTCCTCGACAGCCCCAGTCACGCTATAGCGCCTTGGGAATCAGCGTCAAGATCACGCTATATTGACCCACATGCGGATCGCGGTGGTCGGCGGGGGTCCGGGCGGGCTGTACTTCAGCGCACTGGCCCAGCAGCTCGCCGGGCTCGCGGGCGAGCGCCACCAGATCACCGTGTGGGAGCGCAACGCGGCCGACGACACCTTCGGCTTCGGCGTGGTCTTCAGCGACGAGACCCTGGGCGGCATCGAACACGCCGACCCCGCGGTCTACCGGCAGATGGCTGCCGAGTTCGCGATCTGGGACGACATCGACGTGCACGTCAAGGGCGAGGTGGTCACCAGCGGTGGTCACGCGTTCGCCGCGATGCCGCGCAAGCGGCTGCTGCGGATCCTGCAGCGTCGCTGCGCCGAGCTCGGCGTCGGGGTGCGCTTCCGCACCGAGGCGCCCGACGTACGCCGGCTGGCCGCCGACCACGACCTGGTGGTCGGCGCGGACGGGCTCGGATCAACGGTGCGCGCCCGGTACGCCGAGACCCTCCGCCCCGACCTGGACGTGCGTGCGTGCAAGTACATGTGGCTGGCCACCGACAAGGTGTTCGACGCCTTCAAGTTCTACGTCGTCGACACCCCGTGGGGCGTGATGCAGGTCCACGGCTACCCGTACGACGCTCACGGCAGCACGTTCATCGTGGAGATGAACGCGGCGGTGTGGGAGCGCGCCGGCTTCGCCGCGTTCGACGACCGGCCCTGGCAGCCCGGCGAGTCCGACGAGAAGTCGATCGCGCTCGTCCGCGAGCTGTTCGCCGGGGTGCTCGACCGGCACGAGGTGATCGGCAACAACTCGCGGTGGCTCAGCTTCACCACGGTGCGCAACCAGCACTGGTGCCACGACAACGTGGTGCTGCTCGGCGACGCGGCCCACACCGCTCACTTCTCGATCGGCTCGGGCACCAAGCTGGCCATGGAGGACGCGCTCGCGCTGGCCGCCTGCCTGCACGAGCACGACGACCTGCCCACCGCCCTGACCGCCTACGAAGAGGAACGACAGCCGGTGGTCGCCTCCACCCAGCGTGCAGCGCAGGCCAGCCTGGAGTGGTTCGAGAACCTCGGCCAGTACACCCACCAGGACCCGCTGCAGTTCGGGTTCAACATCATGACGCGCAGCCGCCGGGTCACCTACGACAACCTGCGGGTCCGCGATCCGGAGTTCGTCGACCGGCTGGACCGCTGGTTCGCCGGGCAGACCCGTGCGGCAGGCCACGGGCCCGGCGAGGTATGCCCGCCGATGTTCCAGCCGTTGCGGCTGGCCACCCCCGACGGTTCGGGCATGCGACTGCGCAACCGGGTGGTGGTCTCGCCGATGGACATGTACGTCGCCCGCGACGGGATGCCGGACGACTTCCACCTGGTGCACCTGGGCGGCAAGGCACTCGGCGGGGCCGGGCTGGTGATGACCGAGATGGTCTGCGTCTCCCCCACCGGGCGGATCACCCCGGGCTGCACGGGGCTGTGGAACGACGCCCAGCGCGAGGGGTGGCGCCGCGTGGTCGACTTCGTGCACCGGCGCTCGTCGGCCCGCATCGGGCTGCAGCTCGGCCATTCGGGCGGCAAGGGCTCGACCCGGCTGATGTGGGAGGGCATCGACCTGCCGCTTGACTCGGGAAACTGGGAGGTCTGCGGCCCGTCGCCGATTCCGTACCTGGCGGGCACGAATCAGGTGCCGCGCGAGCTGACCGTGGCCGAGATGGACCAGATCCGCGAGCAGTTCGTGGCCGCCGCGAGGGCCGCCGACCGGTGCGGTTTCGATCTGCTTGAGCTGCACTGCGCGCACGGCTACCT
>JBOHDO010000055.1:0-11868 GCA_050699415.1 Marmoricola sp.
GTCGACGCCCGCGCGGGCGGCGACCGACCGTACCGACGTACCGGCGTAGCCGCCGGCGGCGAACAGCTCCCGGGCCGCGGCCAGGATGTCGGCGCGAGTGTCGGGCGACCCCGGTCGCCGCCCCCGACGCGTGCCGCCGGCGCCGGTCACGTCGCCGCAGCCGGGGTGAAGTGCAGCCGGGCGAACGCCAGCGACTCCAGCAGGTCGGCCTCGCGGTCCTCGCGGGTACCGGACTTGCGGGTGTTGATCTCCACCACGACGTGGCCGTCGAACCCGTCCGCGCCGAGGTGCTCCAGCAGCTCCGCGCACGGCTGCCTCCCATGGCCCGGGACCAGGTGCTCGTCCCTGGCCGAGCCGCTGCCGTCGGTCAGGTGCAGGTGTCGCAGCCGACCACCGAGGCGGCGGGCCATCTCGACGGGGTCGGCGTGCGCGGTGGCCGCGTGCGAGACGTCGATGGTGGTGTGCGCGTACCCCTCCTCGGAGGGGTCCCAGCCGGGGGCGTAGACCTGCAGCTCACGCCGCGCGGTGCGCCACGGGTACATGTTCTCGACCGCGAACGCGATGCCGGTGCGCGACTCCAGGTCCGCGATGCCCTCCACGAAGCCGTGCACGTAGTCGCGCTGCCAGCGGAACGGCGGATGCACCACCACCACGTCGGCGCCCACCGCATGGGCCATGTCCGCGCTGCGCTCGAGCTTGGCCCAGGGGTCGGTGCCCCAGACCCGCTGGGTGAGCAGCAGGCAGGGCGCATGGACGGCGCACACCGGGATCTCGTGGTAGTCCGACAGCGAGCGGACCCGCTCGATGCTCTGGCTGATGTCGTCCATCCCGACCATCACCTCGACGGCGTCGTACCCGAGCCGGGACGCGTAGGCGAAGGCGTGCGAGGTGTTCTCCGGGTAGACCGAGGCCGTGGACAGTGCAAACACCGGAGGCTTCCTGGACGTCGACACCGCCTCCTGCCTACCGCTCGGCCGCGACCGATCCCCGCGGACGCTCCGAGGCTATCGTTCCGGGCCGCCGCTCATGGCACGCGGACCGTGAAAGTGCGGCTGCCGGGCAGCACGCGGACGTCGCCGCCGTACAGCAGGGTGAGGTGGTGGCGGCCGCGCGGCAGGGTGAACCGCAGCGTGCTCCGGCCGCCGGAGAGGCTGGCACGGCGCATGACGTGGCGGCCCCACCGCACCCGGACGCCACCGGCGGGGGCGCGTACGCCCGGCGCCGTCACGTCGACGCCGACCCGGACGTTGCGACCACTCGTGGAGGGGGCCACCGCGAGGCGCGGGACGCTGCGCACCAGCCGGGTCCGGGGGGTGTGCACCACGGCCCGCTGCCAGTCCGGCGGGGACAGCGTGATCCGTACCGAGAGCCGGCGGCCGAGGTCGGCATCGGCCACCCGGTGGCTCCGCCCGGTGGCCCCGGCGATCGCGGACGCACCGCGGTACCACTGGTAGTGCAGGCTGACCCCGGAGGGAGTGCGGTCGCCGACCAGCGTGATGAGCTCCCGACCCGGGCGGGGCACCCCGGCGACGTGCGGGTCGCCGTCGAACGAGGCACGGCCCAGGAGCACGGTGGCGGTGCGCGACGAGTAGCCGCGCGCGGTCGTGTAGCCGTCGGCCGTGGCCGTCACCCGGACGCTGATCCGGTGTCCGGCGTCCTGGCCGGTGAGCCGGTACGTCGCGCTGTCCGCGGCGCCCGCGATCGGCGCCCCGTCCGCGCGCCACTGGTAGGACAGCGTGACCGAGGACGGCGACCAGGTGCCGGCATCTGCCCGGAGCGTGTCCCCGACCATCCGGCCGCCGGTGACCTTGGGGGCCGCGTCGCGGTGGATGGTGCCGGGCTCGACGGGGGCCGCGGCGGTCCAGACCCGGGTGGCGGTGTTGTAGCCGGGCGACTGCCCGGTGACCGCGAGCGAGAGCTTCTTGCCGACCTGGACGGCCGTGGGCGTGAAGCGCAGCGAGGTCGCGCCGGTGATCGGCTGCCCGTCGGCGCTCCACTGGTAGGCGAATTGGCCAGCCGGCGACCAGTCGCCTCGGTGCCCGCGCATCTCGACGCCGACCTGCGGGGTGCCGGTCGCCGAGGGTGGCGTGGTGATCAGGAAGGTGCCGCGCGCGACCTCGGGAGTTGTCGAGGTCGTCTTCGTGGCACCGGCGTACCCCGGCCGGGTCACGGTCACGCGGACCGAGATCCGCTTGCCGACGAGGTCGGGGCCGACCTGCAGCGTGGTGGAGGTGGCACCGCTGATCGGCTTGCCGTCGGCCAGCCACCGGTAGCTGTAGGTGTTGCCGGTGCCGGGCTGCCAGGTGCCCGGCGAGACGGTCAGCGTCCGGCCGACCTCGGACTTGCCGGTGATCGCCGGGGCCTGCGCGGAGCTGAAGCTCCCCTTCGCGACCGAGGCGGTCTTCGCGGAGGTCGCGCTCTTCGTGGCGTAGCCCGCCCGGGAGGCGGTCACGCGCACCGAGATCGGCTCACCCACCTGGGCGGCGCCGGGCGTGAAGGTGTCGTCGGTCGCACCCGGGACGGCTGTGCTGCCGGCGATCCACTGGTAGGCGTAGCCGGCCCCGGGGGACCAGCTCCCGGCGTCGGCGGTCAACGGCGCGTCCACCCGCGGGGTGCCCGTGATCGCGGGCGCGGCCGTGTTGGTCAGCTGTCCCCTGGCGACCCCGGCCGTTGCGCGGGAGGTGGCGCTCGCGGACCGCAGACCGGACGCGCTCGCGGTCACCCGGACCGTGATCTGCCGGCCGAGCTGGTCGGCCGTCGGGGTGAACCGGCTGCGCGTAGCGCCCTTGATCGCCGTACCGCCAGCGCGCCACTGGTAGGCGTAGCCCGACGGCGGGCTCGACCAGGACCCGGTGCGTGCGGTCAGCCGCCTCCCCACCTGGGCGGTGCCGCCGACGCTCGGCCTCGTGGTGTTGCGCAGCGCGAGGTCGCGCACGTGGATGAAGCCGTCCGGCCAGTAGCGGTCCCCCTTGGACAGGGTCCGGGTGTCGTAGCCCCCGCGGTGCAGGTAGTTGTACTCCTCGATGGTGATCTGGTTGCCGGAGACCTTCCAGACCCAGGCCACGTGGCCGAGCCCGCCGCTGGTCGAGCTGTTGGACCACCAGGCCACCGCTCCGGGGGCCGGAACGGAGTTGACCGCGACGCCGGAGGCCTGGGCCGCCCCCTTCCAGGTGCCCGCATTGCCCCAGTGGTGGCCCTTGTAGCGGTTGTAGAAGTGGGAGACCCCGTTGTCGTTGTTGAGCCGCCAGGCCACGAACGACGTGCACTCGCGGTTGTAGTAGTACCAGGGGTCGACCAGGGAGTCCTTGGGGTGGCTGCGCAGCCCGGTCGGGTAGTCGTCGCGTCCCGGGGTCGCCGAGGAGGGCGCCACCAGGCCCCCCAAGCCCGCCACGAGGGCGAGCCCGAGCAGCGCCACCAGCACGGCAGACGCACGACGCAGGGCGACACGCCCGGAAGAACGCACGTGACGCAAGATAACTCTGAGACGTGATATGTGTCGAGGTTTCACCGATATTGGTGTTGCCGATGTGGGCGCTGTGCCCCCGACGGGTGGAGGGTCGCGAGCCACGTCCCGCAGCCACGCGCCACCGCTTGCCGGCACGACCTAAGGTGTGCCACGTGCCCGAGGTCGACCCGGATTTCCCCCGCTCCTGGCTGGAGTTCACCGATCCTGCCGACGCGGACCAGGTGTTCCGCTGCGACCTGACCTGGCTGACCTCGCGGTGGACCTGCATCTTCGGCGCCGGGTGCCGCGGCATCTACGGCGACTCGCCCCACACCGGATGCTGCACCCTGGGGGCCCACTTCACCGACCGGGACGACGAGGACCGCGTGGCGGCCTGGGTGGAGCGGCTCGACGACGAGGTCTGGGAACGGCGCGGTGAGGCACTCACCTCGAGGGGACGTCTCCGCCGCCGCGGCTGGGTCGAGGTCGAGGACGGCGAGCGCAAGACCCGGGTCAGCGGGGGCGCCTGCATCTTCCACAACAGCCCGGACTTCCCCGGCGGCTACGGGTGCGCACTGCACCACCTCGCGGTGCGGGAGGGCGTGCACTTCGTCGAGACCAAGCCCGACGTGTGCTGGCAGCTGCCGATCCGGCGTACCTATCGTGAGGTCGAACGACCCGACGGCACCTCCTACCTCGAGGTCAGCATCGCGGAGTACGAACGAAGCGGCTGGGGACCGGGCGGCCACGAGCTGGACTGGTACTGCTCGGGCAACACCGAGGCACACATCGGTGCCGAGCCCCTCTACGTCTCCAACGAGACCGAGCTGGTGACGCTCATGGGTCGCCCGGCGTACGACGTCCTGGTCGAGCATTGCCAAGCCCGCTTGGCCTCTGAGCTTCCGGTGGCGCCGCACCCGGCATCGCGCGACCGCGGCTGATCCGCAGCACCCGGACCCCGCTGTGACTCCGCCAACCGCGGCGGGTGAGAATCAGGGGCATGCGTCTCGACCACATTGCCTTCGCCGCCGGACCCGACGGGCTCACCGCGACCACGCAGCGCTTGGCCGAGCTGATCGGTGAGGAGTTCCGCGACGGCGGTGTGCACCCTCGCTTCGGCACCCGCAACGCGGTGCTGCCGCTGTGCGAGGGCACGTACTTCGAGGTGGTCGAGGTGCTCGACCACCCGGCCTCCGACAAGGCCCCCTTCGGCCAGGCGGTGCGCACCCGGTCCGAGCTCGGAGGCGGCTGGATTGGCTGGGTGGTGGCCGTGGACGACATCGCCCCGCTGGAGCGGCGGCTCGGCCGTGAGGCCGCGCCCGCGAACCGGCACCGTCCGGACGGCGTCGAGCTGGTCTGGAAGCAGCTGGGCGTCAAGGGGCTGCAGGCCGACCCCCAGCTGCCCTTCTTCGTGCAGTGGCTCAGCGACTTCTCCGAGCACCCCAGCCACGGCGCCAGCGGCAAGGTCTCCCTGGCCTCGCTCGAGATCGCGGGCGACCCCGTGCGGGTGTCGGAGTGGCTGGGCCAGCCCGTGGAGCAGCCGCTGGAGGACGTGAAGGTCGAGTGGGTCGCCCCCAACGGCACCCCCGGCATCCAGGCCGTGCAGCTGCAGACGCCCAGGGGCCTCGTCCGCATCTGAGTCCCGGTGCCTCCGGTGAGCACCGGTTCGTCGGACGGCGACCCGCGCCCCAGCCCGAACCTCTGGCACACCCCGGACCTCTACGAGCTCGAGTGCCAGGCGTTCGATCCCGACGGCCTGGTCGACCAGGCGATCCGCTCGGTGGCGGACTGGGCCGGCCGTGACGTCGTGGACGTGGGCTGCGGCAGCGGCTTCCTGCTGCCCCGGTTCGCCACGACCGCACGCTCGGTGGTGGGCGTGGAACCCCACCAGGCACTCCGCGCGATCGCGGTACGCCGTACCCGGCGGCTGGCCAACGTGTCGCTGCGCGACGGCCTCGCCTCGGACCTGCCGCTGCCCGGCGCGGCCGCCGACCTCGTGCATGCACGCTGGGCGTACTTCTTCGGACCCGGCTGCGAGCCCGGCCTGGCCGAGCTCGACCGGGTGCTCCGGCCCGGGGGCGCGGCGTTCGTGGTCGACAACGACCTCACCCGCTCGACCTTCGGGGCCTGGTTCCGGCGAGGCTTCCCGGCCGTCGACCCGGTGGCCGTCGAAAGGTTCTGGGCCGCACGGGACTGGCGGCGGATCCCGGTGCTCACCTCGTGGCGGTTCGACCGGCGCGAGGACCTCGAGGCCGTCGTACGCATCGAGCTTCCGCCCGCCGCCGCCGATGCCGCCCTCGCCGCCCACTCCGGCACCACGGTGGACTACGCGGTGAACGTGTGGTGGTGGCGGGGCGGTTTTCCCAGGTGAACCTGGGAAACCTGTGGCTGCCGTGGTCAGCGCAGGCTCGACCCCCGCGCCACCAGCGTGGGGGTCAGCAACGTGCCCTTCCGCTCGATGGGCTCCTCGGCGAGCACGCGGTGCAGCAGCGCGACCAGCTCCACGGCGACCTGCTCCAGGGGCTGGCGCACCGACGACAGGCCCGGCCAGGTGACCTGGGCGGCCAGGGAGTCGTCGAAGCCGACCACGCCGACGTCCGCACCGGGTTGCAGGCCCCGCTCGGCGCAGGCGTTCAGCACCCCGAACGCCTGGGTGTCGCTCGCGCACGCGAAGGCGGTGGCGTCCCCGGCGTCGAGCACCTCGTGGGCGGCGCACCGCGCCGCTTCGACGCTGTCCGCCACCTCGAGCGAGGGCCCCTCGCACCCTGTCGCGGCGAGGGCCTCGGCCCAGCCGGACCGGCGGTCCCGGCCGATCCGCGACGTGGGCTCCCAGCCGAGCCAGGCGATCCCGCGATGCCCCGCCTCGCGCAGGTGCTCGGTGGCCATCCGGCACCCGGCGGCGCCGTCGACGTCGACCCAGGCCCAGTCCGCGGGCGGGTCGGACGGCTCGGCCCCGTCATCCCAGGGACGGCCGAACGCCACGAACGGCGCGTCGCGCGACTGCAGGAAGCCCGCCTGCGGCGTACCGGCGTAGGTGTCGGTCACCACGAAGGCGTCGACCGCGGTGGAGCGCAGCAGGTCGTCATAGCCGTCCATCGGGTCCTGCGCGTCGCCGGAGAACATCAGCACGTGGTGGTTGGTGCGCGCCATGGTCTCCACCAGCGAGTGCAGGAACCGGTCCATCAGCGCGTTGGTGGTGCCCTCCTGGGCGGGCTCGAACCGCAGCCCGATGAGGTGCGAGGTACGGGTCCGCAGCTGCCGGGCGGCCCGGTTGGGGGTGTAGCCGAGCCGTTCCACCACCGCCCGGACACGGTCGAGGGTCTCCGGGCGCAGCAGGTCGGGGTTGTTCAGCGCGTTGGACACGGTCTGGCGTGACACCCCGGCCGCCTGGGCAACCGTCGCCAAGGTGGGTACGGCGTGGGCACCGCGCCGATCGTTCCCCATCGGTCCCCCTTCGCGACCTGTTGAACGATCCAACCCTATCGTCGGACGCACCGCCGGGCAGCCCGGGAGGCTGCGGGCGCCGTACCAGGCGGCCCGACATGGCTCGGCTTCCCCGGGGATGTCGGAGCGCTGCCCTAGCGTTCGGGACATGCCGAAGTCTCCGCGCGCGACCTACCACTGCAACGAGTGCGGCTGGGTGACCGTGAAGTGGGTCGGCCGCTGCCCGGAGTGCCGGGCGTGGGGCTCGGTGGTGGAGCAGGCCACCGCCCAGCAGCCGCGCGTGCGCCCGGGCACGGTGACCAGTCCGGCCCGCCCGATCGGCGAGATCCCGGTGGCCGACACCCAGGCCCGCAGCTGCGGGGTCGACGAGCTCGACCGGGTGCTCGGCGGCGGGATGGTGCCCGGCGCGGCGATCCTGCTCGCCGGCGACCCCGGGGTCGGCAAGTCCACACTGCTGCTCGAGGTGGCCGCGCAGACGGCGCGGGCCGGGCAGCGCACGCTCTACGTGACCGGGGAGGAGTCCGCGGCCCAGGTGCGGCTGCGCGCGGACCGGACCGACGGGATCAGCGACGAGCTCTACCTCGCCGCCGAGACCGACCTGGGGGCCGTGCTCACCCACATCGAGGAGGTACGCCCCTCGCTGCTGGTGGTCGACTCGGTGCAGACCGTCGGCGCCACCGACGTGGACGGGGTCCCCGGCGGGGTGACCCAGGTCAAGGAGGTCGCCGCCGCCCTGATCCGGATGGCCAAGCTGCGCAACATCACGGTGGTGCTGGTCGGCCACGTCACCAAGGAGGGCACCATCGCCGGGCCCCGGGTGCTGGAGCACCTGGTCGACGTGGTGCTGCACTTCGAGGGCGAGCGCACCTCCCGGCTGCGGCTGGTCCGGGCGGTGAAGAACCGCTTCGGGCCCGTCGACGAGGTCGGCTGCTTCGACCTCTCCGCCGACGGCATCGTCGCGATCACCGACCCCACCGGCCTGTTCCTCGACGGCCGCACCACGCTGGTGCCCGGCACCTGCGTGGCCGTGGCGATGGAGGGTCGGCGCCCACTGCTCGGGGAGGTGCAGGCGCTGGTCACGCCCTCGGCCGCGGACCATCCGCGTCGCACCACGTCCGGGGTGGACTCGGCCCGGGTCGCGATGATCCTCGCCGTACTCCAGCAGCACGCCGGCCTGCGGCTGCACGCGTCCGACGTGTTCGTGTCCAGCATCGGCGGTGCCCGGCTGACAGAGCCGTCCAACGACCTCGCCATCGCGATGGCAATCGTCTCGGCCACGCTCGGACGACCGCTGGGGCGCAAGGTCGCCGCGGTCGGGGAGCTGGGCCTCTCCGGGGAGATGCGCCGGGTGCGCGACCTCGGAGTCCGCATCGGCGAGGCCGCCCGGCTGGGCTTCCGCTCCGCCGTCGTCCCGGCCGACGCGCACACCCACGAGGGCACCGACCGGGTGATGGACGGCCTGCGCGTGATCGAGCTCGACCACGTCACCACCGCGCTGCACGTGCTGGGCCTGGTGCAGCAGGAGGAGCCGAGGCGCTCGGCCCAGTAGCAGGCGTCGACGGGCCCCGCGGCTCGCAGACCGTCCGGTTCGTCGGCTTCCGGTCCGCCACGCCCCGCGCGACCGGTCGGCCGGTGTGGTCGACTCCTCTACACTCCCTGCGTGGCTGTGTCCGACCGACCCGACCGACCCGACCGCGCCGACGACGTCGCGCGGCTGCGGACGATGCTGGCGTCGATCGCGCCGGGTACGCCGCTGCGCGACGGCCTGGAGCGGATCCTGCGCGGACGTACGGGCGCGCTGATCGTGCTGGGCCGGGACCGTACCGTCGAGGCGATCTGCACCGGCGGGTTCACGTTCGACTTCCCCTTCACCGCGACCGGCCTGCGCGAGCTCGCCAAGATGGACGGGGCGATCGTGGTGGACTCCGAGCTCACCACGATCCACCGCGCCAACGTGCACCTGATGCCCGACCACACCATCCAGAGCGAGGAGACGGGCACCCGGCACCGCACCGCCGACCGGGTGGCCAAGCAGACCGGCTTCCCGGTGATCTCGGTGTCGCAGTCGATGCAGATCATTGCGGTCTACGTGGGCGAGATCCGCTACGTCCTCGAGGAGACCGGCCAGATCCTCTCCCGGGCCAACCAGGCACTGGCGACGCTCGAGCGCTACAAGCTGCGGCTCGACGAGGTCTCCAGCACGCTGTCTGCCCTGGAGATCGAGGACCTGGTCACCGTCCGCGACGTCGCCGTGGTGGCGCAGCGGCTGGAGATGGTCAGCCGTATCGCCCGGGAGATCGAGGACTACGTGCTCGAGCTGGGCACCGACGGCCGGCTGCTGTCGCTGCAGCTCGACGAGCTCGTCACCGGCGTCGATCCGGAGCGCGAGCTGGTGGTGCGCGACTACCTGCCGGCACGACAGGAGGTCCGGACGCCGGCGGACTCGCTGGCCGCCCTGGATGCGCTGTCGGCCGGTGAGCTGGTCGAAGTCTCAACCGTCGCGCGTGCCCTCGGCCTGGGCCACGGCGAGCACCTCGACGGCGCGGTGAACCCCCGCGGCTACCGGCTGCTCGCGAAGGTTCCCCGGCTGCCCGGAGCCGTGGTGGACCGGCTGGTGGACCACTTCGACACCCTGCAGAAGCTGCTCTCCGCGGGGGTGGAGGACCTGCAGGCCGTCGACGGGGTCGGCGAGCTGCGCGCGCGCAGCGTGCGGGAGGGCCTCTCGCGGCTCGCCGAGTCCAGCATCCTCGAGCGCTACGTCTGAGAACCCTCTATCCAGAACCGAAGCTCCCCGCCGAGGGTGCGGTCCTGCCGGCCGCCGTTGCCGAGGATGACCCGGCGGGAGCGCTCGTTGTCGGGTCGACAGGTGAGCAGCACGCGTGCGATACCCAGTCGGCGGGCCTCGGTGATGCCGGCGGCGAGCATGCGGGTGGCATGCCCCTGGCCGGCCCAGGGGGCCACCACATGGAACCCGATGTGGCCACCGGCGACGAGCAGGTCCTCGGTGAGCCGGTGTCGGATCACCAGGGTGCCGAGGTAGTGCTCGCCGGCGACGTACCAGCGGATCGAGGACGGGACGCCCCAGCGCAGGGCGACGCTCCGGCGCTCGGCGACGTGACGCTCGAAGTCCTCGCTGGCGGGCCCGAGCCAGTCGGTGTCGATGCCGCGGAGCCGGCAGTCTGCCTGCTCCCCCGTGAGGTAGGAGACCCGAACGGCGGTGGTCGGCGACGCCAGCCGGGGTGGTTCGGGCAGCGTGATCATCGAGCCACGTTCGGGCAGATACTGCACGTCCGGACACCGGATCGTCGCGGTTTGGGACCAAACCCCGACCGCCGAGTCAGCAGGCGTTGTCCCCGCCGCACGTCGACTGCTTGCCGTGCACCCCGGTTCCGTTGCCCTGGCTGCCGGTGGTGTCGTGCTGCGGCTTGGGGTGGGCGGTCTTGGTGATCACCTTCCGTGGCGGCACGGTGAGCTGGAACGGCTGGTCGCTGGGCACCGAGCCGAGGACCGCCGCGTGGGCGTGGTAGTAGCCCGGCTCGGCCCACGGGTTCGACGCTCCGCAGTGGCCCTCGGTGGAGCGATGCCCGTCCCACTGGACCGAGAGCCGGGCGGGCTTGGCGTTTCGCACCACGGCGGTCTCGCGCGGGACCGCCTTCCGGCACTGCTGGCTGGACCACACGTTGTCCGGACCCGAGGTCACCTTCAGCACCAGCGAGGCCGGTGAGACCTTGAAGGTGCATGCGGCCGCGGTGCCGCTGATCTGCAGGCTGATGTCGATCTTGCGGCCGGCCGCAGCGGAGTCGATCGTGGGCGTCGCGCTCAGGTCACCGGGGTTGCAGGTGCCGGTGGGGCTGGCGAGCGGCACGGACGGCGACGCCGGGTCCGAAGGTTGAGCGTGCTTGCCCTGGTGGTGGCGCTTCTGGTGCCGGTGCGGCCCGCTGGGGAGCGTCTGGACCGGTTGGGGGCCCTGCAGCGTCGGCTTCGGAGGGGTCGGCTGGCCGGCGTTCTTCGGGGCCGCGGCCATCCGGGCCGACGGTGCCTGGTCCGAACCGCCGCCCCCGAGCAGGTGCGCGATCCCGAAGACCAGGGCGAACGCGACCACCACCACCCCGCCGCGACGTACCCAGTACACCTTTGCCGGCAGGCGTCCTCGCGGGTGCGTCATCGGGCTCCGACGCTGGCTCATGACCGGAACGCTAGCCAGCGCGGGGGCAGCTTTTGCGGAGGCACTCCGAAGGGGTGCGCACCCGTCGCAGGGACATCGTCGTCGACCGGCAGGGCCGGCCTCTACCCTGAGCGTCGATGAACGAGCTGCACACCCGCATCCTGGCCTGGTACGACGAACACGCCCGTGAGCTCCCGTGGCGCGCCGAGTCGGCCTCCCCGTGGGCGGTGCTGGTCTCGGAGTTCATGCTGCAGCAGACACCGGTGTCGCGGGTACTGCCGGTCTACGAGGCCTGGCTGGAGCGCTGGCCGACGCCGGCCGCCCTGGCAGCCGAGCCGAGCGGCGAGGCGGTACGCGCCTGGGGCCGGCTCGGATACCCGCGCCGGGCGCTGCGGCTGCACGCGGCGGCCGAGGCGATCGTCAGCCAGCACGGTGGCGAGGTGCCCGCCGACCGGGACCGGCTGCGCGAGCTGCCCGGCGTCGGTGACTACACCGCGGCGGCCGTCTCCGCGTTCGCCTACGGCGGCCGTCACGCGGTGCTGGACACCAACGTGCGGCGCGTGCTCGCCCGGCTGGTCGGTGGGGAGGAGCTGCCGGCGGCCTCGGTGACCACGGCCGAGCGCACGCGCGCCGAGGGCCTGCTGCCCGAGGAGGCGCCGGCGGCGTGGTCGGTGGCGGTGATGGAGCTCGGCGCGCTGGTGTGCACCGCCTCCCGGCCACGATGCGGGCACTGCCCGGTCGCCGACCGCTGCGCGTGGCAGGCGGCCGGCGCGCCGCCGTACGACGGCCCGGCGCGACCGGTGCAGACCTACGC
>JBOHDO010000056.1:0-5212 GCA_050699415.1 Marmoricola sp.
CACGTGGACATCCCGCTGCAGGCCTACTTCCGGATCAACACCGAGAACATGGGCCAGTTCGAGCGCACCCTGATCATCGTCGACGAGGACGCCTACGTGCACTACGTCGAGGGCTGCACGGCTCCGATCTACAGCTCGGACTCGCTGCACTCCGCGGTGGTCGAGATCATCGTGAAGAAGGGCGGTCGCTGCCGTTACACGACCATCCAGAACTGGTCGAACAACGTGTACAACCTGGTCACCAAGCGCGCCACCTGCGAGGCGGGCGCGACCATGGAGTGGGTCGACGGCAACATCGGCTCGAAGGTGACCATGAAGTACCCCGCGGTCTGGCTGATGGGTGAGCACGCCCGCGGCGAGACGCTGTCGGTGGCCTTCTCCGGCGAGGGGCAGCACCAGGACGCGGGCGCCAAGATGGTGCACGCCGCGCCGTACACCTCGAGCTCGATCCTGTCCAAGTCGGTGGCGCGCGGCGGCGGTCGTACGTCCTACCGCGGCCTGGTCCAGGTCAACGAGGGCGCGCACCACTCGCGCTCCAACGTGCTGTGCGACGCGTTGCTGGTCGACCAGATCAGCCGGTCCGACACCTACCCGTACGTCGACATCCGCGAGGACGACGTGACCATGGGTCACGAGGCAACAGTCTCCAAGGTCAGCGACGACCAGCTGTTCTACCTGATGTCGCGCGGGGTGGCCGAGGACGAGGCCATGGCGATGATCGTGCGCGGCTTCATCGAGCCGATCGCCAAGGAGCTGCCGATGGAGTACGCCCTCGAGCTCAACCGGCTGATCGAGTTGCAGATGGAAGGGGCTGTTGGATGACCGCGGTTGCCTCGAACGTTGCTGAGGCCGCGGAGGGCCGCAACCCGGATCTGGTTTCGTCCCACCTGCACCCGCAGGGGAGCTTTGACGTCGACTTCCACCCGGTGCCCACCGGGCGGGAGGAGATCTGGAGGTTCACGCCGCTGCGGCGGCTGCGCAAGCTCCACCAGGACGCGCCGTTCACCGTCGGCACCTACACCGCGACGTTCGACGCCCCGGAGGGCGTCAAGGTCGAGCGGGTCGAGGGTGAGGACCTCAAGGGCGCCAGCGGCCTGGTGCCGCTGGACCGGATCTCCGCGCGGGCCATGGCGGCCGCGCACGGCTCGCTGTCGGTGCTGGTGCCGGCCGGGACGGAGGTGCGTGAGCCGGTCTTCGTGACCGTCAGGGGCACCGACGTGGAGCCCGCCGCGGCCGCCCACTGCGTGGTGACCGTGGAGGCGCACGCCCGGGCCACCGTGGTGTTCCGGTTCGAGGGGTCGGCGACGCTCGCGGACAACGTCGAGTTCGTGGTCGGTGACGGCGCCCACCTGACGGTGGTCAACATCGACGACTGGGCCGACGACGCCGTCCATGTCGGGCACAGGCACGCCTCGGTCGGTCGCGACGCCACGTTCCGGCACGTCGACGTCAGCTTCGGCGGGGACGTGGTGCGCCACGACACCACCGCGGAGTACGCCGGTCCCGGCGGCGAGGTCGAGATGCTCGGCATGTACTTCGCCGACGCGGGCCAGTTCATCGAGCACCGGCTGTTCGTGGACCACACCGCCCCCAACACCAGGAGCAACGTGGTCTACAAGGGTGCCCTGCAGGGCGATCAGGCGCACACCGTCTGGGTCGGCAACGTGTTGATCCGCAAGGTCGCCGAGGGCATCGACACCTACGAGGAGAACCGCAACCTGGTGCTCACCGACGGCTGCCGGGCCGACTCGGTGCCGAACCTCGAGATCGAGACCGGTGAGATCCTCGGTGCCGGCCACGCCTCGGCGACGGGCCGGTTCGACGACGAGCAGCTGTTCTACCTGCGCTCCCGCGGCATCCCCGAGGCGGAGGCCCGGCGGCTGGTGGTGCACGGGTTCTTCCACGACCTGATCCGGCGCATCGCCGTACCCGAGCTCACCGACCAGCTGGTCGACACGGTCGAGGGCGAGTTGGCCAAGAACGTCGTCGGTGCGGCCACGCCATGACCTTCGAGTGGGCCGTCGCGCTGGCCGACATCAGCGCCGACGAGGGCACCGCGGTCACCATCGGCGACCACGACGTCGTGGTCGCCCGGTGCGGAGACGGCGACGACACCCAGGTGGTGGCGCTGCAGGACCGCTGCTCGCACGAGGAGATCCCGCTGAGCGACGGCGAGGTCGACGGCTGCGAGATCGAGTGCTGCCTGCACGGCTCCATGTTCGACCTGCGCAGCGGCAAGCCCACCAACCTGCCGGCGACCGAGCCGGTGGCCACCTTCCCGGTGGAGCTGCGCCCCAACGAGGCGGGCGGCACCGACGTGTACGTCGACACCACCACCACGCTCAACGGCGTGACCCCCAGCTGACTTCCACGCAGAGGAGAGCAATGAGCAACCTGGAGATCAAGGACCTGCACGTCTCGGTGACCACCGATGACGGCGAGAAGGAGATCCTCAAGGGCGTCGACCTGGCCATCCGGGACGGCGAGACCCACGCGATCATGGGGCCCAACGGCTCCGGCAAGTCCACCCTGGCCTACTCCATCGCAGGGCATCCGAAGTACCACGTCACCCAGGGCTCGGTGACCCTTGACGGCGTCGACGTGTTGTCCATGACCGTCGACGAGCGGGCCCGTGCCGGGCTGTTCCTGGCGATGCAGTACCCGGTCGAGGTCCCGGGTGTCTCGGTCGCCAACTTCCTGCGCACGGCCAAGACCGCCATCGACGGGGATGCCCCCAAGCTGCGCCACTGGGTCAAGGACCTCAACTCCGCGATGGAGCGGATGAAGATGGACCAGGCCTTCTCCCAGCGCAACGTGAACGAGGGCTTCTCCGGCGGTGAGAAGAAGCGCCACGAGATCGTCCAGCTCGAGCTGCTCAACCCCAAGGTCGCCGTCCTCGACGAGACCGACTCCGGGCTCGACATCGACGCGCTGCGGATCGTGGCCGAGGGCGTGAACCGGTTCCGCGAGCAGGATGACCGCGGCGTGCTGCTGATCACCCACTACACCCGAATCCTGCGCTACATCACCCCGGACTTCGTGCACGTGTTCGTCAACGGGCGCGTGGCCGAGGACGGCGGCCCGGCGCTCGCCGACCAGCTGGAGTCGGAGGGCTACGACAAGTACGTCAAAGCCGCGGTCTGACCAGGTCCGATGAGTCGAAAGGAGACCACATGAGCATCCTGCCGGGCTTGCTGCCCGACCTCGAGGTGGTCCGCAAGGACTTCCCGATCCTCGCGCGTCGGCTCGCCGGCGACCAGCCCCTGGTCTACCTCGACTCGGCGAACACCTCGCAGAAGCCGCAGGTGGTGATCGACACCATGGTCGACCACCTCGAGCGGAGCAACGCCAACATCGCACGGGCGATGCACCAGCTCGGCGCGGAGTCCACCGAGGCCTACGAGGGCGCCCGGGACAAGGTGGCCCGTTTCATCAACGCGCCCTCGCGCGACGAGATCGTGTTCACCAAGAACGTCAGCGAGTGTCTCAACCTCGTGGCCAACACGATGGCCTGGCCCGGCCCGCTGCAGGTCGGCCCCGGCGACAACGTGGTGATCACCGAGATGGAGCACCACTCCAACATCGTGCCGTGGCAGCTGCTGTGCGAGCGCACCGGCGCCGAGCTGCGCTGGTTCGGGCTCACCGACGACGGCCGGCTCGACCTCGACGAGGCGGACCGCCTGCTCGACGAGCACACCAAAGCCGTCTCGTTCACCTGGGTCTCGAACATGCTGGGCACCGTGAACCCGGTCGCCGAGCTGGCCGAGCGGGCCCACCGGGTCGGAGCCGTCGTGGTGGTCGATGCTGCGCAGGCGGCGCCGCAGCTGCCCGTGGACGTGCAGGCGGCCGGCGTGGACTTCCTTGGTTTCACCGGCCACAAGGTCACCGGGCCCACCGGGATCGGTGTGCTCTGGGGCCGCGCGGAGCTGCTGGACGCGCTGCCGCCGTTCCTCGGCGGCGGCGAGATGATCGAGACCGTCACCATGGAGCGGACGACGTACGCCCCGGCGCCGCACAAGTTCGAGGCAGGCACCCCGCCGATCATCGAGGCGATCGGGCTCGGCGCCGCCGTCGACTACCTCTCCGAGCTCGGCATGGACGCGGTGCACACCCACGAACAGGCGATCACCGGCTATCTTCTCGACGGCCTCGCGACGGTGTCGGGGGTGACCGTGATCGGGCCGACCGAGCCCGCCGGTCGCGGGGGAGCCGTGTCGTTCGAGCTGGCCGGGGTGCACCCGCACGACGTCGCCCAGGTGCTGGACACCCGTGGGGTCGCCGTACGCGCCGGGCACCACTGCGCCAAGCCCGCCCACCAGCGGTTCGGGGTGCAGAGCTCCACCCGCGCGTCGTCCTACCTCTACACCACGCCGGCAGAGGTGGACGCGCTCGTGGAGGGGCTGGAGTACACCAAGAGCTACTTCAAGGTGGGATGATCATCTCGATGACGATGGATCTTGACTCGCTGTACCAAGAGATCATCCTGGACCACTACCGGAACCCGCAGAACAAGGGTCTCCGGGAGCCCTACGAGGCCGAGGTGCACCACGTGAACCCCACCTGTGGTGACGAGGTGACCGTGCGGGTGCACCTGTCCGCGGACGGCGCCGTGGTCGAGGATGTCTCGTACGACGCCGAGGGGTGCTCGATCAGCCAGGCCGCCGCATCGGTGATGACCGAGCTGGTGATCGGCAAGCCGCTTGCGGACGCGATGCGGATCCAGGAGAGCTTCCAGGAGCTGATGCAGGGACGTGGGCAGGTCCATCCCGACGAGGAAGTCCTGGAGGACGGCGTGGCCTTCGCCGGGGTGGCGAAGTTCCCGGCGCGGGTGAAGTGCGCCCTGCTTGCCTGGATGGCCTGGAAGGACGCGGTGTCGACCGCGGCAGCGAACCGAGTCTCCGAGGAGGAGTCATGAGCGAAGTCAGCCCGGAGGTCGGCGGAACCCTGACCGCCGACGAGGTCACCGAAGCGATGAAGGACGTGGTCGATCCCGAGCTCGGCATCAACGTGGTCGACCTCGGCCTGGTGTACGGCGTGCACGTGGAGGAGGACAGCAACGTCACCCTCGACATGACGCTGACCTCGGCCGCGTGCCCGCTCACCGACCTGATCACCGACCAGACCGAGAGCGCCCTGGAGGGCATGGTCAACGACGTCACGATCAACTGGGTCTGGATGCCGCCGTGGGGGCCGGACAAGATCACCGACGACG
>JBOHDO010000057.1:0-49210 GCA_050699415.1 Marmoricola sp.
GGCCCGGTCGCCGGTGACGAACGGGCCGGCGGCGGCGACCGCCAGCGCGGTGGCGCGGGCGGGCAGCAGGTTGGCCAGGTCGTCCAGCCGCGCCGCGCACCAGCCGAACCGGGCGTGCCGTGGCGTGCGGTGACCGACCATCGCGTCGAGGGTGTTGAGGGCGCGGTAGCCGAGCAGGCCGGCGGGCCCGGCCACGGCACCCCACAGCAGCGGCGCGACCACGGCGTCGGAGGTGTTCTCCGCGACCGACTCGACCGTGGCGCGTGCGAGGCCGTCGGCGCCCAGGGTGGTCGGGTCGCGACCGACCAGATGGGTCACCCGGTCGCGGGCGCGGTCGAGCTTCCCGGCGGCCAGGGGGGCGTGCACGCCCGCCGCCTCGGCGAGCAGGGTGCGGGCACCCAGCGCGGTCCAGGTCGCGGCGGCGGTGACGAGCACGATGAGCCCCGGGCGAGTCCGGGCGGCGCGGTCGAGTCCGGCGCCGGTGGCCGCGGCGGCACCGACCAGCACGACGACGTACGCCGTACCGGCGGGCCGTGCGTCGGCGTACCAGCGGTGCTCCAGCCATTGCGCCAGCCGGCCGAACCCCGCCACCGGGTGGCCGCGCCGGGGGTCGCCGACCATGACGTCGAGCAGGTACCCCAGCGCCAGGCCGGCCGCCCGCGCCCGGTGGTCATCAGGCACGGGCGACCGCCTCGAGCAGGGCCTGCACGGTGTGCAGGTCCCTGACGGCGATGCGCACCCAGCCCGGCCCCAGACCCGGGAAGGTGTCGCCGCGGCGGACCGCGAAGCCCGCACCCCGCAGGGCACCGTGCAGCCCGACCGGTCCGCGGACCAGCACGAACGGTGTCACCGGGTCGCCGACGACCGGGAGCCCCAGGGCGGCCAGCCCCTCGATCAGCGCCCGGCGTGCGGGCGCGTGTGCATGGGCACGCTGTGCAGCCTCGGCCAGTGCGGTGGCCGAGCTGCACGCGACCATGGCCGCGGCGGCAGTCGCCGAGACCGACCAGTGCGGCTGCTGGGCGGCGAGCTGCTCGACGGTGGCGGCATCGGCCAGCAGGTAGCCCGCCCGTACGCCGGGGATCGACCAGGTCTTGGTGAGGCTGCGGACCACGACGAGCCCGGGGGCTCCGTCGCCGGCGAGCGACTCCGGCTCCCCGGGCACCGCGTCCGCGAACGCCTCGTCGACGACCACGGTGCGGCCCGGGCGCAGCAGCTGCCGCAGCACCGCCTCCCGGTGCAGCACACCGGTGGGGTTGGTCGGGTTCCCCACCACGACCAGGTCGGCCTCGTCGGGAACCCGCCCGGGGTCCAGGGCGAAGCCGTCCTCCCGCGGCAGCAGCACTCGGGTGACCCGGTGCCCGGCAGCGTGCAGGGCGGCCTCGGGCTCGGTGAACTGCGGGTGCACCACGGCCGGACGGCGCCAGCGACGCATCCGGGCCAGCAGCGTGAACGCCTCCGCGCCGCCCGCGGTCGGGAGCACCTCGTCGGGCGGTCGCCGGTGCCGGGCGGCGAGGGCGTCCCGGGCGGCGCGGGTGTCCGGATAGGCGGTGGCCTCGGCGAGCGAGCGCTGCAGCGCCTCCTCCAGCCAGGCCGGCCGGGGGCCGTGGTGGACGTTGACGGCCAGGTCGACCAGGCCGGCGGCCGACTCCCGGTCGCCGTGGTGGTGGAGGTCCACGCCGGTGGCGGCCGGCGTGGGCCGCGGACGCCGGCTCGGCGGTGGCGCGGCGACGGGCGCGGTGCGCCGTACGGCGGCCGCGAAGCGGGCCGCGAGCCGCGGAGCTCCCGCCCAGTGGGTGTGCAGGTACGACGCGTGCACGGTGGGCCGGCCGAGCCCGGCGGGGTCGGCGCTGAAGCCCTCGACCGGGCAGCCGTCGTACGACCAGGCCGGGGCGGGGCCGGACCCGGCCACCGCGGTGCGGTGGAACTCGTGGCCGGTGACCGTGGCTCCCGCCGGTGCCAGCAGCGTGTCCGCCGGAGCCGTGGCGCGGCGGTAGCCGAGCGTGAGCCGGGGCGTCATCGCGGCGTCGACGTCGAGTGCCCCGGCCATCGGGGCACCGTCGACGCTGCGGCACAGGTAGAGCAGCCCAGCGCACTCGGCCACCACCGGTACGCCCTGCCCGGCGGCAGCGGCGACGGCCCGGCGCAGCGCGATGTTGGCGGACAGCCCGGCGGCGTGCACCTCGGGGAAGCCGCCCCCGAGGTAGAGCCCGGCCGTCCCGTCGGGCAGCGACTCCTCACGCACCGGGTCGAAGACCACCGGCCGTAGCCCCGCGGCCTGCAGCAGCTCCTCGGTCTCGGCGTACCGGAAGCTGAAGGCCCGTCCGCCCGCGACCGCGACCACGGGCGGCTCGCCCGCGGGGTACGCCGGGTCGTCGAGCGCGGCAGCGGGCTGCCAGGGCACACCGCTCAGCGGCGCGGCGCTGCGCGCCAGCCGCAGCACCTGTCCGAGGTCGACCCGGGCCGCCACCTGCGCGCCGAGCCGCGCGACCGCGGCGTCGGCGTCGGCACGTTCCTCGACCGGCACCAGCCCGAGGTGGCGCGAGGGCGCGGCGATGCCCTGGTCGCGGTACAGCACGCCGAGGACCGGGATGCCGGTGCCCTCCACGGCCGCGCGGGCCTCGGCCGCGTGCCGAGCGGAACCGGCCTTGTTGAGCACCACGCCGCCGACGCGGACCCGACGGTCGAAGCCGGCCAGGCCGTGCACCACGGCGCCGACGGTGCGTGCGGCATGGGAGATGTCCACGACCAGCAGCACCGGGGCGTCCAGCACGCCGGCCACGTGTGCGGTCGAGGCGAAGCCGTCACGCCCGAGGGCGCCGTCGAACAGCCCCATGACGCCCTCGACGACCGCCACCTCGGCCGGCTCGGGAGTCCGGGCGCCGTGCAGCAGCAGCGGCACCAGGCGCTCCTCCCCGGTGAGGTGCGCGTCGAGGTTGCGGCCCGGCCGGCCGGTGGCGAGGGCGTGGTAGCCCGGGTCGATGTAGTCCGGCCCGACCTTGTGGCCCGAGACGCGATGCCCGGCTGCCCGCAGCGCGGCCATCAGGCCGGTGGCCACGGTGGTCTTGCCGTGGCCCGAGCCGGGCGCGGCGACGACGACCCGGGGGAGGTTGTGCCGATGGTGAGCTCGCAGACCGGTCTCACCGTCGCCGTGCTCGCCCGGGCCGGGGTCGCCCGTTCGACCGGTCGCGTCGCTCACTACCACTCGATGCCCCGCTGGCCCTTCTGGCCGGCGTCCATCGGGTGCCTGACCTTGGTCATCTCGGTGACCAGGTCGGCCGCCTCGAGCAGCCGGGGGTCGGCGCGGCGACCGGTGACCACCACGTGCTGGTGACCCGGCCGCTCGGCCAGCGTGCGGACCACGTCGTCGACGTCGACCCAGCCCCAGTTGATCGGGTAGGTGAACTCGTCGAGCAGGTAGAGGTCGTGCCGCTCCTCGGCCAGGCGGCGCTTGATCTCCGCCCACCCTTCCCGGGCGTCGGCGGCGTGGTCCTCCTCGGTACCCTGCTTGCGCGCCCAGGACCACCCGGAGCCCATCTTGTGCCACTCCACCGGGCCGCCGACCCCGCGCTCCTCGTGCAGCGAGGCGAGGGCCTCGAAGCCGGTCTGCTCTCCGAGCCGCCACTTGGCGGACTTCACGAACTGGAACACCGCGATCGACCAGCCCTGGTTCCAGCCCCGCATCGCGAGGCCGAACGCCGCGGTCGACTTACCCTTGCCGTCGCCGGTGTGCACCATCACGAGCGGCCGGTTGCGACGCTGCCGGGTGGTGAGGCCGTCGTCGGGCACCGCCAGTGGCCGTCCGCGGGGCATCAGGCCGCGCTCCTTCCCGCGCCGCGACGTACGGTCGTGGTCAGGGCCTCGGCCGTCACCTCGCCGACGGGCACGTGCTCGGCCCCCAGGCGTGCGGCCAGGCCGGCGGCGAGGCCGAGCCGGAAGCGACCGGTCTCGCAGTCGACGACCACGGCCGGGACCTGCCGGGCCGCGAGCAGGTCGGCCGCCCGCAGGGAGCGGTCGACCGGGTCGGGCCCCGCGGTCGCCCGGCCGTCGGTGACGACCACCAGCAGGGGACGTCGACGGGGGTCACGCAACCGCTCGACCCGGAGCAGCTCCGCCGAGCGCAGCAGGCCCTCCGCAAGCGGGGTACGGCCCCCGGCGGGCAGCTCGCGCAGCCGGCTGGCGGCGACCTCGACCGACCCGGTCGGCGGCAGCGCCAGGGTGGCCTCCTGGCCGCGGAAGGTGACCAGCCCGACCTTGTCGCGTCGCTGGTAGGCGTCGAGCAGCATCGACAGGACGGCGGCCTTGACCTGCTCCATCCGGCGTCGGGCGGCCATCGAGCCGGAGGCGTCGACGCACAGCAGGACCAGGTTGGACTCCCGTCCCTCCTTCACGGCGAGTCGGAGGTCGGCGGGCTCGACGGCGAGCCCCCGGCCCGGCCGCCCCCGGCGGCGGGAGGCCTGACGGGCCGCGGCGGCCCGGATCGTCGCGGGCAGGTGCACGGGTCCGTGCTCGCCCCGTCCTGGGCGGGCACCCAGGGTGCGCCCGGTCGGGGTGAGCGCCGGTGACCGTCTGCCCGACTCGCCCTCGCCCCGGCCGCGGGCGGTGAACATCCGGACCCGGTAGGCCTCCCCGGGGGCGGCGACCGAGGTGTCCGGCGATGCCCCCGGCCCGGCCTGCTGCGGGGTCTCCGACGGTGCTTCGGGCCGGCTTCGCGGTGGTGGGACGGACGGCCCGTCGGCCGCGGGATCCCCCGATTCCTGGGACCCGCCGCCGTCCGGTCCGCCGCCGTCGGGTCCGCCGCCGTCGGGTCCGCCGCCCGGTCCTTCGGGTGGGCCGTCCGGTCCTTCGGGTGGGCCGTCCGGGGGCTGCGGGTCCTCCTCGAGCAGCCGGTCGAGCAGCTCCTCGTCCATCCCCGGGGCGTCGAACGGGTTGCGCCGACGCCGGTGTGGCAGCGCCAGCCGGGCGGCCGCGCGGACGTCCTCGCCGTCGACCCGGTCGCGGCCGCACCAGGCGGCGTGGGCGACCGCGGTGCGCGCGGTGACGATGTCGGCGCGCATGCCGTCGACCTCGAACGCTGCGCAGATCCCGGTGATCCAGGTCAGCGCTTCGTCGTCGAGCTCCACCGAGGGGAGGGCGGCTCGTGCCCGGACGATGCGCTGGGTCAGGGCGTGCTCGTCGTCGGCGTACGCCGCGGCGAAGCCGGCCGGGTCGCGCTCGTAGTCGAGCCGGCGGCGCACCACCTCGGCCCGGACGGCGGCGTCACGGGGAGCGGCCGCCTCGACGCTGAGCCCGAAGCGGTCGAGCAGCTGGGGCCGCAGCTCGCCCTCCTCGGGGTTCATGGTGCCCACCAGCACGAACCGCGACGGGTGCGAGACCGAGACCCCCTCCCGCTCCACGGTCGCGCGGCCCATCGCCGCGGCGTCGAGCAGCAGGTCGACGAGGTGGTCGTGCAGCAGGTTCACCTCGTCGACGTACAGCAGGCCCCGGTGGGCGGCCGCCAGCAGGCCGGGCTCGTACTCCGTCACCCCGCTCGACAGCGCCTTGCCCAGGTGCAGCGAGCCGATGACCCGGTCCTCGCTGGCGCCGACCGGGAGCTCGACCAGCGTGGCCGGCCGCCGGTGGTGCATCGTGCCGGGCGGGTGCGGCCCGTCCGGGCAAGTGGGGTCCGGCTCGTCGGGGTCGCACGCGAAGCGGCAGCCCTCGACCACCTGCACCGGCGGCAGCAGGGATGCGAGCGCGCGCACCATCGTGGACTTGGCGGTGCCCTTCTCGCCCCGCACCAGCACGCCCCCGACCGCGGGCGAGACGGTGGTCAGCACCAGGGCCAGGGCAAGGTCGTCGGAGCCGACGACGGCGCTGAAGGGAAAACGATCCATGCGATCCTCCACAGGCTCCCGCTGGGGATGTGTCGTGTGGCAAGGGATCGAGGCCGGTCTTCGGACTTCCTGGTCGAGCGCCTTCCCGATCGCCTTCCCGGACCTACCGGTCCAGTGGCTGCGCTTGCGCGCCGATCGGAGGCTCCCAGGTCACCGCAGCGGGCCTGTGTCGGACTCTCACCGACTTCCCGATTGTCCCCGTAGGGGCACCTCGAACGTGTCTGCCGCTTCGGAGCGTACCGGGTCGCTACGTCGCCCACCGCACCGGCCGCGGAGACATCGGGCCAACACATTAGGGTCGTGCGCCATGACCTCCGTCATCACCGTCGTCGGTATCGGTGCCGACGGCTGGGACGGCCTCCCCGGCCGGTCCCGTGACGCGCTGGCCGCGGCCGAGGTTGTGCTCGGGGGCCGGCGCCACCTCGCGATGCTCCCGTCGCTGCAGGGCCGACTGCAGCCCTGGCCGTCGCCGCTGCGCGAGCAGCTGCCGGAGCTGCTGCGCGAGCACCGGGACCGCCGGCTGGTCGTGCTCGCCTCCGGGGACCCGATGTGCTCCGGCATCGGCAGCACGCTGGTCGAGATCCTCGGGGCCGGTTCCGTCGAGGTGCTGCCCGTGGTGTCGTCGGTGGCGCTGGCCCGGGCCCGGATGGGGTGGCCGGCCGAGTCGGTGGACGTCGTCAGGGTGACCGGCCGCGACGTCTCCGCCGTACGCCGGCTGCTGGCGCCAGGCGGATGCCTGGTGGTGCTGTGCGCCGACGCGGGCACCCCTGCCGCGCTTGCCGACCTGCTCGATGACGACGGCTGGGGGAGCAGCTGCGTGACCGTGCTGTCCGACCTCGACGGCCCGGGCGAGCAGCGGCTGGCCCGCACCGCACGCGAGTGGCGGGGCCGGTCCGTGCCGTCGCTGTCCGTGGCCTGTGTCGAGTGCCGTGCCGAGCCGGCCGCTGCCGTGTGGCCGCGCGTGCCCGGACTGCCCGACGAGGCGTTCGAGCACGACGGCCAGCTCACCAAGCGCGACCTGCGGGCCGCTGCCCTGGCCCGGCTCGGTCCGACCGCCGGGGACCTGCTGTGGGACGTGGGCGCCGGGGCCGGCTCGGTGGCCATCGAGTGGCTGCGCACCGACCCGCGCTGCCGCGCCGTCGCGGTGGAGTCCGACCAGACCCGAGCCGAGCGCATTGCGGGCAACGCACGGCGGCTCGGCGTCCCCGCGCTCGAGGTGGTGCCCGGCCGCGCACCCGGAGCGCTGGCCGGGCTGCCGCGACCCGACGCGGTCTTCGTCGGCGGCGGAACCTCCGCGCCCGGGCTGCTCGAGGAGTGCTGGGCGGTGCTGCGCGACCGCGGCCGGCTGGTGGCCCACGCGGTGACCCACGAGGGCGAGCAGCGGCTGCTGCAGCTCTGCCGCAAGCACGGTGGCGAGCTGACCCGGACGAGCGTGGAGCACGCGGAGCCGATCGGCAGGTTCACCGGATGGGCGCCGGCCCGGCCGGTGGTGCAGTGGGCCGTGACCCGGAAGGGAGATCGATGACTCACCCCACGCCGTTCTTCTCCTCCGCTTCGCTCCTCCGAACAACGCCCTGGGGGCCCCGATGACCGTCCACTTCGTCGGCGCCGGCCCCGGCGCCGCGGACCTGCTGACGCTCCGGGCCGTCGAGCTGCTGCGAAGCTCACCGGTCTGCGTGTACGCCGGCACCTACGTCGACGACGAGGTGCTCGGCCACTGCGGGCCGGACACCCGGCTCGTCGACACCCAGCACCTCGACCTCGACCAGATCGTCGACCGCCTGGTCGCCGCGCACGCCGACGGGCTGGACGCGGTCCGGCTGTGCTCGGGCGACCCGTCGGTCTACTCGGCGCTGACCGAGCAGACCCGCCGGCTCGACCGGGCGGGGGTGCCGTGGGACGTCACCCCCGGCGTGCCGGCCTACGCGGCGGCCGCGGCGCTGCTGGGCACCGAGCTGACCGTGCCCGAGCTGGTGCAGTCGGTGGTGCTCACCCGGGCGCAGGCCCGGTCAACCGCGATGCCGGAGAGCGAACGACTGGCCCGGTTCGCCGAGAGCCGCGCCAGCCTGGTGCTGCACCTGGGCATCCGGCGGATCCGGCAGCTGGTCGAGGAGCTGCTGCCGTCGTACGGCGCGGACTGCCCGGTCGCGGTCGTCGCCCACGCCACCCGGCCGGCCGAGCTGGTGCTGCGCGGCACCCTTGCCGACATCGCCGACCAGGTGGAGCAGGCGGGGCTGCGGCACACCGCGGTGATCATGGTCGGCCGGGCGCTCGGCGTACCCGGCGACGGGTCGTGCACCGCCGAGTCACACCTCTACAGTGCCGAGCGGCAGCGGGCCCGTTCCGACGGCTGACGTCCTGCGTTCCGGCTGCCCGGACGGCCCGGTCGCAGGACGCCCACCCGGGGTCAGGAAGGCACCGAGCGGCGGGTCCACACCCGGCCGGTCGCGCTGACCGAGGTGCCCGACGACCCCACGATCAGCAGGCAGCGCATGTCGACCACCGACGGGTCCAGGTCGGCCAGCGTGGTGACCTCCAGCGACTCCCCGGCCCGGCCGACGTCGCGACCGACGACGACCACGGTGTCCGCCGGCCGGTGCTGCAGCAGCAGCCGCCGCGCCTCGGCCACCTGGGTCGTCCGCGACCGCGAGGCGGGGTTGTAGGCGGCGAGCACGAGGTCGGCGCGCGCGACCGCCACCAGCCGGTCGGCGATGACCCGCCACGGCTTGAGCCGGTCGGACAGGCTCAGCACCGCGAAGTCCCCGCCCAGCGGAGCACCGGCGCGTGCGGCCACCGCCTGCACCGCGGTCATCCCCGGCAACACCCGCACCGGTACGGCGGCGAGGCGCTCGTCCTCGGCTGCTTCGAACACCGCCGACGCCATCCCGAAGACGCCCGCGTCGCCACCGGACACGACCGCGACCTGCTCGCCGGAGCGCGCCAGCTCCAGCGCGTGCCGGGCGCGATCGGCCTCGACGGTGTTGCCACTGGCATGGCGGTGCAGCCCCGGACGCTGCGGCACCCGGTTGACGTACGCCGCGTAGCCGACGACGTGGTCCACCCCGGCGAGAGCCTCTGCCGCCTCCGGGGTGGTCCACTCCCGGCCCGCCGGGCCGAGCCCGACGACCAGCAGCTCGCCGGGAGGGCGCACGGGCTGGTCGGCGGCCACGGGCCGGTCATGGCGGACCGCGTCCTCGCAGCTGTCGCCGGGCACGAGCACGATTGCCATGTAGGGCACCCGGTCGGGGTCGACGTCCTTCACCGGCAGCACCACCTGGCGGTCGGACGAGGCCCGCTCGACGTACACCGCGTCGCCGAGCCTCCCGGCCGCCGCCAGCGCGGAGCGCACCTTGCCGAACGTGCGGCCCAGCTTCATCACCACCGCGCCGTGGGAGTCCGCGAGCCGCCGCGCCAGCTCCGGCTCGGGCAGCGTGCCGGGCAGCACTGTCAGGACGTCGGTCTGCCGCACCAGCGGGGTCGCCACGGCCGCCGAGGCCGCGCCGACCGAGCTGACCCCGGGCACGACCTCGGTCGGGAAGCGGCCGGCGAGCCGGTCGTGGAGGTACATGAACGACCCGTAGAACAGGGGGTCGCCCTCGGCCAGCACGACCACGGTGCGCCCCTGCTCCAGGTGCGCGGCCAGCCGGTGGGCGCACTCCTCGTAGAAGTCCGCCAGGGCGCCGGCGTAGCCACCCGGGTGGTCGGTGCTCCCGGTGGTGACCGGGTAGACCAGCTGCACCTCGGCGGCCGAGTCGGGGATCAGGTCCGCGGCGATGGCACGGGCCATGGACCGGCCGTGCGTGGCCGAGTGGTAGGCGACCACGTCGGCCTGCCCGATCAGCCGGGCCGCCTTGAGGGTGACCAGCTCGGGGTCGCCCGGGCCCAGGCCCACGCCGTACAGCCGGCCGGTGCGGGTGCTCACTCCGCCTCCCGGGCCAGTGCGTTCAGGGCGGCCGCGGCCATCGCGCTCCCTCCGCGGCGGCCGCGGACGACGAGGTGGGGGACCTGCGCCGGGTGCTCCGCCAGTGCCTGCTTGGACTCGACCGCACCCACGAAGCCGACCGGGCAGCCGATCACCGCGGCCGGCCGCGGCGCCCCGGCGTCGAGCATCTCCAGCAGGTGGAACAGTGCGGTCGGCGCGTTGCCGATCGCGACCACGGCATCGTCGAGCCGGTCGGCCCACAGCGACACCGCCGCCGCCGAGCGGGTGGTCTCCCACTGCCGCGCCAGCCGCGGCACCCGCTCGTCGCCGAGGAGGCACACCACCGGGTTGTCCGCGGGCAGCCGCCGCCGGGTGACACCGGCGGCCACCATCTGCGCGTCGGTGAGGATCGGCGCCCCGGCACGCAGCGCGCGGCGGGCCGAGGTCACCAGTCGTGGGTGCACCACCAGGTCGCCGGGGAGGTCGGTCTGCCCGCAGGCGTGGATCATCCGGACCGCGACCGTCTCCGCATCGGGCGGGACGGCGGACAGGTCGCTCTCCCGGCGGATGGCGGCGAAGGACTCGGCGTAGATCGTCGCCCCATCGGTCTCGTAGGGGTAGCGCCGCGATGGCGGCCGCAGGGCATCAGAGTCCGGCGTCTCGTGGGTCATCGGGCCTCCAGGTCGGTCAGCAGCACGCTGTGCCATGGCGTCACGACGAGCTCGCCAGCCGCCTCCGTGAGTACGTCGGACACCAGTGCGGGGGTGAGTGTGCCGCCGGGCACGGGCAGGTGCTTCGCGTGCCGGCTGTCGTCCTGCGGGATCGGCCCCGGGGCGGGCGGTGCGGTGCTGGCCACGACCGTGGCGCCGTCGAACCCGCCGAGGGCCGCGGCGCCGCCGCTCAGCTCTGCGACGTGCCAGGCGGCGGCAGTGCCGGTGCCGCGCAGCCCGAGGAAGCGACGGGCGAGCGCGACCAGCCGGCCGGGGACCTCGGTCAGGTCGACCTCGGGCCCCAGCCGGCCGCCGGCGACCAGGCGGGCTCGCCGGTCGTCCAGCGCCAGGGCGCCGAGGTCGGCCCGGTGATCGCCGAGGTCGCCCCGGTCGTCGAGCACGAACAGGAACCGACCCGGCAGCCGGGCCAGCTCCGGGTCGGCGCAGAGCAGGCCGTCGAGCCGTCTGGCGACGGGCCGCAGGTCGGTGAGCCCACCGGCCCGGCCGGTGAGTGGTGAGACCAGGACGTTGCGGACCCGCTCGTGGTCCGGGGCGGGCAGCAGGCCGAGGTCCGCGATGCCGTCGGCGACCCGGGTCACCCGTCCGGGTGGCACGGCCCGCAGCTGCACGTTGCCGCGGACGGTCAGGTGCACCGAGCCGTCGGCGTACTCGCTGGCCAGGCGCGCCAGACCCTCGAGCTGGTCAGGGTGCAGGCGTCCGCCCACCAGCCGGATCCGCAGCAGGGCGCCGTCCGCGGCCGGCCACGGCCGTAGCACCCCGGGGCAGCGATCGGCCCGGGTGCGGAGGGGCGACGGCCGGGACATCGCGGGCACCTTACTCAGCGCCAGGGCCCGGCGCCCGGCCGGGTCGGCGCAGACCGCTCATGGGTAGAGTGGCCCAACCCACCGTGCGGCAGGAACTCCGGTGCGACTCCGGGGCGGTTCCGCCACTGTCAGGGCCCCGTGCCCGAGCCAGACACTGCACGCGGTGGAGCCGTCCCACGACGCGGAGCGAGAACTCCGCCGGAGGAGCCCATGGCGCGCATCGCCCTGCTGTCCACCTCGGACACCGACCTGCTCTCCGCGCGCAACTGCGGCGCGGACTTCGTGCTGGCCAACCCCAGTCGGCTCGACGTCGGTGGTGACATCCCGGGCCTGCTCGCGGCGGCCGACGCCGTGGTGCTGCGGCTGCTCGGCTCGATCCGCTCCTGGCAGGACGGGTACGACGCCCTCACCGCGACCGGGCTCCCGCTCGTGGTGCTCGGCGGCGAGCAGTCCCCGGACGCAGAGCTGATGGGCCACTCGACGGTCCCCGTCGGCGTCGCGGCGGAGGCGCACCGCTACCTCGCCGAGGGCGGGCCGGGCAACCTCGGCCAGCTGCACGCGTTCCTCAGCGACACGGTGCTGCTCACCGGTGAGGGGTTCGAGCCGCCCGCGGAGCTGCCCGCGTGGGGCCGGCTGGAGCGGCCGGCGCCGCCCGGCAACGGGCCGCGGGTCGGCATCCTCTACTACCGGGCCCACCACCTCAGCGGCAACACCCGGTTCGTGCACGACCTCGCCGACGCCGTCGAGGCGGAGGGCGCGGTCGCCGTACCTGTCTACTGCGCCTCCCTGCGCACCGCCCCCGACGCGCTGCTCGCCGAGCTGGGCACGCTGGACGCGCTGGTGGTGACCGTGCTCGCCGCCGGGGGCACCCGGCCCGGCACTGCGAGCGCCGGCGGCGACGACGAGAGCTGGGACGTCGAGGCCCTGGCCGCGCTCGACATCCCCGTGCTGCAAGGCCTCTGCCTCACCTGGGGACGGCAGGCGTGGGCCGAGTCGGACGAGGGGCTGTCGCCGCTGGACTCGGCGACACAGGTCGCGGTGCCCGAGTTCGACGGCCGGCTCATCACGGTGCCGTTCTCGTTCAAGGAGGTCGACCCCGGTGACCCAGACGGGCTGCCGCGCTACGTCACCGACCCCGAGCGCTCCCGCCGGGTGGCGGGGCTCGCGGTCGCGCACGCCCGGCTGAGGCATGTGCCGCCGGCTGAGCGCAAGGTCGCGGTGGTGCTCTCGGCGTACCCGACCAGGCACGCGCGGGTGGGCAACGCGGTCGGCCTGGACACTCCGGTCTCGGCGGTGCGGCTGCTGCGCGCGATGCGCGACGCGGGCTACGACCTCGGCCCGGCCGGCACCCTGCCCGGACTCGACCCGGTCGAGCCCGTCGACGGCGAGGAGCCCGACACCACCGCCGGCAACGCGCTCATCCACGCGCTGATCGCGGCCGGCGGCCAGGACGAGGACTGGCTCACCGCCGAGCAGGTCGCCGGCAACCCCGTCCGCATCCCGGCGGCCACCCATCGCCGGTGGCTGGACGGCCTGCCCGCCGAGCTGCGCGAGGCCATGGTCGACACCTGGGGCGAGGCACCCGGCTCGCTGTTCGTGGACACCAGCCGCGACCTCGAGGGCGAGATCGTGCTGGCCACGCTGCAGGCCGGCAACGTGGTGCTGCTGATCCAACCGCCGCGCGGCTTCGGGGAGAACCCGGTCGCGATCTACCACGACCCCGACATGCCGCCGTCGCACCACTACCTCGCCGCCTACCGCTGGCTGGAGGAGGAGTTCGGCGCCCACGCGGCCGTCCACCTCGGCAAGCACGGCTCGCTGGAGTGGCTGCCGGGCAAGAACGCCGGCCTGTCCGCCGGCTGCGCCACCGACGCCGCGCTCGGCAACCTGCCCCTGGTCTACCCGTTCCTGGTCAACGACCCCGGGGAGGGTGCACAGGCCAAGCGGCGCGCCCACGCCGCCATCGTCGACCACCTGGTGCCGCCGATGGCGCGCGCGGACTCGTACGGCGACATCGCCCGGCTCGAGCAGCTGCTCGACGAGCACGCCAACATCGCGGCCATGGACCCGGCGAAGCTGCCCGCGATCCGCGCCCAGATCTGGACCCTCATCCAGGCCGCGAGGATGGACCACGACCTCGGCCTCGACGACCGACCCCACAATGCGGAGTTCGACGACTTCCTGCTGCACGTCGACGGCTGGCTGTGCGAGGTCAAGGACGCCCAGATCCGCGACGGCCTGCACGTGCTGGGCCAGCCGCCGACGGGGGAGACGCGGGTCGACCTGGTGCTCGCGATCCTGCGCGCCGCGCAGGTGTGGAGCGGCACCGCCGATGCGCTGCCCGGCCTGAGGACCGCGCTCGGCCTCGGCGAGGCCCCCGGTGGTCGTCGAACAGCGAGTACCGGCGAGCGTATCGAGACCACTGCGACGGTCGATGCGTTCGAGGCCCAGGCGCGTGAGCTCGTCGAGTCGATGGAGAAGGCCGGCTGGGACCCGTCGGTGGTGCCGACGCTGCACGGCGACCCCGAGGTGCAGCGGGTGCTGGTCTTCGCCGCCGAGCAGGTGGTGCCACGCCTGGCCGCCACCACGGACGAGCTCGGCATGGTGCTGCACGCCCTCGACGGCGGCTACGTTCCCGCCGGCCCGTCGGGCTCGCCGCTGCGCGGGCTGGTCAACGTGCTTCCGACCGGACGGAACTTCTACACCGTCGACCCCAAGGCGGTGCCGAGCCGGTTGGCGTGGGACACCGGCTCCGCGATGGCCGCGTCGCTGGTCGACCGCTACCTGGCCGACACCGGGGACTACCCCCGCTCGGTCGGGCTGTCGGTCTGGGGCACCTCCGCGATGCGGACCTCCGGCGACGACGTGGCAGAGGTGCTCGCGCTGCTCGGTGTGAAGCCGCAGTGGGACGAGGCCTCCCGGCGGGTCACCGACCTCGTGGTGATCGTGCCGGAGGAGCTCGGCCGGCCCCGGATCGACGTCACCGTGCGCATCTCCGGCTTCTTCCGCGACGCCTTCCCGCACGTGATCGCGATGCTCGACGACGCCGTACGGATGGTGGCCGGGCTCGACGAGCCGGACGAGCAGAACTTCGTGCGCGCCCACGCCCGCGCCGACCTGGCCGGGCACGGCAACGAGCGGCGCGCCACCACACGCATCTTCGGCTCGAAGCCGGGCGCGTACGGCGCCGGCCTGCTGCCGCTGGTCGAGTCGGGCAGCTGGCGTGACGACCGCGACCTGGCCGAGGTCTACACGGCCTGGGGCGGCTTCGCCTACGGCCGTGACCTCGACGGCCGGCCGGCCACCGACGACATGCGAGCCAACTACGGGCGCATCGCGGTGGCGGCGAAGAACACCGACACCCGCGAGCACGACATCGCCGACTCCGACGACTACTTCCAGTACCACGGCGGCATGGTCGCCACGGTCCGGGCGCTGACCGGCACGGCGCCGGCGGCCTACATCGGTGACTCCACCACCCCCGACGCCGTCCGGACCCGCAACCTCACCGAGGAGACCGCCCGGGTGTTCCGGTCCCGCGTGGTGAACCCCCGCTGGGTCGGCGCGATGCGGCGGCACGGCTACAAGGGCGCCTTCGAGCTGGCCGCCACCGTTGACTACCTGTTCGGGTACGACGCCACCACCGGTGTGGTCACCGACTGGATGTACGAGACGCTCGCCCAGACCTACGCCCTGGACGCCGAGAACCAGGAGTTCCTGCGGCGCGCGAACCCGTGGGCGCTGCACGACATCATCGAACGGCTCAGCGAGGCGGCCGACCGGGGCCTGTGGAGTGAGCCGGACCCGGAGACGATGGATGCGCTGCGCCGGCTCTACCTCGACGTGGAGGGAGACCTCGAGGACGGGGCCGGCTGATGCGGCGGCTCCGCGTGATCGGGATCGGCCCCGGTCATCCCGACCAGGTCACCGTCGAGGCCGTGGCCGCGCTCAACGACGTGGATGCCTTCATCGTCGCCGACAAGGACCGCGGGGTCGACGACCTGGTCGCGGCGCGGGAGGAGATCTGCCGGCGCCACATCCGCGGCGACCACCGCATCATCGAAGTGCCCGACCCGCCACGTGACCGGTCGCCCGCGTCGTACGGCCGGGCGGTCGGGGACTGGCACGAGTCGCGGGCCGCGGCGTACGAGGCGGTCATCCGCGAGCAGATCGGGGAGGACGAGACCGGAGGCTTCCTGGTGTGGGGCGACCCCGCCCTCTACGACAGCACCATCCGCGTGGTTGAGCGGATCCTCGCCCGCGGCGAGCTCGGGTTCGAGTACGACGTCGTGCCCGGGGTCAGCAGTGTGCAGCTGCTCGCCGCGCGGCACCGGCTGGTGCTCAACCGGGTCGGCGAGCCGATCACGGTCACCACCGGACGGCGCCTGGCCGACGCCGCCGACGACGGCACCGACGACCTCGTGGTGATGCTCGACGGCAGGCTCGCCTGCGCCGACCTGGCAGGGGACTGGGACATCTGGTGGGGCACCAACCTGGGCACCCGGGACGAGTCGCTGGTCGCCGGGCGGCTCTCGGAGGTGATCGGCGAGATCCGCCACCGGCGCGAGGAGGCGAAGCGGGGCAGTGGCTGGGTGATGGACTGCTACCTGCTGCGCCGCGCGGGGCCCTGGCCGGCGCGCACGCTGGTGATCGGCGGCGCCCGCTCCGGCAAGTCCCGGGAGGCCGAGCGGATGCTGGCCGAGGAGCCGGCGGTGACCTACGTCGCCACCGGCTACCCCGCCAGCGCGGACCAGGAGTGGGCCGAGCGGGTCGCCCGGCATCGGCAGCGCCGGCCGGAGCACTGGCAGACCTGCGAGACCCTCGATCTGGTGTCGCTGCTGGCCGCCGAGGGTCCGCCGCTACTGGTCGACTGCCTCACCTTGTGGCTGACTCGGGTGATGGACCGGCACCACGCCTGGGACGACGGCGCCTGGGCCGCGGGGGCCTCGGCCGCGGTGACCGCCGAGATCGACGGTGTCGTGGCGGCCTGGCACGCGACACGGCGCCGGGTCGTCTCGGTCACCAACGAGGTCGGCCAGGGGCTGGTACCGGCATCGGCCGCGAGTGGCCGGTTCCGCGACCTGATGGGGGGGCTCAACGCCGCGATCGCCGCCGAGTCCGACGACGTGCGCTGGTGCGTGGCCGGCCGGGTGCTGCGCCTGGGCGCCGGCGGTCGAGCCCGTGCGTGACGGCTGGCGGCTCGCGCTCGGCACCCTGACGGTGCTGCCGTGCCGGCCGCCGCGGGTCGTGGACCGGCGTACCGCCTCGTGGGCGATGACCCTCGCCCCGGTCGTCGGGCTGCTGCTCGGCGCCCTGGTCCTGGCTGCACTGGTGCTGCTGCGGACGTCCGGCGCCCCACCCGTGCTGCAGGCGGTCCTGGTGCTGGGCCTGCTCGTGCTGCTGACCCGGGCCCTGCACCTCGACGGGCTGGCCGACACCACCGACGGGCTCGGCTCGCGCCGGCCGGCTTCGGAAGCGCTGCAGGTGATGCGCCGTGGGGATATCGGCCCGTTCGGGGTGCTCAGCCTGGTCTTCGCGCTCGCCGTGCAGATCGCCGCGCTCTCCGGCCTGGCGGCCCGTCACCAGGCCGACCGGCCACTGGTGATCGCGATCGTGCTGAGCCGGGGGCTGCTTCCCGTGCTGTGCCGGCAGGGCATCCCGGCGGCGCGCGGCGACGGGCTGGGCAGCGTGGTCGCCGGCGTGGTCGGCCCCGGTCGGCTGGCGCTCTCGGGGCTGCTGACGGCGGGAGCGCTGGCGGCGGGCCTGTCCCTGGTCCGTGTCGCCGATGCCAGTCCGCCTCCCGGCGTGCTGGCGTCGGTGGTGGCGGGTGCGGTGGGCCTGGCCGCGGGCATGCTTCTGTGCCGACGCGCCGTCGGCCGCCTCGGCGGCGTGACCGGCGACGTGCTCGGCGCGTGCGTCGAGGTGACCGCCACCGTCGTACTCCTCGGGACCAGCCTTGCGGCCGGAGCCAGCTGACCCGCCGGGTGGAGCTCAGCGGTTGTCGGTGAGGGTGCCGTGGAAGCCGCGGATGTGGTCCTCGACGGCGCGGGCTGCCTCGTCGGGCTCACCGTGGCGGATCAGCGAGAGGATCTCGCGATGTTCGGCGTGCAGCGACGCCTTGATGGCCGGCCAGTCGTCGGCGGTCCCCGTCGCGTCGAGCAGCAGCGGTCGCACGGACTCGCGCACCGCCGCGGTGAGCGTGGGTGTGTCGACGACGAAGGTCGTGCGCGACGAGGGCCGGGTGATCCGCTACAACATGGGCTGGACCCTGATCGTGCTCGGCTACCTGGTCCTGATCGGGCTGCTGTACTACTTCGTCTTCCCCAGCGCGGTAAGCCTGTAGGCATCCAATGATCCCCGGAGAGTGAGGAACCGTGAAGATCGAACGCCGGATCCCGGCCCGTCGTGACCTGGCGCCGCTGCTGAGGTTCAAGCGCCCCGAACCCAGCCCGCGCCGCCGGCGGCTCGCTCGGGCCACCAACATCCACGACCTGCGGCGCATCGCACGGCGCATCACGCCGCGTGCGCCGTTCGACTATACCGACGGCGCGGCCGAGGGCGAGGTCTCGCTGGCACGGGCCCGGCAGGCCTTCGCCGACGTCGAGCTCCACCCGGCCGTGCTCCAGGACGTCTCGCGGGTCGACACCGGCCGCGAGGTGCTCGGCCGGCGCTCGGCGCTTCCGTTCGGGATCGCGCCCACGGGGTTCACCCGCATGATGCACACCGAAGGGGAGCGCGCCGGCGCGACGGCCGCCGAGGCCGCGGGCATCCCGTTCGCCCTCTCGACCATGGGGACCACCTCGATCGAGGACGTCGCAGCCGCCGCGCCCGCGGGCCGCAACTGGTTCCAGCTGTACATGTGGAAGGACCGGCAGCGCTCCCTCGCACTGGTGGACCGGGCGGCGGCCGCGGGCTACGACACCCTGCTGGTCACCGTCGACACTCCGGTCGGCGGTGCCCGGCTGCGCGACGTACGCAACGGCCTGACGATCCCGCCCAGGCTCACGGCCAAGACGGTCCTCAACGCCGTTCCCCACCCGGCCTGGTGGTTCAACTTCCTGACCACCGAACCGCTCGCGTTCGCCTCGCTCGACCGGTGGTCCGGCACGGTCGCCGAGCTGATCGACACGATGTTCGACCCGACCGTCACCCGGGACGACCTGCGCTTCATCCGGGAGCAGTGGAAGGGCAACCTCGTCGTCAAGGGGATCCAGTCGGTCGACGACGCCCGGCTCGCCGCCGACCTCGGCGCGGACGCGGTGCTGCTGTCGAACCACGGGGGACGCCAGCTCGACCGCGCGCCGATCCCGTTCCACCTGCTGCCGCACGTGGTCGCCGCGGTCGGGCGCGACACCGAGGTGTGGCTCGACACCGGCATCATGAACGGCGCGGACGTGGTGGCCGCCGTCGCACTGGGAGCGCGCTTCACCCTGGTCGGGCGGGCCTATCTCTACGGGCTGATGGCCGGCGGCCGGGAGGGCGTCGACCGCGCGATCGACATCCTCCGGGACGAGGTCGTGCGCACCATGAAGCTGCTGGGCGTGGCCACGCTCGACCAGCTCTCGCCGGGGCACGTCACCCAGCTCACCCGTATGTCACCGGTGGCCCGCGACTCGACCACGATGCCCTGACCGGCCGCACCCGACATACTCGGCAGGTAGCAGCCGACCTGAGGGAGGATCCGTCGTGGCCAAGGAGCTCGCCAGCCAACTCGTGGAACAGCTGCAGTCCGCGGGGGTTCGGCGCATCTACGGAATCGTCGGGGACAGCCTGAACCCGATCGTCGACGCCGTACGCCGCACCGGCGGCGCCGAGCGCGGGGGCATCGACTGGGTGCACGTGCGACACGAGGAGGCCGCGGCCTTCGCCGCATCGGCGGAGGCGCAGCTGACCGGCAGGCTGGCGGTGTGCGCCGGCTCCTGCGGGCCGGGAAACCTGCACCTCATCAACGGCCTGTACGACGCGAACCGCTCGGGCGCACCCGTGCTCGCGCTGGCCTCGCACATCCCGAGCCGCGAGATCGGCAGCAGCTACTTCCAGGAGACCCACCCGGACCGGCTGTTCACCGACTGCTCGGTCTACTCCGAGCTGGTCAGCACCACCGACCAGGCGCCCCGGGTCCTCCACGACGCCGTCCAGCACGCGGTGGGGCGTGGCGGGGTGGCCGTGGTGACCCTGCCCGGCGACATCGCCGATCTGGAGGTCACGGCGCCGACGCCGTCCTGCCAGCCCGTCGAGAAGGGGTCGCTCGCGCCGTCCCCGGCCAGCGTGCAGCGGCTGGCCGACGCCATCAACGCCGCCGAGAAGGTGGCCATCTTCGCCGGGATCGGCGTCCGGGGCGCGCACGACGAGGTGGTCGGGCTGGCTGCGCGGACCAACGCCCCGATCGGGCACTCGCTGCGCGGCAAGGACGTCATCCAGTACGACAACCCCTACGACATCGGGATGACCGGGCTGCTCGGCTACGGCGCCGCCGCCGACGGGATCGAGGACGCCGACCTGCTCATCCTGCTCGGGACCGACTTCCCCTACGACCAGTTCCTGCCGGACACCCGCACCGCGCAGGTCGAACGCGCCGCCGAACGGATCGGGCGCCGTACCGAGGTCGACGTGCCGGTCCACGGCGACGTACTGCCGACGCTCGAGGCGCTGCTGCCCCTGGTCGAGCAGAAGAAGAGCGACCGGTTTCTGGACCGGATGCTGAAGAAGCACGACCGGTTGATGAACAAGGCGGTCGGTGCCTACACCCGCAAGGCGGAGAAGCTGGTGCCGATCCACCCCGAGTACGCCGCCTCGGTGCTGGACGAGGTGGCCGCCGACGACGCGGTATTCGCCGCGGACACGGGCATGTGCAACGTCTGGACCGCGCGCTACATCCGGCCCCTGGGGACCCGCCGGCTGATCGGCTCGTTCCTGCACGGGTCGATGGCCAACGCGCTGCCGCAGGCGATCGGCGCCAAGGCGAGCTTCCCCGACCGGCAGGTGATCTCCGTCTCCGGCGACGGCGGGCTGTCGATGCTGCTCGGGGAGCTGATCACCGCTGCCACCCTGAAGATCCCGGTGAAGGTCGTGCTCTTCAACAACTCCACCCTCGGGATGGTCAAGCTGGAGATGCTCGTCGACGGCTTGCCCGACTTCGGCGTCGACGTACCCGACACCAACTACGCCGCCGTGGCCGAGGCGATCGGCTACCACGCGCAGCGCGTGGTCAGGCCCGGCGACCTCGAGAAGGCCTACCGGGCGGCGTTCGAGCACCCGGGCCCGGCACTGGTCGAGGTGATCACCGACCCGCAGGCGCTGTCCCTCCCGCCGAAGATCACGGGCGAGCAGGTGTTCGGCTTCGCCACCGCCATCTCCAAGGTGGTGCTCAACAAGGGCGCCGGTGAGGTCGTGAGCATGGCCCGCAGCAACATGCGCAACCTCCCGCGCGGCTGACGGGTCCCGACCGGATCCCTGTCCGTACGACGGCGGCGACCGGCTCGGGCTGACCGGGGTTGTGGCCGGTCGATCCGCGTGCCCGGCCCGCGTGGCCGCCGACTACAGTCCCGACGAGTGACATCCCTCCAGGAGCGACCTCGATGACCCACCGGCTCTTCGTCTACGGAACGCTCGCCCCGGGCAGGCCCAACGAGCACGTCCTGGAAGGGGTTCCCGGCGGGTGGCAGCCCGCGACGGTCAGGGGCGAGCTGCTCCAGCACGGCTGGGGCGCGGAGCACGGTTACCCCGGCATCGTCATGGACGAGCACGGTCCCGAAGTCGACGGCTTCGTGCTCAGCTCCGGGAACCTCGATGAGCACTGGAAGCGGCTCGACGAGTTCGAGGGCGACGGATACCGGCGGGTGCCGACGGTGGCCAGGCTGCAGGACGGAAGCACGGTGGACGTCGACGTCTATGTGCTGCGGAGACGTCCGGAGGGCCCGGAATCCGGCAGGTCGGACTAGAGAGCGGTCCCCGACCGGCAGGAGCTCGTCCCGCCGTGCACTTCGAGGTGCACGGGCGGCAGGGGGTGGGCGGGTCAGTCGGCGGCAGAGGCGGGCGACAGGCCGGTACCGACCGGCGTGTCGACCGGGAGGGCAGGCTCGGCAGAGCCGAGCCGCAGCCCGTTGGCCCTTGGCGTCAGCCTCGGCTCGACCCAGCGCAGCGCCACCACGGCGAGCAGCAGCAGCCCGGCCAGCAACGTCACGATCCAGGCCAGGCCGAGTCCGTGCCCGATGAGGACGCCGGCCATCGGCGGGCCGGCGATCGATGCGCCCTGGAACCCGCACGACGTGATCGCGTTGTATCGCCCACGCAGGTGGTCCGGCGCCAGGTCGTTCACCATCGCCGGAATCGTGGGTTGCAGCATCGTCTCGCCGAACGCGAAGACCGACATGCAGCCCACCACGAGCAGGGCCGCGCCGATGCTCCCGGGGACCAGTGAGCTGCTCGCGAGCAGGGCCCATGAGACGGCCCATACGAGGGACATGACCAGGACGACCCGGGTGCGCCGGCGGCCCTCGATGCGTTGCAGCACGACCAGCTGCAGCGCCACGATCACGAGGGTGTTGGCGGCGAACGCCCAGCCCAGCGCCCGGGTGGAGACGTCGCTGATCGCCCGGGCGTACGCGGGCAGCCCGGAGTTGAGCTGCGCGTAGCCCACGAACGCCGCGGTGAACGAGAGCAGCGTCATCGCCAGTACGGCGGGCCGGCGCATGACCGACAGGTAGCCCGCCCGGGCTTCCTCACCGTGGTTCTCCTCGTGGTCGACCGCCCCGCCCGCGTGCCGCAGCGGACCGAGCAGCAGCACCAGGGCGGGGAGGTAGCTGCACGCCTCGACGAGGTACATCACCTGGAACGTGACCGGGTGATGCACGTCGGCGTACAGGCCACCGATGACCCCGCCCACGCCGATGCCGAGGTTGAGCAACGCGAAGTTCATCCCGAAGTAGCGCTGCCTGATCTCCGAGGGCACCACGACCGCGATCATCGACTGGGCAGCCGGCCAGGAGATGCCGAAGCTGGACCCCACCAGCCACAGGCCCACCAACGCCGCCGGGATGCTGGTCGCGAACGCCATGGTCGTCTCGCCCAGGCAGGCCAGCGTGAGGCTGGCCATCATCGCCCGGCGGGGGCCGAACCGGTCGATCATGATGCCCGCCGGCGCGGTGATCACGAAGCCTGCCGCCGGCAGCACGGCGAGCAGCAGGCCGGTGGTGTCCAGCGCGAAGCCGCGGATCTCGTGCAGGTACACCACCCAGAACGGCAGCACCAGGCCGGTGCCGATGAACTGGAACGCCACCACGGAGAGCAGCAGCCGACCGTCGCGAGGGAGCTCGCACCAGAAGGCCCTCAGCGGCGGACGAGACCTGCGTTGCACCCGGCAACACTTTCATCCGGGGGCCCGTCCAGCACCCGATTTTCTACGTACGGCGACGGTGTCGGCCGGGCGCTCGGGGCGCCCAGCGGCAGCGCGGAGCGACCGGGGGATCGCAAATCGTTGGGGTACTGAGTATTATCCGGGTCACCAGCTGTGAGGAGACTCATGCAGTACTACGAGGACGGCTTCTATCCCGGTGACCCGACCGTGGCCCCGGCCGCCGTGGACACGGCTGCCACGGGCCTGCCCGAGGAGGTCGACGTCCTGGTCGTCGGAAGCGGTCCGGCCGGCCTGGTGCTGGCCGCACAGCTGGCGCGCTTCCCGGGGATCACCACCCGCATGGTGGAGCGGCGTACCGGGCCGATGCGGCTCGGCCGGGCCGATGGAGTCGCCTGCCGCACCATGGAGATGTTCCAGGCCTTCGGGTTCGCCCACACCCTGCTCGCGGAGGCGTACTGGGTGAACGAGACGAGCTTCTGGCGCCCCGACCCGGACGACCGCGACCGGATCACCCGAACCGGCCGTGTGCAAGACGTCGAGGACGGGCTGAGCGAGATGCCGCACCTGATCATGAACCAGGCCCGCATCCACGACCACCTGCTCTCCGCGATGCATCGCTCGCCGTCCCGGCTCGAGCCCGACTACGGAGTGGAGTTCGTCGGCCTCGAGGTGGAGGAGTCCGCGGCCGCCGGTTCGCACCCGGTCAAGGTCACGCTGCGCCACGTCGGGAGCGCCCAGACCATCACCGTGCGGGCCCGATACGTGGTGGGCTGCGACGGCGCCCGCAGCGGCGTACGCACCGCCATCGGCCGGACGCAGTCGGGCGACCGCGCCAACCACGCATGGGGCGTGATGGACATCCTCGCGGTCACCGACTTCCCCGACGTCAGGCTCAAGGCCGCGATCCAGTCCGCCGAGGCCGGCAGCATCCTGCTGATCCCACGGGAGGGCGGTCACCTGGTGCGCCTGTACGTCGACCTCGGCGCCGTCACCGAGGAGAACCGCAGCCGGATCCGGGAAATGGGTGCCGAGGAGGTCCTCGAGGTCGCCCAGCGGGTGCTGCGTCCGTACACGCTGGAGGTCGAGCAGACCGTCTGGTTCTCCGTCTACGAGGTTGCCCAGCGCATCGCGGACGGCTTCGACGACGTCACCGGCCGTGACCCCGAGGCGCAGCCCCGCGTCTTCATCACCGGCGACGCCTGCCACACCCACAGCGCCAAGGCAGGCCTGGGGATGAACGTGTCGATGCAGGACGCCTTCAACCTCGGGTGGAAGCTCGCGGCCGTGCTCACCGGACGGAGCGGGGCGAACCTGCTGCGCAGCTACGACTTCGAACGGCGGCCGATCGCCCAGGAGCTGATCGACTTCGACAGGGAGTGGTCGGCGATGCTGGCTGCGCCCCCCGCGGACCCGAAGCATCCCGAGCGCGCGGGAGTCGCCCCTGTCGAGCTGAGCGCCTACTACGTGCGACAGGGCCGCTACACCGCCGGGGTCGCGACCCACTACCCGCCCGGCCCGCTGACCGGTGGTTCCACGCACCAGGAGCTCGCCACCGGGTTCACCGTCGGCACCCGGCTCCACTCGGCGCCGGTGATCCGTGTGGCCGACGCGAAGCGAGTCGAGCTGGGTCACGTCGCCATCGCCGATGGGCGCTGGCGGCTCTACGCCTTCGCCGACAGGGATGAGAGCCGGCTGCGGGCGCTGTGCGACCGGCTGGGCGGCGACGCTGCCTCGCCGGCGCGGCGGTACCTCCGTCCCGGCGAGCACATCGACGCTCTGGTCGACGTACGGGGCGTGCTGCAGCGTCCGCACCGCGAGGTGGAGGTCGCCGCGCTTCCGGAGCTGCTGCGTCCCGCCACCGGACGGCTCGGGCTGACCGACTACGAGAAGGCGCTCTGCGCGGACCAGGTCAACGGACCCGACATCTTCGACCTACGCGGCATCGATCGGGAGCGTGGCGCGTTGGTGGTCGTGCGCCCGGACCAGTACGTCGCCCAGGTTCTGCCGCTGGACGCCGACCAGGAGCTGACCGGATTCCTCGACGGCGTCTTCGTCACCGCAGGAGCACTGACTCGCCCATGAGCCACCCCTCGGACGACCCGGAGCCGTTGCGCTACACCGGACACCTGCTGCGGCGGGCGCAGCAGGTGCATGTGGCGGTGTGGCATCGGGAGGTCTCGGGAGAGGTCAGCAGTGTGCAGTTCGGGGCGCTCACCGTGCTCGACCGGACAGGCGCCACCAGCCAGGCCGAGCTCGGCGCGGAGCTGTTCCTGGACCGCTCCACGATCGCCGACGTGGTCGCCCGGATGGTGCGCCGCGGCCTGCTGGCACGCGAGCAGGACCCGGACGACGGTCGTCGGAAGAGGGTCACCCTCACCGACGAGGGACGCCGGGTGCTCGCCGAGCTGCGTCCCCGAGTGGCCGGGATCGAGGCGACCCTCACCGCGGGCCTCGACGCCGGCGAGCGAGCCGAGCTGCGTCGCATGCTGCGCACCATGCTGGCCGAGGCGTGGGAGCGCGGACCGCTCATGGGCCGCGGGTCCGCATCCGGCGGCTAGGCCCATGTCTCGCCCAGGACAGCGGCGTGTGACGCATGGAGGGCAAGCGGGCCGGTTGGGCCCACCGGGATGGATGGCCGAGACCGCGGGACGGCGTCACCCCTCCCCGCGACGGCTTCGTCACCGCTCGTCAATACTCGTCAGTCATCCCGGAAACCCCACTCGTCCCGCCCTGGAGCACCTCCGGGTTGAGGCAGTGCTGCAGCGGAGCGCCCTCGAGGTAGCGCGCCACCTCTGCAGCTGCGATCGACCCGGCGTTGTGGGCGGTCTCCCGGCTCGCGCCGGCCAGATGCGGGGTCATCACGACTCCGTGGGTACGCCGGAGACGCGAGTCAGCTGGAATCGGCTCGGTAGGAAACACGTCGAAGGCGGCGGCAAACAGGTGCCCGGAGTCGAGGGCATCGCATACCGCGGTGTAGTCGACCAGCGATCCACGGGCACAGTTGACCAGCACACCGCCAGATGGCATCGCCTCGATACGCGAAGCGCTGACCACGCCACGAGTCTCGTCGGTGGCGCGTGCGTGCAAGGAGATCACGTCGCTGCGGGCGAACAGTTCGTCGAGGGACACCAGGTCCGCTAGCTCCCGGACCGCGTCATCGACGACGTAGGGGTCGTAAACCAGCACGTGGGCTCCGAACGCGGCGACGATCCGGGCGACACGGGTGCCGACGGCACCGCATCCCAGGAGCCCCACAGTGCGGCCGCCGAGCTCCAGGCCCACCGAGTCGTAGCGGTAGTAGTCACCTCGCCAGGTCCCAGCCTCCAGATCCCCGTGCACTTGCGGGATGCGGCGCATGGCAGCAAGCATGATCGCGACGGTGTGTTCGGCGGTCGCCGAGGCGTTCCTCCCCGGTGCGGAACACACGGCGACGCCGTGTCGCGTGGCGGCGTCGAGATCCACGTTCACCGGTCCTCCCCGGGTCACGCAGCACAAATCCAGCTCCGTGCGTGACGACAGCACCTTCTCTGTGAGGGGCGCCATCTGCGTGACGCAAATGCGCACACCGGCCAGTGCGTCGACCATCTCGTCCTCGGTGCCCGATGCCTCATGAACCTCGGCGACCGGACCGAACGGGACATCCGGCCATGGAAGCGTGAGGCTCTTGATGTCCAGGGGGGTGCGGCAGGCGATTCGAAGCTTCTCGGCCAGCAGTGCCGGCGTGATGAACCGGTCTCCTGCTGCCAGCACCGGGGCCGCCGGGGTGGCTTTGGGCGTGGTCACGATTGGCTCCTTGGATCGGCGCCGGAGTCTGTGTGCGTAGCTGCGTGGGAACGAGGGGCACCTGGTGGCGGGGGACCGTCAACATGGTTCGAGGATGGCTCGATCGGCGTATTGAACTCGAGGAGGGAGCACACCCCGTCGACCAGGCGGATCTCGGTGAGGCCACTGTTGCGGACGAATGGGAAGACGCGCCTGTACTCCGAGAGCGGGATCCCGAGAAGGTGGCACAGAACCAGCCGCATCACCGTCGAGTGCCAGACGACCAGAACACGTCCTTGGGGGAGCTCCCCGGCCAGCTCGCTCAGGCAGGAGGTGGCGCGATGGACCGCTGTGCGCGGGTCCTCGCCGCCTGGTAGGTGATGGGAGATGGGGTCGTGCTGGAACAGTGCGTGGCGGTCCCGGAACGTTCGGGACATCTCCCCCGAGGTCAAGCCCTCACCCTCGCCGAAGTCCAGCTCGACCAGTCGGTCATCGGAGCGCGCATCCAGCCCGGTCGCGCGAGCGGCCGGGGCCATGGTCGCACGGGCTCGTTTGAGGGGGGAGCTGACGCAGGCGGAGATGTCGGCATGGACGGCCCATCGGGCAAGCAGCTCGGCCTGCTGGTGCCCGTGCTCGGTGAGCGGTACGTCGGTCCGGCCGGCGTACCGGTTCTCCTCGTGCCATGGGGTCTCCCCGTGCCGGGTCAGCACAAAGTCGGTCATCGCGGGATCCTTCGGTGGGCCACATCGGCGACCTCCGGCGAGAGCCAGCCTCGCTCAGCAATCTGGTCGACGAAGGTGCCGTAACGGTCGAACAGCGCAGGCTGCTCACGCCGGCGGGGAGACAGCTGGGTGTCCGGGCGGACCATCCGGTCAGCCGCTTGTCGGATGCTGGTGCCGTCGGTGGTGGCAGCGAGGACGGCCATTCCGAGCGCTGGCTCGGCATGCTCCGGCAGTATCACCTGTCGATCCAGGAGGTCGGCACGTAGCTGGCACCAGTAACGGTTGCGCGTGCCACCTCCGGTGAAGCAGACGTGGCCATCGACGGGTGCGGCGAGTTCAGCCAGCATGTCGAAGCACAACCGCTCCACGCACGCGAGGCCCAGCATCACGGCGGCGAACATCTCGGCGTCGTCGGCGACGTCTCCGAGCACGAAGGGTTCCATGGAGGGTGCCAGGAACGGGAACCTCTCACCTGGTGTGACTATCGGATAGGCGATCGGCCCGTATGGCAGCCTGGCCGCCTGTGCCGTCAGGTGATCCAGGTCGGCCCCGCGGAATCGCTGTGACACGATCTGTGCGCCCGCGGAGGAGGCGCCGCCCGGCAGCCACGTGCCGTCGGTGCCCCGGTGGCAGTAGACCACCCCGTGGGGATCGCGGATGATGTGGTCGGAAACGCCCTTCAGGACGAGCGTTGTGCCCAGCACGGAGTTCCACGACCCGACCGCCAGTGCCCCGGCGGCCAGCTGTGCCGCGCACCCGTCGGTCATGCCGGCGACGACGGGAGTGCCGGCCGGTAGGAGCGTGTGGGCGGCCGCCTCGTCACACACCATCCCGAGGGTGGTACCCGGACGAACCACGTCGGGGAGAATGCCGACCGGGACCGAGAGTGAGTCGAGCAGGTCGGTCGGCCATCGCTCTTCGATCAGGTGGTACCCCGACTTGAGCGCGTGGCTGGCGTCACTGGGGACCGTGGCTCCCGCCAGCCTGCCGGTGATCAGATCGGCCTGGTGGAGCATGCGGATCCGGGGCTCGGCTCCCAGATCCGGCCGATGCCGCAGCAACCACAGCAGCTTGGGCAGGGCCCAGGACGGCTGCATTCGTGCATAGCCGAGCTCGGCCCAGACGTGCCCGCCGGCATCGTTGACCGTCACTGCCTCGGTCTGGGCTCGGGCGTCGTCGTACATCAGTGCCGGAGTCCGAGGGCGCAGTTGGTCGTCCGCAAGCAGGATCGTGCCGGAGGTGGCGTCGACCGCGACCGCCCGGACGCCACTGGTGTCGACTGAGGCGAGCGCCTGTCGGCTGGCGGCTCCCACGGCGGACCACCATTCCTCGGGATCCTGCTCGTGGCGTACGCCGTCCCGCTTTCCGTGCAAAGGGGCCGAGCCGGCCGCCGTGACCCGCCCGTTCTCGTCGGCCGCGAGGACACGGATGCTCTGGGTGCCCAGGTCGATGCCGATCCACTGCGGACGCGCAGCCACCGTGCTCATGGCCGGGCGCTCCAGACTCCGCCGTCCGCCCAGGTCGGACGTAGAGTCTCACGCAGTCTGGTGAACCGCGCGTAGTGGTCACGGTAGTAGGCACTGTGCTCGGGGGTAGGAGCGAAGACGCCGCCCTCGCGGACGTTGTCTGCAGCCGCCGACTCCAGGTCGGTCTCCTGGCCGGTGGCGACCAGCCCGGTCAGGAAAGCCCCTCGCGCGCCAACCTCCATGTCGGCGGGCCGGCGCACGAGAACTCCGGTGACGTCTGCGATCAACTGGCACCAGAGGTCACTGCGCGACCCGCCGCCGCAGCAGTACATCTGGCTGACCGAGGAGCCAGTGGCGCACAGGCAATCGTTGACCACCTCGCAAAGGCCTTCCAGCACGGCCCGCGCTATCTCCGGCCGGCCGTGTTGCAGCCCAATGCCGGACAAGGCGCCTCGCGCCCGGGCATCGAGGAAGGGCGCGCGCTCTCCCGCCGGCGCCAGGTAGGGCAAGAAGACCAGGCCACCGGCGCCGACGTCGGCCGTTGCCGCGATCGCGCCGAGATCGTCCATGTCGTTCACGCCGAGAAGTTGCCGCGCCCATTGCAGCACCTCGGCGCCGGACAACGTCGCGAAGGCACGGAGAACCCGGGTGCCGCTGCCCAGGGGGAGGGTGAGCCCGGAGGGCGACCCGGAGTTGGCTGGCTCGGACTGGACGACCTGCGTACAGATCGTGGTGCCCAGAATCGCGCACGACTGACCCGGCGTGGTGGTTCCGGTGCCGATGGACATGGCGACCACGTCATAGGGCGCCATCACCACGGGAAGGCCGTCGGCCAGTCCGAGCTCAGTGGCTGCGTCGGGTGAGAGGGGTGAGACGCGCGCGTTGTCGGCACGCACGGGCGGGAGCAGACGCGCCAGATCGGTGGTGCCGAACAGCTCGTGAAGGCGTGCCGAATATCGTCTGGAGGCCGACTCCATGTAGGGCGCAGCCGCGTCGGACTCGTCGACGGCCACGTACCCGGTCAGTCGCAGGTGCAGCCACCCCCCGCAGTACAGGGCGGACGACGATCTGCGCAGCCGTTCGGGGTCGTGGCGTCCCAGCCAGGTCAGGATCGCGTTCGGCAGACCGGAGAAGCTGAGGAACCCCCCGATCCGGAAGGCTTCATCGGCGACCCCGGCCCGCGCCCAGGACTCGACGACCGGCGAAGCGCGACCGTCCGACCACAGGATCGCTGGTCCGGTCGGCTCTCCCTCGGTGTCCACCAGCCAGCACCCGTCGCCCTGGGCCGTGACGGCCAGGAACTGCACTGGGGTCACGGCGTGGCCCGCTACCTCACGGATCGTTGACGCGACGGTCCGCCAGAGCTCGGCCATGTCCTGCTCGGCCCAGCCCTCCCGAGGACGACAGATCCGGGTATGTCGCCGGGCCACTCGGCGCTCCACCCCGTCGGCGTCGTAGAGGACTGACTTGATGAGCGACGTACCAGCGTCGACTGCTATCGCCGACATCGTGATCCGTCCCGGGAACCGCTCTGCGGCAACGCTGCCGACCTCATGCTCGCCCGCTGGACTTCCGCGAACGGCGTGCCACCGAGTCCAGGCCGACTGCGAGGAGGAGGACGACACCGGTGACGATGTAGAGCAGGTCCGGGCTGGGACTGATCAAGGCGAGGCCGTTGGAGATCGACTGGATCACCAGCATGCCCAGCAGTGCGGCGTAGGCCGTGCCCCGACCTCCGAAGAGGCTGACCCCACCGATGACCGGCGCGGCGATCGCGTCCAGGTTCACGTCGCCGGTGCCCGTCTGGTTGCTGGCCGACACGTCGTACGCAGCGAACAGGACCCCACCGAGCGCAGCCAGCGTCGAGCAGATCACGAATGCGGACAAGTAGGTTCGGTTCACCTTGATGCCGGAGCGGCGCGCGGCCTCGACGTTGCCTCCGACCGCGTAGACCGACCTGCCCCATCGAGTACGACGAAGCAGGTAGTCGGAGATCACCACCAGGCCCACAAAGAAGACGAAGATCCAGGCTACTCCTCGGTCACGGTTGAGGTACCAGGCGCTGACGCCCAAGAGCACGAGGATGAGCACGGCTCTTGAGACGACAGCCGAGATCGAGAGTGCCTGCAGGCCTGCGCTCAGCTGCGATCGGCGAAGGGACCAACGGGAGTAGAAGGTGACCGCAGCAGCCAGTACCGCGATGACGTAGGTCAGCCAGGCGGGCAGGAAGGCGACGTTTCCGAACTGGCCCAGGAAGCTTGTGAAGGGAATGTTGATGGATCCGGAGTTCCCCAGGAGCCGGAGCTGGACGCCCAAGAGGGCCAACAGCCCCGCCAGGGTGGCTACGAAGCTGGGAATACCGAAGCGGTTGAAGGCTGTGGAGTAGACCAGTCCCAGAAAGGTGCCGGCGAGGATGGCGACGATGATGGCCAAGCCCACGGGGAGCCCCAGCCTGATGAACAATATCGCCGCGATAGCTGCGGCGACTCCGCTCATCGACCCGACCGAGAGGTCGATCTGTCCGGTCAACAAGGTGAACACGATGCCCAGTGCGATCACTCCGATGGGTGACATCTGGATCGCGAGCTGCACCAGGTTGCGGCTGGTCAGGAACACCGGGCTGATGCTCTCGAAGACCGCCCAGACGATGATCACGCCGGCGATCACCGGCAGCGAGCCGAGCTCGCCTGAACGGGCCCGGTCGATGATTCCCCCGAGGACCCACCGGGGGGAAACCCGCGATGGTGCGCGTGGCGGCTCAGTCGTGACCTGGGTCCCTCCACCGCGGGTACCGAGGTTGGTCATGACTGGTCCCCTTCCGGTTGGCCCGGGTGGTCCCGGTCCCGAGCCGCCCTACGGGTCACGACGTTGTCCTGGGCACCCGTGATCGCCGCCACGAGATCATGGTTGGTCGTCGTGGCCGCCTCGAAGAGCCCGCCGTTGCGGCCGAGCCGGAGTACGGCGATCCGGTCAGCGACGGCTCGGACGTCCTCCATGTTGTGGCTGATCATCAGCACCGCCAAACCGCGCTCCCGCAGGCGTTCGATGAGGTCGAGCACCTCCGCGGTCTGCTCGACGCCAAGGGCCGCGGTGGGCTCGTCGAGCAGGATCACCCTGGGGTCCCCCAGCAGGGAACGGGCGATCGCCACAGTCTGACGCTGGCCGCCGGACAGGGCGGCAACTGGAACGCGTGCGCTGGGTAGCTTGGCCGACAACTGACGAAGGAGGCCCCAGGATCGAACCTCCATCTCCACCTCATCCAGGCGCAGCGGCCGGAGTTCCCGGTTGAGGAAGAGGTTGTCCACCACACTCAGGTTGTCGCACAGAGCAAGGTCCTGGAACACCGTCTCGATGCCGAGGGCACGGGACGCCTGCGGAGAGTGAAGCCGCCGCTCCTCACCATCGAACACGATCGTTCCTCGGGAGGGTGGATGAACCCCTGCAAGGATCTTGATCAGTGTCGTCTTGCCCGCGCCGTTGTCGCCCACAAGCCCGACAACCTCGCCCGGGTAGAGATCCAGGTCCACGTCTTCCAGCGCCGCGACCGCTCCGAAATGCTTGCTGAGCCCTCGCAGCGACAGGATCGGTGCGCGGTCTCCCCCATCGGGTGAAGTGCCACGATCCGATGGTTGGGCGGTCATGGACTACCTCCGGGTCAGGCGGGCCGAATCTGACCGGAGCATCAATGAACCCCGTACTTCTTGCAAGCCGCAGCATAGGTTGAGGTGCAGATCTGCTTCGCTTTCAGGAAGCCAGGCTTGACCAGCTCAGACTCCACGTTGGTCGGGAGGATGAGTGTCGGCTTGAACAATTGCGAGGGCGTCTTGAACAAGGTCTTGAAGGTCCCGCCAGGCTGCACCGCCGGCTTCTTGCCAGAGAGCAGACCAACCACGACGTGAGCAGCCGCGTTCGCCTCGGTCGCGCCAGGCTTGGAGATGGAGTTCCACATCTTGCGCTGCAGCACCAGCTGCACGCCGGCGAGAGTTGCGTCGTTGCCGGTCACCGGCGGGAACGGGTGAACCCTGGCCGCCTGGAGAGCCGCTGCCGCTGCCGTTCCGGTTCCGTCGTTGGCAGCGACGACGCCGACGATCTTGTTGCCGAAGCGTGAGATCTGACTAGACACCCAGGCCTGCGCCTTGGCAGGCACCCAGTCGGGGGTGTCGTACTCAGCGAGCACCTTGACCCCGCTGGGGTCGACCACGTCGTGGATCCCCTTCTTGATCAGCCCGGCGGCGGCGTCGGTGGGCGAGCCATTCACGATGAGGATCCCGGTGCCTGACTTCTTCAAGGCATCGGAGGACTTCAGGTGCTTGATCAGGGGCTTGGCGAGTGTCTGGCCGACGACCTCGTTGTCGAAGGACACGTAGTAGTCGACCTTCAGGTTGGCGAACGGACGGTCGTAGGCGATCACCTTGATCCCGCGGGCCATCGCCTGGTTGACCCATCCCGCGGCGGCGCCGGCGTCCACCGGGTCGACGACGATCGCCTTGGCGCCCTGAGAGATCGCAGCCTGGGCCTCTTGCCGCTGTTGGGCAGCATCGCCGTTGGCATCGGCCGCAATCACCTTGCACGACGAACACAACTGCTTCATCTTCGCCTTGAAGCTGGGGATGTCGTAGGTGACGTACCGGGTCGAAGCCTGATCGGGCATCAGGAATGCAATGGGGGCACCTGACAGCCCAGATCCGTTGCCGCTGCCGCCACCGTTTCCGCCCCCGGACGAACCGCCCGATGATCCGCAGGCGGCCAGGCTCCCGACCGCGATGAGTATCACTGCCGCAAGCGCTGGTGGCCGCAGATGCTTCATCACGGGTGGTCTCCTTAGGTGGAATGCCGGGCATCACCGGCATGCCCGTGTCGTCCGATGAGTTATTTCACACAAAGCATGTGATATCTGGCAGGTCTCTGGGAACGCTGGCGAGGCAGACGTTACCTATTCGTGACAATCCCCCGTTGGAGCTCTCGTCGCGGGCTTCAGCGCGACGTATTGCCGGCTGCCGGCGGATTGATGGCTGAACCCGAACTGGCAACGCGCACCTTGATCCCGTCCGAGCGGAGCGAGTCGATCACCTCGGGGCCCGCCCCGTCGTCGACAACGACCAGATCGAAGGCCGTCAGCGGCGCGAACTCATGCAGGGCCCGGCGGCTGAACTTGGAGTGGTCCGCCAAGAGGACCCGAGTCTGCGCTACGGCCATCAGCGCCTGCTTGACCTGGATGGTGTCGGTGGACTGGTGGTAGCACCGGCCGTCCGCGATCGCAGTCGTCGAGAGGAACAACATGTCTGCCCGCATCGAATCGACGCTCCTGACCGTCCTCAGGCCCAAGAACGCTTCGTAGACAGTTTGATAGTCACCCCCGAGTGCGACCAGGGAGATGTCAGGTTCGCCCGCCAGGCGGTTGATCACAGGCAAGAAGTTCGTGACCACGGTGAGGGGTGCACGGCCTGGCAGCATCGAAGCCAGCGCCAGGGCGGTGGTGCTGTCGTCGAGGATGATCGAGGAGCCTGGGGAGACCAAGGAGATCGCCGACGATGCGATCAGGTTCTTGGCCTCAGCCATCGTCCGCCTCCGGTTGCGGACGTCGCCATGGAAGAGAGCGGCGGGCTGGGCAGTGGCGCCGCCCCTGACCTTGTGCAACCAACCCTGGCTAGCAAGGAGATCGAGGTCCCGGTGCACAGTCATCAGGCTGACGCCGTACCGGTCCGCGAGGTCGCTGATCCTCACCGAGCCCTCATGCAGGACCTGTTCCCGGATCTGTTCCCGCCTCGAGTCCTGAACTCTCACCCGCTCCACCCCTCGCGGCAAGCCTGTGGGTGTGATCTTCTCACAATGTGGCGTGCAACCTAACAGGCTCGCAAGATCGGGGTCGCAAGGCGCGGGGTTCTCGGACGGAGGGGTGCCCCAGTCCGGTGCTAGATCCGGAGGCCATCTTGAAGCCGTGGCCGGAGAAGCCGCCGAGGAGCCAGACGTTGCTGGTCCCCGGCATCTGCCCGACCATGGCGTGTCCGTCGGTGGTGTAGGCGTCCATGTAGGAGGAGACGCGTACGGGGTTGTGGATCAGGCCGGGCAGGAGGGTCGAGACCGCCGTGTCGCATGACCAAGGACGTCGTGGTCGAGGTGACGGGACGTTCTCGCGTGCACGTGGTCGGTGGCGTCAATTCAAGGCCGGGTTGCGAGTCCGTCGGGAGATTCGTGGGGAATCGGCAGATTGCACACGTCGTACACCCTTCGGAGGCCAAGACAGCGCACGGCCCTTGTTGATCGCGAGTGACAAAAGCCCAGTTCAGAGGCCATGTTCGACAGGAGGTACGACGTGAAAACGCTCGTTGTCAACGACTCGTCCGGCGGCGCTCGGTCCGTGATCGAAATGCTGAATGCGAGCACGATCGTGGTTGCGAATAGTTCGGGGCACGAGCAGAATCTTTCGCCGGAAGGCAGCAACCGACACATGGAATAGGAAAACTCTCGAGGAAGGTTGGGACGTTTTCCGATCTCCGCCGCTCGGCCCACCGAGGAGCACCCGTGTTCCATCAGCCGCTCGACCCGATCCATTCCGTGGCAGGCGCGACACTGCTCGCGCTCGTACCGGTCGCCGTGCTGCTCATCCTGTTGGCAGGCCTGCGGATGTCCGCGTGGCGGGCCGTCATCATCGGCTCCGTCGTCACCGTGCTGCTCGGCATCTTCGCCTGGCACGCCCCGGTCGGCGACACGTTCACGGCCTACGGCCTCGGCGCGGCCACCGGTGTGTGGTCGGTGGACTGGATCGTCTTCTGGGGCGTCGTGATCTACAACTCCCTCGTCGTCACCGGTGCCTTCGGCGACTTCAAGGGATGGCTCGTGCGCCAGGCAACGGCGGACATCCGCGTGCAGACCCTGCTGATGGCGTGGGCCTTCGGCGCCCTCATGGAGGGCCTCGTCGGGTTCGGCTACCCGTGGGCCGTTGTCGCGCCGATCCTCATCGCCCTGGGTGTCGCGGACCTCGCGGCGATCCGGGTGGCCGCTCTGGCGAACAACGCGCCGGTCTCCTTCGGCGCCCTCGGCGCTCCGATCATCGGCCTGGCCGCGGTCACCGGCCTGCCACTGCTGGAGCTGTCGCAGTCTATCGGCCGGATCGTCGCCATCTTGGCGCTCGCGCCGCCTTGGCTGCTCATCTACCTGGTGAGCGGCCGGCGGGGCATCCGGACCGGGTGGCCGCTGGCCGTCGTCGGGGCGTTCGGTTACATTGCCGGACAGTTTCCCGTCGCGGAGTTCGTCGGCCCCTACCTGCCCGACATCACCGGCGCGATCGTGTCGTTCGCCGCGCTGCTGTTGCTGTTGAAGGTGTGGCAGCCCAAGGAGATCCTCGGGTTCGGCGGACGCGTCCTGTCGCCCCAGGAGCTGGAGGAGTACGCAGTCAGCTCCACGCTCACCGGCGTCGCTGCGACGTCGAACGGCCCGGACCGGGTACCCGGCCAATCGACGACGCTGCCCACTCAACGGATCGTCCGTGCGCTGGTGCCGTTCGGGATCCTCGTCGTCGTCGTCATCTTGTGGACCGGGCCTTGGTCGCCGTTACCGAAGTACGTGCCGTTCGAGCCCGCCGTGTCCTTCGTGGACTCCCTGTCACACACGGCCGGCTCGGCCGCGTGGTCGTTCGCGCCGGCTGTCGCCGGCACCGCGATCCTCGTCTCCTGGCTCCTCATCATCCTCTACCTCCGACCCAGCGGGTCGCAGGTGAAGACGGTCTTCGCCGACACCTGGCACCAGATGTGGGGCGCGCTGTTGGTCGGTCCGTTCATCTTCGGCCTCGCCTACGTGTTCAACTTCAGCGGCATGGCCAACTCCATGGCCAACGGCTTCGCCAAGGTGGGCACCGTGTTCGTCCTCCTGGCCCCGATCCTGGGCTGGATCGCCGTGGCGCTTTCCGGTAGCAACACGTCCTCCAATGCCGTCTTCGGCCACTTCCAGGCGACGGTCGGCAAGCTGCTCGGCGCACCGATCCTGCTGTTCCCCTCGTTGAACTCGATCGGTGCGGAGGTCGGCAAGCCGGTTGCCCCCCAGACCGCGAGCGTCGGCGTCTCCACGACGAAGTTCGTGCGCAGCGAGGGCGAGGTCATCCGCTACAACATGGCGTGGACCCTGGTCATGCTGGCCTACCTCATCCTCATCGGGCTGCTCTACTTCTTCGTCCTGCCGCAGGCGATGCGGATCTGACGATCCGAGGCGCGGGAGACCCGATCGTCTCGGCGTCCCCGCTGACGGGCCCGCTCTGTGGTGGTGGCAGGGGTAGCCAGACGGGTTTGTCAATAATCGTTGACGCACCTCAACCGTCAGGATACGTTGTCGTCATGAGTGCGAAGGCTCTCGCGCGCAGCGCCAGCAGTGGCGACCCGCTCCCCGGACTGCGTGCCGTCGCCTCGCTGCGACAGCTGACCGAACAGCTGGAGTCACTGCAGGTGGATCGTGCTCGGGACCGAGGCTGGTCCTGGGCGCAGATCGCGGCCGAGCTCGGGGTGTCGAAGCAGGCGGTCCACCAGAAGCACGGCATTCGCACACGTCCGTCCACGTCGAAGGGGCAGTGACATGTTCGAGCGATTCAGCGAGCCGTCCCGCGCCGTTCTGGTCGAGGCACAGGACGTGGCCATCGAGCTGGGCTCGCGCCATCTGGACGTGGGCCATCTCCTGCACGGCTGCGCAGAAACGCGCGAGGAGACGGCCGGGCGCCCGCTCCACGACGCCGGCATCACCGGCTCGCTCATCCGGCAGGCACTGCCCCGCGGCAAGGAGCTACCGGCCGGACAGGTCGACCCCGATGCGCTGCGCGCGATCGGCGTCGACTACGACGGGATCCGCGACGCGGCCGAGCAAACCTTCGGACCCGGCGCACTCGAGTCCGCCCCGGACCGTCGCGCGGGCGCGCACCGGGTACGTAAGCCGCGGTTCACCCCCGAAGCGAAGCGTTCCCTCGAGCTGGCACTGCGCGCAGCCACCGAGCTCCACCACAAGCGCATCGATCCGGGTCACCTCGTCCTCGGGCTGCTGCGCCTGGACAACGAGTTCGTGTGCGGGACCATCGAGCGGTCCGGTACGACCCCCGCCGCGCTGTCCGCCGCGGTGCTCGCTCGCCTGTCGGCGGCATGAGTGCTGGCCGGAGTGCCAGCAGACGATCCGTCTCGTCCCGGCTTCTGCAGGCCGTGACGCTGTCGTCGCAGGATGGGGCAGATCGGGCTGTTGTTGGCGGTCCGACTCAGGCGTAACGTGCGAGGAGCGGCCCTCCAGCAGCATCTCATGCCGCTCTTCGTGCCGCACCGCCGAAGGGAGAACACGATGTGCCTGGGCATCCCCGGATCGATCGTCGAGGTGATGGAGGACCGGCCCGACCTGGCGAAAGTGGACGTCAGCGGCGTCCGTCGGGCCGTCAACGTGGGGCTGCTCGACCAACAGGACCTGCATCCGGGTGACTGGGTGCTGATCCACGTCGGCTTCGCGCTGTCGAAGATCGACGAGGACGAGGCCGCTGCGGCCATGGCGTTCCTCGAGGGGGTCGGCCAGTCCTACACCGACGAGCTGGAGGCCCTCGCAGCCTCCGACATCGCCTAGGGGGTTTGCGATGCGTTTCGTCGACGAGTTCCGCAACGCGGACCAGGCACGGGCCCTATCGGTCAAGATCGCCGAGCTTTGTGAGCCCGGCCGCGAGTACAAGTTCATGGAGGTGTGCGGCGGGCACACCCACACGATCTACCGGCACGGGCTCGAGGACTACCTGCCGGACTCGGTGACGCTGGTGCACGGACCCGGCTGCCCGGTCTGCGTGATCCCGATGGGCCGGGTCGACGACGCCATGCACATCGCGCAGCGCGACGACGTGATCCTGACGACGTTCGGCGACATGATGCGGGTGCCGGGCAGCAACGGCTCCTTCTACGACGCGCAGGCCGACGGCACCGACATCCGGATGGTGTACTCGCCGCTGGACTCGCTGAAGGTGGCGCGGGAGAACCCGGACAAGCGCGTGGTGTTCATGGCGATCGGCATGGAGACGACCGCGCCGTCCACCGCGATGACGGTACGCCGGGCGAAGCAGGAGGGCCTGACCAACTTCTCGATCTTCTGCAACCACGTCACGATCGTCCCCGCGATCAAGGCGATCCTGGACTCGCCGGACATGCGGCTCGACGGCTTCATCGGCCCGGGCCACGTGTCGACGATCATCGGTTGCCGTCCCTACGAGTTCGTACCTCGCGACTACGCGAAGCCGCTGGTCGTGGCCGGGTTCGAGCCGCTCGACATCCTGATGACGATCTACATGCTGCTCAAGCAGCTCGACGAGGGCCGCTGCGAGGTGGAGAACCAGTACACCCGGGCGGTGACCTGGCCCGGCAACATCCGCGCGCTGAAGGCGGTCAACGACGTGATGCAGCTGCGGCCCTACTTCGAGTGGCGGGGCCTGGGCTTCATCTCCCACTCGGCGCTGAAGGTGCGCGAGGAGTACGCCGAGTTCGACGCCGAGCGGATCTTCGAGGTGCCCGGCGCCCGGGTCGCCGACCCGAAGTCGTGCCAGTGCGGGGAGGTGCTCAAGGGCGTGATCAAGCCCTGGGAGTGCAAGGTGTTCGGCACCGCCTGCACGCCGGAGACGCCGATCGGCACCTGCATGGTCTCACCCGAGGGAGCCTGTGCGGCGTACTACAACTTCGGGAGGTTCTCGCGCGAGCGGGTCAGGGAGGCGACGAAGGCGTGACCGACGAGAGGGTGTCCGCCAAGCCGCAGCAGCGCCAGGCAGGACACGGCCCGCGCACACCCCGCGAGGAGGAGGTGCTGGAGCGGATCGACCGCACCCGGCGGGCCCGGGCGCGGCTGAAGGACGACCACGTCACGATGGCCCACGGCGCGGGCGGGAAGGCGACCAGCGCCCTGGTGGAGGCGCTGTTCGTCAAGGAGCTGAGCAACCCGCTGCTTGACCGGATGGAGGACCAGGCGCTGTTCCGGGTCGGGGACTCGCGGCTGGCCTTCACGACCGACTCGTTCGTGGTGTCGCCGCTCTTCTTCCCCGGTGGGACCATCGGCGACCTCGCCGTGAACGGCACCGTCAACGACCTGGTGGTCTCCGGTGCCCGGCCCCTCTACCTGTCGGCCGGGTTCATCCTCGAGGAGGGGATGCCGATGGCCGATCTCCGGCGGATCGCCGCGTCGATGGCCGCTGCTGCAACGGAGGCCGGGGTGTCGGTCGTGACCGGCGACACCAAGGTGGTGCAGAAGGGCAAGGCCGACGGCTGCTACATCAACACCGCCGGCGTCGGCGTCCTCGAGTACGCCGGCGAACGGGCCGCCGACCAGGTACGCCCCGGAGACACGGTCATCGTGTCCGGACCGATCGGCGACCACGGCATCACGATCATGCTGGCCCGCGGCGAGCTGGACATCGAGGCCGACATCGAGTCCGACACGGCCTCGCTTGATGGACTGGTCGCGAGCCTGATGGCCGCCGTGCCGGACGGTGTGCACTGCATGCGCGACCCCACCCGGGGCGGCGTCGGGACCATCCTCAACGAGATCGCGATGAGCTCCAACGTGGCAGTCGTCCTCGACGAGGACTCCCTTCCGGTCCGTACCCCGGTCCGGGGCGCCTGCGAGGTGCTCGGCATCGACCCGCTGTACGTCGCCTGCGAGGGCCGCCTGGTCGCGGTCGTCGACGGTGCATGCGAGGAGCAGGCGCTGGCCGCGATGCGGTCGCACCCGCAGGGGGCCGACGCCACGGTCGTCGGGCACGTCAAGGACGACCCGCCGAGCCTGGTGCTGCTGCGCACCTCGTTCGGCGGCACCCGCATCGTCGACATGCTGGTCGGCGACCCGCTGCCGCGCATCTGCTAGCCGGGTGCTCGGTCGCGGGCACCGGCGACCGCGACCTGGCCCAGGCTGATGCCGCCGTCGTTCGGCGGGACCCGTGAGTGCAGCAGCGGCCGGAAGCCCCGGTCGGTGAGCCGGTCCACGACCGCCTGCAGCAGCAGCAGGTTCTGGAACACCCCCCCGGACAGTGCTACCTGCTCCAGCCCGGTCTGCTCGCGCACCTGCGCGCACACGGTCACGACGGCGTCGGCGAGCCCGTTGTGGAACCGGGCCGCGACCACCGGCCGCGACACCCCGGCGCGCAGGTCCTCGACCACCGCGCGCACCAGGTCGGCGGCATGCAGCCGGTACGGCGACTCCTCTCCCACACCCATCGGGTACGAGGACCGCTCGGTCGAGTCCGCCAGCTGCTCCAGCTCGACCGCGGCCTGACCCTCGTAGTTGACCGCGTCACGGACTCCTAGGATCGCGGCGACGCCGTCGAAGAGCCGGCCGGCGCTGGAGGTCGGTGGGGAGTTGAGGCCGGCTTCGGCGACCGCCAGCACGTCGGACCAGCGGTCCTCGTGTCGGCGACGCACGTCCAGTGCTGGGATCCCGTCGCCGTACGCCGCACGCAGGTGTGCGGCCGCCATACGCCACGGCTCGCGGATCGCGGCGGCCCCGCCCGGCAGCGGAACGGGGTCGATGAAGCCCACCCGCTCGAAGTCGGCCAGGCTCGCCACCAGCAGCTCACCACCCCAGATGGTGCCGTCGCTGCCGTAGCCGGTGCCGTCGAAGGCCACCCCGATGACCGGGCCGGCCTGGCCGTTGTCGGCCAGGCAGGACGCGATGTGGGCGTGGTGGTGCTGCACGCCGACCAGCTCCACGCCGTCGAGGTCGAAGGCGTACTTCGTGGAGAGGTACTCCGGGTGCAGGTCGTGCGCGACCACGTCCGGCTCGATGCCGAACAGCCGGCGGAAGTGGTCGATGCCGCCAGTGAACGACCGCAGCGTCTCGTAGTTCTCCAGGTCGCCGATGTGGTGGGACACGAACGCGCGGGCCCCCTTGGCCAGGCAGAACGTGTTCTTCAGCTCCGCTCCGCAGCCGAGCACCGGGCGGGGCACGGGCGACGGGAGCGGGACCGGCTGGGGTGCGTAACCGCGGGAGCGTCGCAGCAGCATCTCCCGGCCGCCGAAGACGCGGCACACCGAGTCGTCGGTGCGGATGTGGATGGGCCGGTCGTGGATGAGGTGGTGGTCGGCGATACCCGCGAGCCGTTCGGTCGCCTCCGCGTCCTCGAAGACGATCGGCTCGTCGGACACGTTGCCGCTGGTGAGCACGAACGGGCTGCCGACGGCGCGGGCCAGCAGGTGGTGCATCGGCGTGTACGGCAGCATCACGCCGAGCTGGCGGTTGCCCGGGGCAACCGACCCCGCCAGCGGGGCGTCGGCCCGGCGCAGCAGCAGCACGATCGGGCGGCGCGGTGAGGTCAGCACCGCCTCGTCCTCGGGGGACAGCCGGCACAACCGGCGTACGTCGGCAACGGTTCCGGCCATCAGCGCGAACGGCTTGTCCTCGCGGTGCTTGCGGGACCGCAGGGCGGCGACCGCGGGCTCACTGCCCGCGTCGGCGGCGAGGTGGTAGCCACCCAGCCCCTTCACGGCGAGCACCTCGCCCTCGCGCAGCAGCCGGGCGGCCTGCTCGAGCGGGTCACCGGAGACGGCACCGCCGGCGGCGTCGACCAATCGAAGGCTCGGGCCGCATCGCGGGCAGCACACGGGCTGGGCGTGGAAGCGCCGGTCCGCGGGATCGTCGTACTCCTTCGCACAGTCCGGGCACAGGGCGAAGCCCGCCATGGTGGTGGACGGTCGGTCGTAGGGCACGTCGCGGACGATGGTGAAGCGCGGCCCGCAGTTGGTGCAGTTGGTGAACGCATAGCCGTACCGCCGGTCGTCGGGGTCGGCCATGTCGCGCAGGCAGTCCGCGCAGGTGGCGGTGTCGGGGGACACCAGTGCCTGTCGCTCACCGGCCACGCCGCTGCGCACGATGGTGAACCCGGGGTCGCCCGTCGGCGGCAACGGCTCCGCGTGCACCCGTTCCACGACTGCCAGCGGCGGCGCCTCACTCGCCAGGCACGCGACGAACCGGGCCAGCGCCGACGGGTGGGCCTCGGCCTCGATGAACACGCCCTGCGCGTCGTTGCCGACCCAGCCGGCGACCCCCAGGCGCTCGGCCAGGCCGAAGACGAACGGCCGGAAGCCGACGCCCTGCACGATTCCCTCGACCCGGACGTGACGACGCTCGAGGTCGGTCGAGTCCCCGCTCATGGGTCCACGATAGGTGCGTGCCACCGGATGGACGACGAGGTGACAGCCCTCGCGAAGCGGAGGCACGATGGTGGGAGAGGAGTCATGATGAGCCTTCGCCCCACCCCGATGACCGACGCCCTGCACGACTACGTCATCGCCCACGGCACCCCGCCCGACGACACCCAGGAGGCGCTGTCGCGCCGCACCGCGGAGCTTGGTTACGACGCGGACATGCAGATCTCCCCTGACGAGGGGGCGCTGTTGAGCATGCTCGTCCGGCTGACCGGTGCGACGTACGTCGTCGAGGTCGGGACGTTCACCGGATACTCGGCCGTGTGGCTGGCGCGGGGACTGCCCGAGGACGGCCGGCTGCTGTGCTGCGACGTCAACGAGGAGTGGACCGCGGTCGCCCGGGAGTTCTGGAGACGCGCCGGTGTCGACCACCGGATCGAGCTGCGGCTCGGCCCGGCTGCCGAGACACTGCGTGAGCTGCCCACCGACCCGGTCGTGGACCTGGCGTTCATCGACGCCGACAAGACCGGGTACCCGACCTACTACGAGGAGCTGCTGACCCGGCTGCGGCCCGGCGGGCTGATCGCAGTGGACAACACGCTGTCCGGCGGTCGGGTGGTAGATCCCGAGAAGGGAAGCGACAACACCCGGGCGATCAACTCCTTCAACGACGCGCTGGCGGCCGACCCCCGGGTCGACGCGGTCATGTTGACCGTGGCCGACGGCGTCACCCTCGTGCGCAAGCGGACATGACCGATCCCGCCGCCGACCCATCGCCCGCCAGGCCACGGGTGACCCTGCACTACGCACAGAGCCTCGACGGCCGGATCGCCACCCACGCGGGCAGCTGCCAGTGGATCAGCGGCGAACCCAGCCGGACGCTGCAGCACCAGCTGCGGGCGGCCCACGCCGCGGTGCTGGTCGGTGTGGGCACCGTGGTCGCCGACGACCCCCGGCTCACCGTGCGCCTGGTACCCGGTCGGTCCCCGCTGCGGGTGGTGCTCGACAGCACCTGCCGGCTGCCGCTGACCAGCCGCGTGCTGACCGACGACGGGGCGGCGACCCTGGTCGCGACCACCGCGCGTGCGCCGGCCGAGCGGCGTGCCGCGGTCGGCGCCACCGGGGCGGACGTCGTCGTCCTGCCCGCCGACGGGCGGGGCCGGGTCGACGTGTCCGCCGTGCTGCGCGAGCTGGCGCACCGGTCGATGCCGGCCGTGCTGGTGGAGGGCGGGGGTGAGGTCATCACCAGCATGTTGCACGCCGGTGTGGTCGACCGGCTGGTGGTGTGTGTCTCCCCGGTCATCCTCGGCGCCGGGGTGGACTCCGTCGGGGACCTCGGCATACGCGACCTGGCCGACGCCGGCACCCTGCACGGGATCCGCAGCCGGTGGCTCGGCGACGCCCTGGTGCTCGAAGCGTCGGTGTCCTTCGACGGCGGTCACCGGTAGACCGCGCCGTTTCCTTGTGCCCCTCGCGGCGACGGGTCTACCGTGCGGTTTGAGAGGCATGTGATGGTTGCCGAGCCGCAGTCGCAGGATCTTCGAGCCGCGACGGACACCTTGTTCGCCCGGCGGGTCGAGCCCGGCCGGGCGCTGGCCGACAGCTCGGAGGACGTGGCCCGGACCTGCCACGCGATGGCGCTGCGGTTCCACCGGGGCGGCAAGGTGATCGTGTTCGGCAACGGTGCCGCGAGCACCGACTCACTGCACATCTCGGTCGAGTTCGTGCACCCGGTCATCGTGGGCAAGCGCGCCCTCCCCGGACTGTCGCTGACCAACGACGTGGCGACCCTGACCGGCATCGCCGAGCGCGAGGGCTTCGCCGAGGTGTACGCCCGGCAGGTCCGTCAACTCGGCCATGCCGACGACATCGCGTTCGGGGTCTCGCTCGGTGGCGACAGCGAGAACGTGCTGCGGGGGTTGGCGGTCGGACACGAGCTGGGCCTGCTGACCATCGCGCTCACCGGCGCCGCGGGTGGTGCGATCGCCGCCAGCCCAGACGTCGACCACGCCCTCGTCGTCGGGTCCGAGGACCCGCTGGTGGCCAAGGAGGTCCAGGTCACGCTCTACCACATCCTGTGGGAGCTGGTGCACGTGTTCTTCGAGCAGCCCGGCGTGCTCGAGCCGACGATCGTGAGGAGCTGGTGAGCCCGATGAGTGCCGAGCCCGCACACTGTCACGGCGACGTGTGCATCACCTGTTCCGACGAGGCGGTCGCGGTGCGCATCGTCGAGCTGCGTGAGGACGATCTGGCCCTCGTCGACACCGGGGTGAGCAGGGAGGAGGTCAGCGTCGCCCTGGTCGAGGCCGGCGCCGGCGACACCGTCCTCGTCCACGCCAAGGAGGCCATCGCGGTGGTGGCGGCGGAGTCCGAACGATGAACGAGGGACCCGACGACACCGGCGCGGACTCACTGGAGTCGCTGTACCCGTTCCTGTACGCCGAGGGCGGCGACCTCGACGCGGTCCTGCAACAGGTCCGCGAGTCCACGGTCGAGAAGGCGCTGGAGATCGTCGCGCTGCGCGAGCGGATGCGCGAGGAGTATGCCGACCGGCTGGTGTCGTGCGCCCGGGAGATGGCCGAGCGCTTCGCCGCGGGCGGGTGGCTGTACTCGTTCGGCAACGGTGGCAGCGCCACCGACGCCCAGGCGGCCACGACGGCCTTCGCCGACCCCGCCGACGGGCGTGCACCCCTGCCCGGGATCGCGCTGGCCAACGACGTCGCCGTGCTGACCGCACTGTCCAACGACGTCGGCTTCGACGTCGTCTTCTCCCGCCAGCTGGACGCGTTCGGCCACCGTGACGACATCGCGCTGGGGATCTCGACCAGCGGGAACTCGGCGAACGTGCTGCGTGCCTTCGAGGTCGCCAACCGCAAGGGCATGCTCACGATCGGCATGGCCGGCTACGAGGGCGGCCGGATGGCCGAGTCCGACGACGTGGCGCACATGTTCGTGGTCCCGTCGGCATCGGTGCACCGCATCCAGGAGGCGCAGACCACGCTCTACCACGTGCTGCGGGACCTGGCGCACGAGGCGATGAGCGTGCATGCATGAGCTGGCGATCGCCGAGAGCGTTGTGGATGCGGTGCTCGACCACACCGAGGGCCGGGTGACGTGCGTGCGGCTGCGGATCGGGCGGCTGTCGGGGGTGGTCCCGGACGCGATGACGTTCTGCTTCGACCTGGCCACGGCCGGGACCCGGCTGGAGGGGGCCCGGCTGGAGATCGACCGGGCGGCGGGTCGTGCGCACTGCCGCACCTGTGAGACCGACTTCGGGCTGGACGACCCGATCCTGCTGTGCCCCTGCGGCAGCGCCGACGTGGAGGTCACCGAGGGGCGCTCGCTGAAGGTGGCGTCCGTGGAGGAGGTGGCCTGATGTGCGAGACCTGCGGCTGCGGTGACCCGAACGCCCCACCACGAGTGGCCCTCGTGGGTGGCGGGCACCCCCATCCGCACCCCCATCTGCACCCCCATGAGCACGGACACGAGGGGCACGGGCACACGCACGGACGATCCGGCCTCGCCGAGGCCACGACGACCGGGGACACCAGGACCGTGAGCCTCGAGCTCGACGTGCTCGCCAAGAACGACGCGCTCGCGGACGAGAACCGCAGCTGGCTGGTCGGACGCGGCATCACTGCGCTCAACCTGATGAGCTCGCCGGGGGCCGGGAAGACGTCGCTGCTGGAGCGGACCATCAGGGAGCGGGGTGAGGACGGGACGCGGCCGATCTGCGTCATCGAGGGCGACCAGGAGACCCGGCTGGACGCGGAGCGGGTCCGGGCCGCGGGGGCGCGGACGGTGCAGATCAACACCGGCGCCGGATGCCATCTCGACGCGGCGATGCTGCGTCGCGGGCTGGACCTGCTGGAGCCCTCGGACCAGGCTCTGGTCTTCGTCGAGAACGTCGGCAACCTGGTGTGCCCGGCCCTGTTCGACCTGGGGGAGGCGAGCAAGGTGGTGGTCATCTCCGTCACCGAGGGTGACGACAAGCCGTTGAAGTACCCCTCGATGTTCGCCGTGGCGGACCTCGTCGTGGTCAACAAGACCGACCTGCTCCCGTACGTCGACTTCGACCTCGGCCGTTGTGAACGGGCCGCCCGGGCCGTCAACCCCGCGGTCGAGCTGATGCCACTGTCGGTCCGCACCGGGTTCGGGATCGACCACTGGTACCGGTGGGTCGATGCGGTGCCGGGGCGCCCACCGGTGGGGGGTTGACAATCCCCGAGGACGGGGGCTAGGACGGAAATACTGAGCCAACGGGCCCAACCGCTCGGACTCCACACCAACAGGAGCCGGCACCGGTACCGGCTCCGGAGAGTGGGGCGCACATGCCCACCACGGAAGCAACGAGAGCCGAGGAGACGCTGATCCATGTGCTGTGGATCAACGCGGGGCTGAGTTGTGACGGGGACTCCGTCGCGCTGACGGCGGCGACCCAGCCGAGCGTGGAGGAGATCGCCCTCGGTGCGCTACCAGGGCTGCCCCAGGTCGCGGTGCACTGGCCGCTGATCGACTTCGAGTGCGGTCCGGCCGGTGGCGCCGACGACTTCCTCGAATGGTTCTGGAAGGCCGACCGCGGCGAGCTCGAGCCGTTCGTGCTGGTGGTGGAGGGTTCGATCCCCAATGAGAAGCTGAAGTCCGAGGGCTACTGGTGCGGGTTCGGCAACGACCCCGCGACCGGCCAGCCGGTGACCACCAGCGAGTGGCTGGACCGGCTCACCCCGAAGGCGACCGCCGTCGTGGCGGTGGGCACCTGCGCGACGTACGGCGGCATCCACGCCATGGCCGGCAACCCCACCGGAGCCATGGGGGTGCCGGACTATCTCGGCTGGGACTGGAAGTCCAAGGCCGGCATCCCGATCGTGTGCGTGCCGGGTTGCCCGATCCAGCCGGACAACCTGTCCGAGACGCTGACCTACCTGCTCTACATGGCCACCGAGCAGGCGCCGATGATCCCGCTGGACGAGAACCTGCGGCCGACCTGGCTGTTCGGCAACACCGTGCACGAGGGCTGTGACCGGGCGGGCTACTACGAGCAGGGCGACTTCGCCACCGAGTACGGCTCGCCGAAGTGCATCGTCAAGCTCGGCTGCTGGGGCCCGGTCGTCAAGTGCAACGTGCCCAAGCGCGGCTGGCTGAACGGCATCGGCGGCTGCCCCAACGTGGGCGGGATCTGCATCGGCTGCACCATGCCGGGCTTCCCCGACAAGTTCATGCCGTTCATGGACGAGCCACCCGGAGGCAAGGTCTCCACCACCGCTGTCGGCGTCTACGGATCCACGATGCGGCGGCTGCGCCAGGTGACCGAGAAGACCCTGGACAAGGAGCCGAAGTGGCGGCACTCCGGCTCCACCCTGACCACCGGTGCCACCCGCACCTGGTAGATCCGCACCTCTCGAGAGAAGCGACACCATGACCTCCACCAGCACCAAGCCGAGCACGAAGAGCACCGGGTCCGACGACCTGGTCGAGATGTCGTGGGACCCGATCACCCGCATCGTCGGCAGCCTGGGCATCTACACCAAGATCGACTTCAAGCAGAAGACCGTCGCGGAGTGCAAGAGCACCAGCTCGATCTTCCGCGGCTACTCGATCTTCATGAAGGGCAAGGACCCGCGCGACGCGCACTTCATCACCAGCCGGATCTGCGGGATCTGCGGGGACAACCACGCCACCTGTTCCTGCTACACCCAGAACATGGCCTACGGTGTGAAGCCGCCGCACCTGGGCGAGTGGATCGTCAACCTCGGCGAGGCCGCCGAGTACATGTTCGACCACAACATCTTCCAGGAGAATCTCGTCGGCGTGGACTTCTGCGAGAAGATGGTCTCCGAGACCAACCCCGGAGTCCTTGAGCAGGCCAACAACACCGAGGCACCGCACGCCGCCGACCACGGCTACCGCACCATCGGCGACATCATGCGGTCGCTGAACCCGTTCACCGGCGAGTTCTACCGCGAGGCACTGCAGGTCAGCCGCTGGACGCGCGAGATGTTCTGCCTCATGGAGGGGCGCCACGTGCACCCCTCGACGCTGTACCCGGGCGGGGTCGGCACGGTGGCGACGGTCCAGCTGATGACCGACTACATCACCCGGCTGATGCGCTACGTCGAGTTCATGAAGAAGGTCGTGCCGATGCACGACGACCTGTTCGACTTCTTCTACCAGGCGATACCCGGCTACGAGGAGGTCGGCAACCGTCGCATCCTGCTGGGCTGCTGGGGATCCTTCCAGGACCCCGAGGTGTGCAACTTCGACTACAAGGACATGACCCAGTGGGGGCGGGCGATGTTCGTCACCCCCGGCATCGTGGTCGACAACAAGCTGGTCACCACCGACTTGGTCGACATCAACCTGGGCATCCGGATCCTGCTCGGTTCGTCGTACTACGAGGACTGGGAGGGACAGGAGATGTTCGTCAGCCGGGACCCGCTGGGCAACCCGGTTGA
>JBOHDO010000058.1:0-8481 GCA_050699415.1 Marmoricola sp.
GTCATGACCGTCACCGGTCCCACCCGGGGCCTGCTCACCGCCGAGCGCACCGCGTTGAACTTCGCCGGCCACCTCTCCGGCGTGGCCACCGCGACTGCCGCCTGGGTCGAGGCGCTGTCGGGCACCGGCGCAAAGGTGTTGGACACCCGCAAGACGCTGCCGGGCTGGCGTGCTCTGGAGAAGTACGCCGTGCGGTGCGGCGGCGGCGTCAACCACCGGTCCTCGCTGTCCGACATGGCCCTGGTCAAGGACAACCACGTGCTCGCGGCGGGTGGGGTGGTGCCCGCGTACCGGGCGGTGCGGTCGGCGTACCCGGAGCTGCCCGTGGAGGTCGAGGTCGACACGCTCGACCAGCTCCGTGCGCTGCTCGACGCCGGCTGTGAACGGATCCTGCTCGACAACATGGGCCTCGCGGAGCTCGAGCAGGCGGTGCGCCTCACCGCCGGTCGCGCGGTGCTGGAGGCGTCCGGGGGACTCACCCTCGACCGCGCCCGTGAGGTGGGTGCGACCGGGGTCGACTCCGTCTCCGTCGGTGCGCTGACCCACTCCGTGAAGGCGTTCGACCTCGGCCTGGACCTTTCGTCCCGAGAATCCGGCCCCGCTGCCGTGGAGGCGCAACCATGACGCTGCTGTGTGCCGACATCGGCAACTCCCAAACCGTGATCGGGCTGGTCCGTGACGGCGAGGTGCTCGACCACTGGCGGGTCGCCACCGACGAGCGGCGCACCGCCGACGAGTGGGCCGTGCTCGTGCAGGGCCTCGTCACCGGCAGTGTCGTGGGCGACCAGGTCTCCGGGGTCTCGGTCTGTGCCACGGTCCCTGCCGTGCTGCACGAGTGGCGGGAGATGCTCGGCCGCCAGTTCGGGGCGTTCCACCGGGTGGTGGTCGAGCCCGGTGTGCGCACCGGCGTACCCCTGCGGATGGACAACCCGCGCGAGGTGGGCGCGGACCGGATCGTCAACGCGCTCGCGGTCACCACGATCTACGACGGGCCCGCGATCGTGGTCGACTTCGGCACCGCGACCACCTTCGACGTGGTCAGCGCCCGTGGCGAGTACGTCGGCGGGGCGATCGCACCCGGCATCGACATCTCGCTCGAGGCGCTCGGCCGCCGGGGAGCCCAGCTGCGGAAGGTCGAGCTGCTCCGGCCCCGCTCGGTGATCGCGAAGAACACGGTCGAGGCGCTGCAGTCCGGCATGATCTTCGGCTTCGCCAGCCAGGTCGACGGGATCGTGACCCGGATGGTGCGGGAGCTCGACGCCGACCCCGCCGACGTACGCGTGGTGGCCACCGGCGGACTGGCCCCGCTGGTGCTCGACGAGTGCGCCACCATCACCGACCACCAGCCCTGGCTCACCCTGCTCGGCCTGGAGCTGGTGTTCCAGCGCAACTGTTGAGGGTACCCACGACCTGAACGGCGCAATTGTCGTAGCTGTTGCGGTGAGATCGGCACTCTTCGCTGCAACAACTCGGCAATTGCCCGGATCGGACGCCGTCGTGCATCCCGCTTCAACGCCGGTGGGGGTCCACCAGGATCTTGGCGTGGTGCTCGGCGGACCCGAGCAGGTCGAAGGCCTCGGCGACACCGTCCAGGCCGACGGTGCCGGTGACCAGCGGGGTCGGGTCGACCTTGCCGTCCGCGATCAGCTGCAGGGTGTCGTGGAACTCGCCCGGGTCGTAGGCGAACACGAAGCGCAGGTCCATCTCCTTGTTGATCGCCATGGCGGGGGAGAACGTGTCCGGCTCCATGCAGACGCCGACCACGACCACCCGGCTGCGCATCGGCGCGGCGTCGACGATCTGCTCGATGATGCCCGGCACGCCGACGCACTCGAACACCACCGGTCCGGCCTTGACCGCGGCCCCCATCGCGTCGGCCGCGCGCAGCGCCTTCGCCCACGGCAGCCTCGGCACCCTGCGCAGCGCGTCCATCGCCTCGAACCCGCTGTCGAGCAGGGTGCGTGCGTCCGTCACGTGCTTCGTCGTCTCGAACGACGACCACGGCGACTCGACGCGCGGGTCCACCACCACGTCGGCGCCACAGCGCACCGCCAGCGCGCGACGGGCGGCGGAGAAGTCGCTGGCGATCACCTTCCGCACGCCGCGAGCCTTCAGCACCAGGATCACGGCCAGTCCGATCGGGCCGCAGCCGACCACGACCGCGGTCTCGCGCCTGCCGACCCGTCCCCGGCGTACGGCGTGCAGCGCCACCGCCATCGGCTCCGTGAGGGCGGCCACGTCCTCGCTCACCCCGTCCGGCACCGGCATCGTCATCGACTCCTGCACCAGGATCTTCTCGGCGTACCCGCCCGGCGCCTCGGCGGAGAGCCCGGTCATCGCGGCCCTGCCGTCGTGGCGGACCATGGGCACCGAGACCACGAGCCGGCCCTCGGGCCAGGCCCGCCTCGTCCTTGGACCGTAGGCGAGCACGCGACCGCAGAACTCGTGGCCCAGCACCACGCTGTCCCTGACCCGCATGATGCCGTCCAGCCCGACCTTCTCGCTGAGGTCGGCGACCAGGTCCGCGTGGTGGCGCATGTGCAGGTCCGAGCCGCAGATCCCGGCCCGGTCCACCTCCAGCACGAGCTGGCCCGGCCCCGGAGTCGGGTCCGGCACCTCCTCGACACCGAGCTCGGTGTCCTTGCAGACGACGGCCTTCATGGCCCGCAGTCTGGCACCCGACCCCGCCGCCCGGCACCGGCGCTGGTGTTGAAGGATGGAGGGACGTGTGAAGGAGAGGTCGATGGGTGAGCTGACGAACCTGACCGTCGCGGTGCTCGGCGGAACCGGCCCGCAGGGGCGCGGCCTGGCCCGGCGGTTCGCCACCGCCGGCCTGCGCGTGGTGATCGGCAGTCGAAGCGCCGACCGGGCCGGGACGACCGCGACCGCGTTGGCCGAGGCCAGCAGTGGCGAGATCACCGGTGCGGAGAACGCCGACGCGGCAGCGTCCGGCGACATCGTGCTCCTCGTGGTCCCCTGGGAGGGGCACGCGGAGCTGGTGAAGTCCCTCGCGCCCACCCTCGCCGGCAAGATCGTGGTCGACTGCGTCAATCCCCTGGGGTTCGACAAGCGCGGCGCCCACGTGCTCGACGTCGAGGAGGGCTCGGCGGCCCAGCAGGCCGCCGGACTGCTTCCGGACAGTCGCGTGGTCGCGGCGTTCCACCACGTCAGCGCGGTGCTGCTCGAGGACCCGTCGGTCACCGAGGTCGCGTGCGACGTACTCGTGCTCGGCGACGACCGTGAGGCCACCGACACCGTCCAGGCCCTCGCCGACGTCATCCCCGGAGTGCGTGGGGTGTACGGCGGCCGGCTGCGCAACGCCGGCCAGGTCGAGGCCCTGACCGCCAACCTGGTCAGCATCAACCGCCGGTACAAGGCGCATGCGGGAATCCGGGTGACCGACGTCTGAGGGACATCCCCCAACCCGACGGGCCGGGGTTCCCCGCTCAACCGGCCAAGTAGCCTGCTGCGCATGACTGACGAGCCGGCCGAGGGTGCTGTGGACGACCTGCCCGAGCAGACGCAGGTGCGCCGGGACAAGCGGCAGCGGCTCGTCGACACCGGTCGGCAGCCCTACCCGGTCGGGGTTCCGCGCACCCACACGATCGCCGAGCTGCGGGCCGCCTACGGCGGCCGGGAGCTGGAGCCGGACACCCACACCGGGACGACCGTGTCGGTCACCGGGCGGGTGATCTTCCTGCGCAACACCGGCAAGCTCTGCTTCGCCCGGCTGCGCGAGGGCGGCGGCGCGGAGGTGCAGGCCATGGTCTCGCTCGCCGAGGTGGGGGAGGAGCAGCTTGCCGACTTCAAGGCGCTGGTGGACATCGGCGACCTGCTCTCGGTCACTGGCGAGGTGATCACCAGCCGTCGCGGCGAGCTCTCGGTGCAGGCGACCTCCTGGCAGGTTGCCGCGAAGACGCTTCGGCCGCTGCCCAACGAGCACAGCCCGCTGTCCGACGAGGCCCGGATCCGGCTGCGGTACGTCGACATGATGATCCGGCCCGAGGCCCGCGAGATGGTGCGCACCAAGGCCGTCGTCCTCAAGAGCCTGCGCCACACCCTCGACGAGCGGGGCTTCACCGAGGTCGAGACCCCGATCCTGCAGCTGACCAACGGCGGTGCCGCGGCACGCCCGTTCCGGACCCACCTGAACGCGCTCGACCAGGACATGCTGCTGCGGATCGCGCTCGAGCTCGACCTCAAGCGGGCCATGATCGGCGGCGTCGACAAGGTCTACGAGATCGGCCGTACCTTCCGCAACGAGGGCCTCGACTCCACCCATGCCGCGGAGTTCTCCATGCTCGAGGCCTACGAGGCGTACGGCGACCAGTTCACGATGATGGAGCTGACCCGGTCCCTCGTGGTCGAGGCGGCCCGGGCGCTCGGACGCACCGTGGTCGTCGCGCGTGACGGGTCCGAGATCGACCTCGAGGGGGAATGGCGCCGGGCGTCCATTCTCGACCTCGTCTCCGAGGCCGTCGGCGAGGAGCTCACCGTGGAGACTCCGGCGGCGACGCTGCGCAAGTACGCCGCGGCCACCGAGGTCGAGCTCCAGCCCAAATGGGAGGCGGCCGAAATCCTGGTCGAGCTGTACGAAAAGCTCGTCGAACACTCCCTGCTCACTCCCACATTCGTGATGGATTACCCCGCGGCCGTGAAGCCGCTCGCGAAACCGCACCGCAGCGAGCCCGGGCTCAACGAGGCGTGGGACCTGATCATCAACGGCGTCGAGCTGGCGCCGGCGTACTCGGAGCTCAACGACCCCGTCGTGCAACGGGACCGGCTCACTGCGCAGTCGCTGCTCGCGGCTGCGGGTGACCCCGAGGCGATGGAGCTCGACGAGGTGTTCCTCAAGGCCATGGAGTACGGCATGCCACCTGCCGGCGGAATGGGAATGGGGGTGGACCGGTTGGTGATGCTGCTCACCGGCGCCGGAATCCGGGAGACCATTCTTTTCCCGCTCTTACGACCGGAGTGATCCGGTCGTAAGAGCAAACCCGGCCACCGCAACGTGCGAAGGCGTTTGCGGTGGCCGTTATGCTGCGTCCGGAATGACCCCGATTGGTGGCTTTTTCGAAATGTCGCTAGTGTTTGCGGCATGGCACAAAAGGTGAACATCATTCTTGTCGACGACATCGACGGGAGCGAGGCCGAGGAGACAGTTCCGTTCGCCCTCGACGGGGAGAAGTACGCGATCGACCTGAACGCGAAGAACGCGAAGAAGCTGCGCGACGCGATCGCGCCGTACGTCGCGCACGCACGCAAGGAGACCTCGGTCCGCGGCCGCCGCCGGTCCTCGCGCAGGTCCGGTGGGGTGTCCACCGCCGACGTCCGCGCCTGGGCCCGGGACAACGGCTACCGGGTCTCCGAGCGCGGCCGGATCTCCGCCGAGGTGCAGCAGGCCTTCGAGGCCGCCCACTGAGCGCGCACTCACTTCTCCTCGGTCTTGCCGGATGGACACCCGGACCGCGCTTCGCGGCGGTCACCGTCCCTCGGACATCGGCTAGTTCGCCGAGAGCGAATCCGCGATGGTGCCCGGAACACGTAGGGTGGGTGCAAGGGTTGGAGAAGGTGCCGGATCGCAACGCCTGAGTGATCCGTGACCACTTCCTCCCGGAAGTCCCAAGGAGCGAATACATGTTCGAGCGGTTCACCGACCGAGCCCGTCGTGTGGTGGTGCTGGCCCAGGAAGAGGCCCGCATGCTCTCGCACAACTACATCGGCACCGAGCACATCCTGCTCGGCCTGATCCACGAGGGAGACGGGATCGCCGCGAAGTCCCTCGAGAGCCTCGGCATCTCGCTGGACGGCGTACGCGCCCAGGTCGAGGAGAGCATCGGGCGCGGCCAGCAGGCCCCGACCGGCCACATCCCGTTCACCCCGCGGGCGAAGAAGGTGCTCGAGCTGTCCCTGCGCGAGGCGCTGCAGCTCGGCCACAACTACATCGGCACCGAGCACATCCTGCTCGGCCTGATCCGCGAGGGCGAGGGCGTGGCCGCCCAGGTGCTGCAGAAGCTCGGCGCCGACCTCAACCGGGTCCGCCAGCAGGTGATCCAGCTGCTCTCGGGTTACCAGGGCAAGGAGGCGCAGACCGCCGGTACGGCGCCCGAGGCGACGCCGTCGTCGAGCCTCGTGCTCGACCAGTTCGGTCGCAACCTCACCCAGGCCGCCAAGGAGGGCAAGCTCGATCCGGTGATCGGGCGCGAGCAGGAGATCGAGCGGGTCATGCAGGTGCTGTCCCGCCGTACCAAGAACAACCCCGTCCTGATCGGTGAGCCCGGTGTCGGCAAGACCACGATCGTCGAGGGGCTCGCCCAGGACATCGTCAAGGGCGACATCCCGGAGACGCTGAAGGACAAGCAGATCTACACCCTCGACCTGGGTGCCCTGGTCGCCGGGTCCCGCTACCGCGGCGACTTCGAGGAGCGCCTGAAGAAGGTGCTCAAGGAGATCCGCACCCGCGGCGACATCGTGCTGTTCATCGACGAGATCCACACTCTGGTCGGTGCCGGGGCCGCCGAGGGCGCGATCGACGCGGCCAGCATCCTCAAGCCCATGCTGGCCCGCGGCGAGCTGCAGACCATCGGTGCGACCACGCTCGACGAGTACCGCAAGTACCTCGAGAAGGACGCCGCCCTGGAGCGCCGGTTCCAGCCGATCCAGGTGGCCGAGCCCTCCATCGCGCACACCATCGAGATGCTCAAGGGGCTGCGCGACCGCTACGAGGCGCACCACCGGGTCACGATCACCGACGAGGCGCTGGTCTCGGCCGCGACGCTCGCTGACCGCTACATCTCCGACCGTTACCTCCCCGACAAGGCGATCGACCTCATCGACGAGGCCGGCTCGCGGCTGCGGATCCGGCGGATGACCGCTCCGCCGGACCTGCGCGAGTTCGACGACAAGATCGGCGAGGTGCGCCGCAAGAAGGAGGGCGCCATCGACGGCCAGGACTTCGAGGCCGCGGCGCGCCTGCGCGACGAGGAGAAGCAGCTCCTCGCGGCCAAGAGCGACCGTGAGAAGCAGTGGCGGGCCGGTGACATGGACATGGTGGCCGAGGTCGACGAGGAGCTCGTCGCCGAGGTGCTCGCCGTGGCCACCGGCATCCCGATCGTGAAGCTGAGCGAGGAGGAGTCCACCCGCCTGCTCAAGATGGAGGACGAGCTGCACAAGCGCGTGATCGGGCAGGAGGAGGCCGTCAAGGCGCTCAGCCGCGCGATCCGCCGTACCCGCGCCGGCCTGAAGGACCCCAAGCGCCCCGGCGGCTCGTTCATCTTCGCCGGACCGTCCGGCGTCGGGAAGACCTGGCTCTCCAAGTCGCTGGCGGAGTTCCTCTTCGGCGACGAGGAGGCGCTCATCCAGCTCGACATGAGCGAGTACTCCGAGAAGCACACGGTCTCGCGGCTGTTCGGCTCGCCCCCCGGGTACGTCGGCTACGAGGAGGGCGGCCAGCTCACCGAGAAGGTGCGACGCAAGCCGTTCTCCGTGGTGCTCTTCGACGAGGTCGAGAAGGCCCACCCCGACATCTTCAACTCGCTGTTGCAGATCCTCGAGGAGGGTCGGCTCACCGACTCCCAGGGCCGCGTGATCGACTTCAAGAACACCGTGATCATCATGACCACCAACCTCGGCACGCGTGACATCTCCAAGGGCGTGAGCCTCGGCTTCAACCAGGCCAGGAACGCCGCCGGGGACTACGAGAAGATGAAGGGCAAGGTCACCGAGGAGCTCAAGCAGCACTTCCGGCCCGAGTTCCTCAACCGCGTCGACGAGATCATCGTGTTCCCGCCGCTCACCCAAGAGCAGATCATCTCGATGGTCGACAACATGATCGGTGCCGTGGAGGTGCGGCTGGCCGACCGCGACATGTCGCTCGAGCTGACCCCGGCCGCGAGGGAGCTGCTCGCCAAGCGCGGCTTCGACCCGGTGCTCGGTGCCCGGCCGCTGCGCCGGACCGTGCAGCGCGAGATCGAGGACATGCTCGCCGAGAAGATGCTCTACGGCGACGTCGGTCCGGGCCAGATCGTGCTGGTGGACGTGGAGAACGACGAAGGTGCTCCGGAGGCACAGGCCACCTTCTCCTTCACCGGGACGCCGAAGAGCGAGCTGCCCGACGCGCCGCCGGTCGAGGTCGGCGGGAGCTCGCCCGAGGCCTGAGCCGGCCGGGGTGGTTTTCCCAGGTTCACCTGGGAAACCCCCACTTCACCCAGGCGGCATCCTGGGTGAAGTGGGGGTTTCTCGTGTGGAGTGGGCTGCTCAGGGGAGGCGGTAGCGGTCGCCGTCCAGGCTGATCACCAGCCCGTCCTCGATGAGGGAGGCGAGTGCCCGCTCGCGTTGCGGTACGTCGGACCAGACCGCGTCGAGGCTGCTGCGCGGGGCGGAGCTCGCGGTTTCGCGCAGCACCGCCAGCAACCGGCCGCGGCACTGCCGGTCGGTGCCGGCGTAGGTCTGCACGGGTCGCGCCGGGCCGTCGTACGGCGG
>JBOHDO010000059.1:0-34590 GCA_050699415.1 Marmoricola sp.
GGTCGACACCGTCGGCCGGCTGATCGGCGGCGCCGACTGGGAGCGGCGCGCGGCCCGCGGCCTGGCCTTCCTGCGCCGCCGGATCACCGGCGACTACGAGGTCGACGAGTTCGGCTTCGACGAGGAGCTGACCGACAACGTCCTGCTCAGCGTCTTCCGGCCGCTGTACGAGCGCTACTTCCGGGTGGAGACCCGCGGCATCGAGCAGGTGCCGGACAAGGGCGGCGCGCTGATCGTGGCCAACCACTCCGGCACGCTGCCGCTGGACGCGATCATGACCCAGGTCGCGCTGGCCGACCACCATCCGGCCGGGCGGCGGCTGCGGATGCTGGCCGCGGACGTGGTGTTCACGATGCCGTTCGTCGGCGAGATCGCCCGCAAGGCCGGGCACACCCTCGCGTGCGGCCCGGACGCCGAGCGGCTGCTGAACGGCGGCGAGGTGGTCGGGGTGTGGCCGGATGGGTCAGGACGACCATCGCGCCCCCGCCGGGCTGCTCGAACCATGGGGCTGCGACGCCTTCGCTGGCGTCGGGCAGGGCGGCGAGCACCTCGTAGCGGTGGTACGCACCGCCGATCTCGGTGGGCGCCTGTGACCGTTGCGGCCACGGCGTGCCGAGGGCGTAGAGGTGGTGGCCGGTCTCCGGGCCGATCAGGTCGAGGACGTCGCCCGGCTGCAGCATCGCCGTACCGGCCTGGCCGCCGCGGGTCCGGGAGCGGTCCTGCACCCCCGTGGCGGTCTGCCGCCCCCGGGTCCGCAGCGCCTCGTCGTCCGGCGCGGGCCGCGCGGCCGCGGGCTCGCCGACCAGCCGGACCACCAGGCCGATCGCGGTGTCGAGGTCCGGGGCTGCGCCGTACGCGACGAACTGGCCGCGCTCGTAGCCGCCCACCACGTGGGAGCCCTCCCACGGCACGACCACCCAGGGCCCGGTCGGCGGCGGGGGTGCGTCGGGCGTCGGCGGGTCGACCAGGAACGCGGCGTCCGCGCTGAGGTCCGCGGCTCGCAGCGCATCTGCCAGATGGGCCGCAGTCATGCCCCGTGCTCCTTGTCCGCTTCGAGCCGCGCTTGGGTCTCCTCTATCTCCCGCTTGATCTCCTCGCGTCGTACCCGCATGCGGTTCCGGTCGGCCTGACGCTGTGCATCGCTACGAGCGTGAACGGGCGGGCGATCGTGCAGGAGACGCATGCCGAGCGACTGCATCGCCGCGGCCTCGGAGGCGAAATGCTGCGCTTCGGTCTCGTAGCCACGCCCCATCGTGACCAGGTCACATCCGCCGTCCGGCAAGGTGCGGACGAGGATCGCTCCCTCGTCCTTCCTGGCCTCCGGGTCCTCGGCGCGGTTGACCTCGTCGGCGTGCAGGCCGGACCTCGTCAGGGCCGACTTGAGCTCTTCGACCGTGGTCGGTTCCGGATGATCGGTCACCCGACCTCCTTGAGGTATCCGTTCCTGACGTACCAGTCTATGGGCCTGTCGAACACGTACTGGGTCCCACCACCGGACTGCTCGAACCAGGGGGCGGTCTTGCCTTGGGTGACCGACTCAGGAGGGTGCTTGACGACCTCGTACTGGTGGTACTCGCGGCCAATGCTGCTCGGCGGGATGGCGCGTTCGCCGTAGGGTGTGTCCGCTGGGGATGCGAACTTTCCGTTAGGTCCGCCGATGCGGTCGATGATGTCGCCACGCTGGATGGTGTTGGGCACGGGCGTACCTTCGAAGCCCTCGTGGGGTGGGTACTTCCACTCGCCCTTCTCGGCGTCCCAGTACTTGTCGAAGAACTCCTGTCGGGACATTCCGCCGTAGCGCTCGACGCCTCCCTCGTACATGGCTGCGTCGGGGCCGGTCTTGGGGATCTTGCCGCCGTCCGCCCACTTGGGAAGAGTCTTCAGATCGACCTTGGCCAGGTCCCCGCCGACCTCTTCGACGGCCCTGATCTCGCGGGCCGAGAGGATGCGCCTGATCTTGGGGCCGATCTCGCCGGCCGTGCGGGCGACCTCGCCGATCCTGGCGACGCCGAGCCGGGCGAACTCGATCAGGTCTCGCAGGATGCGGGCCACCTTGCCGGCCGCGTTGGCGACCTCGGCACCCTCGGCGACCTGGGCCGCGCCTTCACCGGCGCCGAGCGTGACCGCACCGAGGATGGCGCCGCCGATCTCGATGCCGGCGGTCCACTCCAGGAAGCTGGTCAGCTCGTGCTCGACCTCTTCGTGGTGCTTGTCGACCTGGTCGGCGTAGTCCTTGCAGGCGTGGCCGATGCCCTCGAAGGCTCCGGCGAGGTCGGTGACGTGGCCCTTCAGCGAGTGGCAGCTCGAGACCACGTCGTGGACCTCGGGCGAGGTCTGCGCGCCCACCTGGGCCGAGGCCGCGTCGATCGCATAGGTGGAGCCGCGGAGACTCTGCCCGGCGGTGACCCAGGCGTTGCCGACGCTGCGGAGCTTGCCGGTGTCGGCGTCGGGCCACAACAGCCCCTCCACGTGCGAGGCCACCCAGTGCCACCAGCCCGGCGTGTCACCCGTGCCACCCTTCGCCGAGGGGGGTGACGTGACGGAGAGGGACTCGCTGTAGTGCTCGGGGTTGTCGTCACCGTCGCTGGTCGCTCCACTGGGCGGGCCGTAGATCCTGGCGCCGTAGTCGGCGCCCTGGTGGTTGGCCAGGGAGGCGTTGAGCAGGTTCGCCATCTTGCCCATCGCCTCGGCCAGGTCGCAGCCCGCGGTCACCAAGGGGCCCGCGGCCGCGTCGTACTTCGCCGCGAACTCCTCGCCGCCGGTGTCGGTGCCGGCCATCCCGCCGCCTGCGTACAGCGGGTCCATGAGACGTTGCATGATCGACACGACGCTGTGGTTGGTGCTGTAGAAGTCGCTGCAGGCGGAGACATACCCGCCCGTGTCGACCGCCATCCTCATCGGGTCTGCGCCCACATCTGTGCGTTGGTCCGACCCGCGGCGGTGTAGTTCGAGTGCGCCCGTCGCGCCCCCTCCCGCATCCGCACCAGCGCCTGGTGCATCTCGCGGGCGCCCGACATCATCTTCTGGTGCGCGTCGGACTGCGCCGCGGCAGCGGCACCGGTCCAGGTCAGGTGAAGCCGCTCGATCTCGGCGTCCACGGCGCCCATCTGCTCCGACAGCCGGGTCTCGAAGCGCTGCATGTCGCCGATCACCGAGTCCAGCTCGGCCAGGTCCACGCTGTAGCGGGTCATCGGCACCTCACCCCAGCCGGTCCTGCAGCCGCGACGAGATCGGCGCGGTGCGCTGCTCCGCGTCTTCGTCGCTGGTCTGGTAGGCCGCCCGCGTCTGCGACAGCAACGTGCTGGCCTCGCGCAGTCCCGCGAACACCTCGTCGGCTCCGTCGCACCAGTCCGCCCAGCCCTTCCGGTACTCGTCGGCGGCCACGCCGGTCCAGCCGCCGCCGAGCAGGTCGCTCACGGTCGCGTGCAGCGTGGCCTTCTCCCGCTCCAGCTCCTCGGTGATCTGCTGCACCTGCGTGCTGGCTCGCTGCATCGCCGCATGGTCAGTCGTGAAGCTCACGACATCCTCCCGTTCCAGCGTTGGCTGCTTCATTCTCCCCCGGCCCCGTCCCGGCGAAACCAGGAGCTTTTCAGTGGCTGGTGTTCAGCGTGTTCGCGACCTGCACGCACCACGCGTCGGCCCGACGCCGTACGTCGGACACACCGGACCGGTCCTCGACCTGGCAGGTCAGCCACGTGGTCCCGAACAGGCCCGCGTGCCGCACCCGTACTTCGGCCGGGGACCCGACACGGCACACCTGGGTGAGCGACCAGTGGCCGAAGCGGGGTCCGTCCACGTCGTGGCAGCCCCTCTCCCGGCTGCTGGCGCTCCTCACGCTACGGGCCAGCCGGTCGTGCACCGGGCGTGCGAACGTCCACGCGCTGGCCTGGGCGGGTGAACTGCCCGGGGTCGACCAGCGGCAGCCGTGCTCGGCCACCACGTCGGTGGTCTGCTGCTTCCCGGTGCCCACCGACGCGGTGTCCCCGTTGCCGCGGGACGACCGCGTCCACCGCTTCGTCCCCAGCGCCTGCCGGACCGCGAGGTGGGGGACCAGGTCGCAGAAGTCGATCCGTGGGACGGACAGGGCGGCGGTGTTCAGCCGCTTGATCGGGGTCGGCCTGGCCGTGGGGCTGTCCAGTGGGGACTGGGCGCAGCCGCCAACGATCCCAACGACGAGCATGGCGAGCATCACACCCAGGGACGGGACACCGAGCTGCCTCACGGCATCGATGCTATCGGCTGCGAAACTCCGAGCGGTCGCCCGTGCGCGGCGAGGTTGGTCCCCTCGCCTAGACTCAGTCAGCGGTCGGATGCGCCGTCGTCGTCATGGCGCGCCCCAGCCCCCGTCCCCGACACCGGCCGCCCCCCATCGTGATCAGATTCGAGAACGTCACCACCACCTACCCGGGCCAGTCCAACCCGGCCCTTTCCGGTGTCTCGGTGGACGTCGAGAAGGGCGAGTTCGTCTTCCTCGTGGGTGCCTCCGGCTCGGGGAAGACCACCTTCCTGCGGCTGGTGCTGCGCGAGGCGCGGGCCAACCAGGGGCGGGTGTACGTCGCCGGCAAGGAGATCAATCGGCTGGCCGGCTGGAAGGTGCCCCGGTTGCGTCGCCAGATCGGCACCGTGTTCCAGGACTTCCGGCTGCTGAGCAACAAGACGGTCGCGGAGAACGTGGCCTTCGCGCTGCAGGTGATCGGCAAGTCCAAGGCCCAGATCAACAAGCTGGTGCCCGAGACCCTCGAGATGGTGGGGCTGGACGGCAAGGGCCAGCGCATGCCCGACGAGCTCTCTGGTGGCGAGCAGCAGCGGGTCGCGATCGCGCGCGCGTTCGTGAACCGGCCCATGATCCTGATCGCCGACGAGCCCACCGGCAACCTCGACCCGACCACCAGCGTCGGCATCATGAAGCTGCTCGACCGGATCAACCGCACGGGTACGACCGTGTTGATGGCCACCCACGACTACGGCGTGGTGGACCAGATGCGCAAGCGGGTCATCGAGATCGACGACGGCCGGGTGGCCCGGGACGAGCACCGTGGCGTGTACGGCTATCAGGACTGAGGACGGGAGGACCGTTTCACCATGCAGTTGAAGTACGTCTTCTCCGAGACCGGGAGCGGCCTGCGCCGGAACGTGTCGATGTCGGTCGCACTGATCGTGACGATCTTCATCTCGCTGACGCTGGTCGGCATGGGCCTGCTGCTCAACGCCCAGACCAACCGGGCCGAGAACTTCTGGGGCTCCAAGCTGCAGATCACGGTGTTCATGTGCAACCCGATCTCGCACTCGCCCACCTGCCAGAACCAAGCCACGCAGGGGCAGAAGCAGCAGATCCGCCGGGTTCTCGACTCCAGCCCCGAGGTGGCCTCGTTCTACAAGCAGAGCAAGCAGAAGGCCTACAACACCTGGAAGCGGGTCTACCTCGACCAGAGCGACCCGTCCGGCAAGAAGATCTACTCGGCCGTCACGCCCAAGGACATGTCGGAGTCCTACTGGATCAGGCTCAAGGACCCGACCGACCAGACGAAGTACGCCCCACTGGAGAACCAGCTCAGCGGAATGCAGGGTGTGGACAACGTCCGTGACCTGCGCGACGTGCTCAAGCCGCTCTACTTCTGGATGAACACGCTGCGCAACGCGGCCCTGGCGGTCGCCGCGTTCCTGCTGGTGGCCGCGATCCTCCAGGTCGGCAACGCGGTCCGGCTGGCGGCGTACGCGCGTCGCAAGGAGATCGGCATCATGCGGCTGGTCGGTGCCTCGAGCCTGTACATCTCACTGCCGTTCCTGATAGAGACGCTGGTGGCCGCGCTCGTCGGGGTGGTGCTCGCCGGCGGAACCCTGGCGGCGTTCACGTACTTCGTGATCTACGGCCAGCTCCGGGACAGACCCGGCTACAACATCACCGACTGGATCGACTGGGGGGACACCGCCACCGCCATCGTCGGGATATCGATTCTGGGCGTGGTCCTCACCGTGATCCCGACACTCGTGATGACGAGGAAATACCTCAAAGTCTGAGTCGTGTCGGTTACCGTCGGGGAGTTCACTTCCCCCACGGAACAGGCTGCGCCGTGCGAACCTTCCCCCCACGTCGCGCTGGCACGAACGACCGCCGCCGCGTGCTCGTCGCGCTCGTGACGTGTGTGCTGGTCAGCATCCCGCTGACCACACAGGTCGCCAACGCCCGCAAGGATCCGCTGAAGCATCGCAAGCACCAGGTGCACCAGCAGGTCCACCACGCCAGGTCCGACGTCGAGGACTCCAGCAAGTCGCTGGCGCGCGCGAACCAGCGGCTCTCCCGGGCCCGGAGCTCGCTGCGGGCCGCCGAGCACCGCCTCGCCGGCACCCGGACCGAGCTGGGTCGGGCCGCGAAGGCGGACGCCCGGATGCGCGTCCGGCTGGCGCAGGCACAGCAGCGGCTCGACCAGGCCCGCACCGCGCTGCGGCAGGGGCAGGCCCGGGTCGCCGACCAGAAGCAACGCATCGCCGATCTGGCCTCCCGGAACTACCAGTACGGCGACCCGCGGGTCCTCGGCCTGGTCGCGGTGCTCAAGACCGGTACTCCCGGACAGATCACCACGCAGATCAACACCGTGCGCAACCTGGTCTCGCGCGAGTCCTGGACGCTGCGGCACCTGAAGGACCTGGAGGCCCAGCTGCGTGCCCGGAAGGGCCGGGTGCAGCAGGCCCGGCAGGAGGTCGCGCGGAAGAAGGCCGCGACCGCAGCCACCCTGCAGCGCAGGAAGCAGCTCGAGCAGACCGCACAGCGGCAGCGTCACCAGGTGGCCGACCTGGTCGCTTCGCGCCGGTCGGCCACCGCATCGGCCCGGCGGCTCCGGGCACGCGACCGGGCGACCATGCACCGGCTGCAGCGCAAGGAGCACGGCATCGAGCAGAAGATCCTCGCGCGCGCCCGGCGTGCCCGCAACCGGCGGGTCGCCGACGCCGGCGGCGTGTTCTCCCGGCCGGTGCCGGGCTACATCACCTCGCCGTTCGGCTGGCGCATCCACCCGATCTACGGGTACCGCGACTTCCACGACGGCGACGACTTCCACGCCCCCTGCGGCACGCCCGAGCGAGCCGTGGGCAGCGGCCGGGTGCTCTCGGAGTACTACTCCAGCGTCTGGGGCCACCGCCTCTACCTCGGCCTGGGCAGGATCAACGGCCACAGCTACGTCGGGATCTACAACCACATCTCCAGCTACCGGGTGGGCCCGGGCGCCCGGGTCGGTCGCGGCGAGACGCTCGCGTACGCCGGCACCACCGGCTGGTCGACCGGGTGCCACCTGCACTTCACGCTGATGCGCGACGGCCAGGCGGTGAACCCGATGAACTACTTCGGTGGCTGATGCCCCGGGCTTCGGCTGCGGTGGCGCGATACCCGATTGCACGTGCTGACAGAATCGCTCCATGGCCAAGGAGGGGCGCAAGCTGGTCGCGCAGAACCGTCGGGCGCGGCACGACTACCACATCGAGGACGTCTACGAGGCGGGCCTGGTGCTGCAGGGCACCGAGGTGAAGTCGCTGCGCGCCGGCCGGGCGACGCTGACCGATGGCTTCGGCGAGATCCACCGGCACGAGGCGTTCCTGCACGGCGTGCACATCCCGGAGTACACCGAGGGCACCTGGACCAACCACGAGCCGCGCAGGGTGCGCAAGCTGCTGCTCAACCGGGGCGAGATCGACAAGATCGAGCGCAAGGTCGCCGAGCGCGGCTTCACCCTGGTGCCGCTGTCGCTGTACTTCAGGGACGGGCGCGCAAAGGTGGAGATCGCGCTCGCGCGCGGCAAGAAGACCTACGACAAGCGCCGCGCCCTGGCCGAGAAGCAGGCGAACCGGGAGAAGCAACAGGCGCTGGGCCGCCGGCTCAAGGGCATGGATGCCTGAGCACGCGCCCGTGCCGGTCACCGATGCCGACGTCCCCGGCTTCTGGGAGGCGCTGGGGCTGCCGGGGCTCTTCGACTGCCACACCCACTTCCTGCCGGAGCCGGTCCAGCGCAAGGTGTTCGCCCAGTTCGACGAGGCCGGGCCCAAGATCGGGCGGGAGTGGCCGATCCGCTACCGCGGCAGCCACGAGGAACGGGTCGACCGGCTGCGCTCGCTCGGCGTACGCCGGTTCAGCTCGCTGCCCTACGCCCACCGGCCCGGTATCGCGTCGTACCTGAACGACTGGGCCCGCGACTTCTCCGCGCGGGTGCCCGACTGCCTGTGGTCGGCGACGTTCTACCCCGAGCCGGAGGCCGCGTCGTACGTCGCGGAGCTGGTGGCGGCGGGCGTCGAGGTGTTCAAGGTGCACGTGCAGGTGGGGGAGTTCCCCCTCGACGCCAAGCACCTCGACGCGGTCTGGGGTCTGCTGGCCGAGGCGGGCACGCCGGTGGTGATCCACGCCGGCAGCGGCCCGGTGGGCAACGCCCACACCGGCCCGGAGCCGCTGGCCCGGGTGCTGCGGCGGCACCCGCGGCTGACCGCCGTGGTGGCCCACCTCGGCGCACCGGAGTACGCCGAGTTCCTCGACCTGGCCGACCGCTTCGAGCGGGTGCACCTGGACACCACCATGGTCTTCACCGACTTCTTCGAGGAGGCGGGGCCGTTCCCTCGCGAGCTGCTGCCACGGCTGGTGGAGCTGGGCAAGAAGGTGCTGCTGGGCAGCGACTTCCCGACCATCCCGTACCCCTACGCCCACCAGCTCGAGGCGCTGCAGCGGCTGGACCTGGGGGACGACTGGCTTCGCGACGTGTGCTGGCGCAACGGGGTGCGGATGTTCGGGGATCCCTCGACCGGGTGAGGCATGCCCCGGCGGCATGCAGGGTCCTGCCGGTGCGGCTGGAGTCCTCGCCCATGGACAGCAGCGGCTTCCACTCAAATCGGCTGTCCGGTCGCGGGCGGTACGCCGTACCCTCGCTCGGGTGAGCGCACCCTGGGACGACCTGCCGACCGTGGAGACCGCCGCCGAGCTGGAGGACTTCGGCACTCCCGAGCCGAAGGTGCGCGACAAGGTGCTGGACCGGCTCGGCGAGGTGCACCGGCAGTGGGTCGCCGCCTCGCCCCTGGTGCTGGTCGCGACCGCGTCGCCGGACGGCCGCTGCGACGTCTCGCCGAAGGGCGACCCCGCGGGAGCGGTCACGGTGCTCGACGACACCACCCTGGTCATCGCCGAACGGGCCGGGAACAGGCGCATGGACGGCTTCCACAACATCCTCGCCAACCCGCACGTCGGCCTGTTGTTCCTGATCCCCGGGCGCGGGGAGACGATGCGGGTCAACGGCGAGGCCCGGATCGTCACCGACGCACCCTTCTTCGACGACCTGGTCGTCAGGGGACACCGCCCGGCGCTGGGCCTGATGGTGCGTGCCGAGGAGGTGTTCTTCCACTGCCCCAAGGCGTTCCTGCGCGCCCGCGCCTGGCAACCGGAGACCTGGCGGCCCGATGCGATGATGCCCTACGCCGAGATCGCCAAGCGTCTGTGGCGGGCCGGTGACCCGCCACAGGAGGTCGACGCGCACTACGCGAGCGGAGCCTACGAGCGGGGTCTCTATCCGCACACGGCGGGGAATCCGGAAGAACGCGTCGACGTTAGCCCCTAGACTGGTGGTGGCTGCGGCTGCAGCCGCACAACTCAAGAGGGGCTGATCGGTTTCGACTGGGGACGGTAGTCCCAGGAGAAGCGGGTCGAGAAGCCAGCGTCATCTCGTAAACGTTCGCTGGAAACCAATAAGTGCCAACGCAAAGCGCACTGACTTCGCTCTCGCTGCCTGATTGCAGTGATCGAAGGGTCGGACCGGGCATCCGCCTCCGCCCCGGACTCCGGCCTCGACAAGGAGGCTCACCGACCAATCCTCGTCATCGGGGTTGACCGGGACATCTAGGTGACTGAGCCCGTCGGCGCACGTGTCCGTGCCAGCGCCGGGGCTGAGAAAGGCGACCTCGCGGACTGCACCCGGAGAAGACCTGGTTCGCTGCTCTAGGACGCGGGTTCGATTCCCGCCAGCTCCACGCGACTGAGGCGACGTGTGCCCTCCACCAAGGGCCGCGTCGTCGAGTTGGTCCAAGGCGCGGTTCGCGCGCGGGCTGGTGCGGGTCACGACGCTCACCCTGCTGGAGCTGGGTTACTCGGCGCAGACCCCTGAAGGGTGGGTTACGGCACTCCGCCAGCCGCCAGTGAACTACATGCCGGTGGAGAGTCTGACCCCGCCGATGGAGGCCCGCGCGGTCGAGGTTCAGGGCCTCCTCGCTGAGCGCGGCCAACACCGGGCACCGTCCATCCCCGATCTCCTGATCGCCGCTGCCGCTGAGCTTGCTGGGCTCACGGTCCTGCACGTCGGCAAGGACTTCGACATCATCGCGACGGTGACCGGCCAGCCGGTCGAGCGACTCAGCGGGGACTACACAGCGTGAGGTGGGCTCATCGTGATCGCCGCGACCTCGGTGCCGACGCGCCGACCCGGCAGGTGAGTGGCCGCGCCTGGCGTGGGTGGCCCGGTCGACCGATGCCGGGGATCAGGCCCAGGCCGCGAGGCCGCGGATCTGCAGGGCGTGCTCGGGGCGGTTGGTGGTGACCATCCAGGCCCGGCCGGGCTGCAGCCAGTAGCGAAGGTCGGCCATGGCGTCCACGGTCCACACCAGCAGCGGCAGGTGCCGGTGGGCGGCGAACCGGGCGACGCCCAGGCGAGCGAGCCAGTGATGGGCCACGACCAGGTTCGCGGCACATCGCAGGTACCTGTCGTGGGGGAACAGCTCGCTGGTGTGGGTGCGGAGGGCGTCCACGCGGCTCATGGTCGCGCACCTGCGTCCCAGGGAGAGGCCGACCAGCAGCTCGTCGAGGTCGTGGGCGCAGGCCCATCGGCGTACGGCGAGCACGGACGGGTCCTCGAGGGTGGTGACGATGACGTTGTCCCGGCCGAGCGCGTCGACCGCGAGGCGGGTGGCGGCCACCTCGAACGTGCTGGCCGGGTCCCTGTACGCCGCGGGTGGGGAGACGAACTTGAGGTCGAGGTGCGCCCGCTGTCCACGACGCGCCAGGGCCCACAGCGCGTCGTCGTAGCGCAGCGCCCGGCCGGTCAGGGCGGCGAACTGGCAGAACGTGAGGCCCGCCACGGGGATTCGGCTGCCGTCGACGTGCACGTGGTCGTTGTGGAAGAGGACGAACGTGCCGTCACCGCAGCGCTGGACGTCGAGCTCGACGTAGTCCACGTGGCCACCGAAGTGCCCCGCCTGCTCGGCGCCACGGTGCGCGCTGACCATCGCCGGCGACGTGACACCGGTCGCGGGCGTCGTGACGGCCGGAGGAGAGGCGTCGAGCGTGGCCTGCGCGGCTACGGACACGGTTCCTCCTCGAGCAGCTCGAGGTCTGGCGGAGGGTTCGGCACGAGCTCGCGATGTCGACGGACCTCAGGAGGGTACCCGACGATGCCTTCCCGGCCCACTCACCGAAGCCGACATCTCCCAGGGGCGACCGGCGGCTGCATGGTCCTGCCGCTCGGGGACACTGTCCCTCGGACACCCCTAGGCTGGCCAGATGACCGAGCTCGACGCGGTCGTGGTCGGGGCCGGGCCGAACGGCCTGACTGCCGCAGCACTGCTGGCGCGCAACGGGCTCTCCGTGCGCGTGTACGAGGCGAACGACACCGTCGGCGGGGGGGCACGGACCGCCGAGCTCACGCTGCCGGGGTTCCGCCACGACGTCTGCTCGGCCGTCCATCCCCTGGGCATCGGGTCGCCGGTCTTCGACGCGCTCGGGCTCGCCGGGCACGGGCTGGAGTGGGTGCAGCCCGACCTGCCGATGGCGCACCCGTTCCCGGAGGGCCCGGCCGCGGTGCTGTCCCGCTCGGTCGAGGAGACCGCGGCCGCCCTGGGCCCGGACGGGGACCTCTACCGTCGTCTGGTCTCACCGTTCGTCGGCCACTGGGCCGGGCTGGCGGGGGACCTGCTCCGGCCGCCGTGGGCGGGGTGGCCCCACGACCCCGCACGGGTGGTGCGCTTCGCCGCAGCCGGCGTGCTCCCCGCCGCGTCGTTGCCGTGGCTTCTCCGTGGGGAGCGGGCGCCGGCCCTGTTCGCCGGGATGACCGCGCACTCGATGGCCCCGCTCGGAGCCCCCGCGGGCACCGGGATCGCGCTGCTGTTCGCGCTGGCCGCGCACGCCCGGGGCTGGCCCTCCCCACGGGGCGGCTCGCAGGCGATCGTCGACGCGCTGGCCGACGTGGTCACCACGTACGGCGGGGAGGTGGTGACCGGCCATCGGGTGGGCACCCTCGCCGAGCTGCCGACCGCGTCGGCGTACCTGCTCGACGTCTCGCCCACGACGCTGGAGCGGATCGCCGGTCCGCGGCTGCCCGACCGGTTCCGGGACCGGCTGCGTGGCTACCGCTACGGGCCCGGCGTGCACAAGGTCGACTACGCGCTGAGCGAGCCGGTGCCGTGGACCGCCCCCGAGTGCCGCCGGGCCGGTACGGTCCACCTCGGCCCCCGCTTCGCGGACATCCGGAGCGCGCTGGCCTCCGTGCACGGCGGACGACCGCCCGAGCCACCCTTCCTGATCACCGCCCAGCCATCCCTCGTCGACCCGACCCGCGCGCCGTCGGGCCGGCACACCTTCTGGGCCTACGCCCACGTCCCCCACGGCTGGGACGGGGACTTCACCGACGCCGTCGAGCGACAGGTCGAGCGGTTTGCGCCGGGCTTCCGCGACCTCGTCCTGGCCCGCCACGTCAGCGGGCCGGCGGCCCTCGAGGCCGGGAACGCCAACTACGTCGGAGGCGACATCGCCTGCGGCAGCGCCGCCGGACTGGGGCTGCTGCTGCGCCCGCGCGTGACGCCGACGCCGTACTCCACCCCGGACCCGGCGGTGTACCTGTGCTCGGCCGCGACCCCGCCGGGCCCGGGCGTGCACGGCATGTGCGGTTACCACGCCGCCCGCGTGGCCCTGCGCCGACGGTTCGGGGTCCGGCTGCCGCTGGAGCCGTGAGGGACTGATGGACTGGTTCAGCGCCGACCAGGCCTGGCTGGCCAGGATGGTGTTCCAGCGGTCGCTGGCCGCGATCTACGTGGTCGCGTTCGTGGTCGCGGCGAACCAGTACCGGGCGCTGCTGGGTGAGCACGGCCTGACGCCCGCCGGCCGGTACGTCGCCACGGTGCCGTTCCGCCGCGCGCCGGGCATCTTCCAGCTGCACCACTCCGACCGGTTCTTCCTGGGGGTGGCCTGGTTCGGCGCCGTACTCTCGCTGGCCACCGTGGTCGGGCTCACCGACATCGTGCCGCTGCCCGTGGCCATGCTGGTGTGGGCTGTGCTGTGGTTCTGCTACCTGTCCATCGTCAACGTCGGGCAGACCTGGTACGGGTTCGGCTGGGAGTCGCTGCTGCTGGAGGTCGGCTTCCTGGCGGTCTTCCTCGGCAACGAGTCGGTGGCGCCGCCGGTGCTCACGTTGTACCTGCTGCGCTGGGTGCTGTTCCGGCTGGAGTTCGGAGCGGGACTGATCAAGCTGCGCGGCGACCGGTGTTGGCGGGACCTGACCTGCCTGTACTACCACCACGAGACCCAGCCGATGCCCGGCCCGTTCAGCTGGTACTTCCACCGGCTGCCGCGGCCGCTGCACCGCGTCGAGGTGCTGGCCAACCACGCCACGCAGCTGGTGGTGCCGATCTTCCTGTTCGCCCCGCAGCCCGTGGCCGGCGTCGCGGCGGCCCTCATGATCCTGACCCAGCTGTGGCTGGTGACCAGCGGCAACTTCTCCTGGCTGAACTGGCTGGCGATCGTGCTCGGTCTCTCGGTGCTGCCCGACGCCTGGCTGGCCCCGGTGCTGCCCGGCTCGGGTGGGCGGGCCGGCAGCCCGCTGCCGTTCGTGGTGGTGGTCTGCCTCGTGACCGCGGCGGTGATCGTGCTCAGCTGGTGGCCGGCCGCGAACATGCTCTCGCGCCGGCAGGTGATGAACACCTCGTTCAACCGGTGGCACCTGGTCAACAGCTACGGCGCCTTCGGCAGCGTCACGAAGGTCCGCTACGAGATCGTGGTCGAGGGCACCCGCGCCGAGCTGCCGGACGCCGACACGTCCTGGCTGGAGTACGAGTTCAAGGGCAAGCCGGGCTCCGTGCACCGACGACCGGGCCAGTTCGCGCCGTACCACCTGCGGCTGGACTGGCTGATGTGGTTCGCCGCGCTCTCACCGGCGTACGCCGACCCGTGGTTCGGCCGGCTCGCCCGGAAGCTGCTCGAGGGCGATCGGTACGTTGCACGGCTGCTGCGGCACGACCCGTTCGCCGGTGAGCCGCCCCGGTTCGTCCGCGCCCGGCTCTACCACTACCGGTTCACCACCCGGAGCGAACGGCGCGAGACCGGGGACTGGTGGGCGCGCAGCCTGGTCGGGGAGTTCATGCGCCCGGTCGGCCTGGGCCGCTGACCGAACCGAAGCCCGCGGGTACCGTGGGTGCCTCCGCACCGCCACCGACCCGAGGACCCGCCCGTGCTGTCCACCGCCCTGCGGCTGGCCGCCGCGGTGCTCGCCGCGGCCGGGCTCCCCGGTGCACAGGTCCCGGCCGTCGTGGTGCACCAGGACCAGGTCGCACGGGCGCGAGCCGAGCAGGTGCTCGAGGGCCTGAGCCTGCCCCAGCGGGTCGGCCAGCTGTTCATGGTCGGCACGCCGGCGGTGGGATCCACCGCGACGGTCGCGCAGCAGGTCCGGCGCTACCACGTGGGCAACGTCATGCTGACCGGCCGCAGCCACGCGGGGCTGCGCGCGACCGCGCGGATCACCGGCGGGCTGCGCGCCCGCACCAGCGACGCGGCCACCGGCGACGTCGGGATGCTGGTGGCCACCGACCAGGAGGGCGGCCAGGTCCAGGTGCTGCAGGGACCCGGGTTCTCCGGGATCCCCAGTGCGCTCTGGCAGGGCGAGCACTGGGCGCCGTCCCGGCTGCGCACCGCGGCGCGGACCTGGGCCCGGCAGCTGGCCGGGGCCGGGGTGGACGTGGACCTGGCTCCGGTGGCCGACACCGTGCCGGGCCCCGGGGCCGCGGGGACGAACCCGCCGATCGGGGCCTCCGGGCGCGAGTTCGGGTTCACCCCGAGGGTGGTGGGCAACCACGCCCGGGCGTTCGCCCGGGGCATGGCGGACGGGGGAGTGCTCGCCACCGTGAAGCACTTCCCGGGCCTGGGTCGGGTGTCGGCAAACACCGACACCTCCTCCGGAGTCACCGACTCGACCACCCGGCGGCACGGGCCGTTCCTGGCCCCGTTCCGCAGGGCGGTCGAGGCCGGGGTGCCGCTGGTGATGATGTCCACGGCGTACTACCCCCGGATGGACGCCCACCATCCGGCCGCGTTCTCCCGGTACGTGATCGGGGAGGTGCTGCGCGGTGACCTCGGCTTCCGCGGGGTGGTGGTCTCCGACGACCTCGGCATCGCCCGGCAGGTCGCGTCCTGGCCGCCCGGCCGGCGGGCGGTCGAGTTCGTCCGGGCCGGTGGGGACCTGGTGCTGACCGTGGCCCCGGACACGCTGCCGGCGATGTACCACGCCGTACTCCACCGGGCGCGGCACCACGCCGCCTTCCGCCGGACGGTGGACCGGGCGGCACTGCGGGTGCTGCACCTCAAGGCCGGGCAGGGGCTTCTCGGCGACCGGTAGCCTGCCGGTCATGCCAACCAGCCCGTGCCCGTTCTGTGCGATCGCGGCGGGGGATACCCCGGCGGCGCTGGTGTACGCCGACGACCAGGTGGTCGCGTTCCTCGACGCGCGGCCGGTGTTCAAGGGCCACACCCTGCTCGTCCCCCGACAGCACGTCGTGACGCTTCCCGACCTCCCGGCCGAGCTGCGCGACCCCTTCCTCGCGGCCGGCCAGCGGCTCGCCACGGCGATGGTGGCCGGACTCGGCTCGCAGGGCTCCTTCGTGGCGGTCAACAACACCGTGTCCCAGAGCGTCGCGCACCTGCACATGCACGTGGTCCCGCGCACCAGGGGCGACGGGCTGCGGGGCTTCTTCTGGCCCCGCACGAAGTACGCCGACGAAGCCGAGCGGGACGCCTACGCCGAACGGCTCAGCGGGGTCCTCGCGGACTCCGCCGGAGCTTCATAGGCCCGGCCCTCCGCGAGCCGCGGCCGCAGCCCGACGCTGTTGCCGGTCGCGAGGGCCGCGACCCAGGCCGCTACCGCACCCAGCACCATGCCCGCGATCGTGTCGGCGAAGAAGTGCCAGCCGAGGTAGACCGTGCCGACGATCGTGATGGCCAGGAAGACCCAGGAACAACGCTGGATCCAGCGCGGCATCCGGGCCAGGGCCACGAACACGCACAGCGTCATCATCATGCCCACGTGCAATGACGGGAAGGCGGCGATCGTCTGCACGGCATGGGTGCCGTGGGGGTCGGCCAGGACCGAGATCCGGTCGCGCAACAGGGTGTTCTCCAGGGTGGTGCTGTAGGTGTGCGCGATGCCATCGAACATGCCGGGCCGGGAGTACGCCGGGCCCAGGCTCGGCACCGCGAAGTACGCCGCGACGCCGAGCACCCAGTCCAGCGCGATCGCGGTGACGTACCACGACGCCCGGGCCTGGTGCCGGGTCCAGACCAGCGCGATCGCCAGGGTCGCCGGGATCAGCACGATCCAGGCGACGTAGGCCACCGAGAACACGTGCGCGGCCCAGCCGTTCCCGAACAGCGCGTGCAGCGCTGTGGCCGGTTCGTGCCCCAGCCACAGCGTGCGGTCGATGCGGTCCAGCGTGCCGTCGTACAGGCCTCCGTTGACGAACGGGACGTAGCTCTTCAGGTTCCGGAACGTGGCGTAGCAGACGTACCAGGTGCCCAGCCCGGTGACGGCGAAGACCAGGCTCGACCGGGTCCAGCGCTCGCGGGCCACCGCGGCGAAGTCGCCGGGCAGCTCACGGAGATCCCGCCGGCAACGCAGCACCGCCCGCGGGAGCACGTCGAGCAGCCACGCGATCAGGCAGATGATCGGCAGCTGGACGTACATCGGCACGGCCACCCCGTCGGGATCGCGGATGGGCAGGTCGTACGCCGTCGCCACCCCCAGTGTCACCACCGACATCAGCAGCGCGCACAGGCCCGCGAAGGCGAAGTTCGCCCTCCCCAGGAGCCGAGAACGCGCTGCAGGCACGTTCTGAGGGTATCGGGCCGGGGGATGGCCGGCCGGGGGTTCGCAATAGAGTGGCGGGGCAGCCTGCCGGCGTGGCGGGCACCACGCGCAAACCACATCAGGAGGAGCATCCATGGGTCGCTACGACGGACGGGTCGTGGTCGTGACCGGTGCCGCCCAGGGCATCGGCGCCGGCACCGCGAAGCGGTTCGCCGAGGAAGGCGCGGCGGTCGCCGTGCTCGATCTCGACGAGGCCAAGGCCCAGGCCACGGCCGAGGGCCTGGGGGCCACCAGGGCCGTGGGCATCGGCTGTGACGTCTCCGATGCGGCGGCGGTGGATGCCGCGGCCGCGCGGGTGCTCGAGGAGCTCGGCGGCTGGCACGTCCTGGTCAACAACGCGGGGATCACCCGCGACAACCTGCTGTTCAAGATGACCGAGGAGGACTGGGACGCCGTGCTCGGGGTCCACCTGCGCGGCGCCTTCCTGATGTCGCGGGCCGCGCAGAAGACCTTCGTGGAGCAGAAGTACGGCAAGATCCTCAACCTGTCCAGCGTCTCCGCCAACGGCAACCGCGGCCAGGCGAACTACTCCGCTGCCAAGGCGGGCATGCAGGGCTTCACCCGCACGCTGGCTCTGGAGCTGGGCCGCTACAACGTCAACGTCAACGCGATCGCGCCAGGCTTCATCATGACCGAGATGACCGACGCCACCGCCCGTCGCGTCGGCGCCAGCGTCGAGGACTTCCGTGCCGCCGCGGCGGAGGCGAACCCCATCAAGCGGGTCGGCGCGCCGGAGGACATCGCCGCCGCGGCTGCCTTCCTGTGCAGCGACGAGGCGTCCTACATCACCGGACAGATCCTCTACGTCGACGGTGGCGCCAAGATCTGACCGGAGTGCACGGCCGCGGGCACGGCGGTCACGACGTGTCCGGTTGCCGGAGTGCCTCCTCCACGGCGTGGAGGAATCCCAGCATCACGGCCTGGTCGCGCTCGTCCAGGCTTCGCGCCTGCAGGTCCAGCAGATCGGTGAAGGAGGCGAACGCCACGGCGACCCGAGCGGCCACCGCCGACCGGATCGCCCGGCGGATGCGTGAGCTGTGCGACGGCGAGCCGACCTTCCGCAACCTCGACGTCACCCGAGCCGAGATGACCTGAGCCGCTCGCCACGAGCGGGTTCGTCAGCGCGCCGGGCACCGGAGGCGGCCGCTGGCGGCCGGGATGGCAAACACGGCCACTTCTCAGGAAACACGAGGGGGCCCTGCTCGTCCGGCGGGGCCCCCTCCGTCATGCTGGAACCCATGACCTTCCTGCCTGCTCACACACGACGTGTGTCTGCCCGGTGGCGTGCCGCCGCCGCAGCCGCCCTCGCGCTGGTGCTCGGACTCGCGCTGGCCGCCTGCGGCGGCAGCGGCTCGGGGTCGGGCAACAAGGCCGCCGACCACCGGCCGGCGTCCCAGCCGGTCAAGGGCGGGAAGACCCTGGCGGCGCTGTGGCCGCTGACCGGGCTGCCGGCCGGGCACAAGACCCCGAACCACCCGGTGCTCGCGGTGAAGGTCCCGAACACGCCGGAGAGCTACCCCCAGATGGGCCTGCGCAGCGCCGACATGGTCACCGAGGAGCTCGTCGAGGGCGGCATCACCCGGCTCGCGGCGTTCTACTACCAGCACGTGCCCAAGCTGGTCGGCCCGGTGCGCTCGATGCGCAACTCCGACATCGGGGTCGCCCAGCCCGCCCACGCCGTGCTGGTCTCCAGCGGCGCCGCGCCGTCCACGCTCAGGCGGCTGCACCGCGCGCACGTGAAGTTCCGCACCAGTGGCCCCGGCTACTACCGGGACAGCTCGGCCGCGCCGTACAACCTGATGGTGCACCTGAACCAGCTCGCCAAGTCACTGCCCAAGGGCAAGGTGCCGGCGAGCTACCTGCCGTGGGGGTCCGCGAAGGACTTCTCGGGCAAGGCCGGCGCGAAGAACGTCTCGGTCCGGTTCAGCCAGGGACACACCACGCAGTGGAAGTACGCCGGCGGCCACTACAACTACACCAACGGCCATGCGCCCAAGTCCCGTCGCTTCCGTGCCGACAACGTGCTGGTGCTGCGCGTGCGCGAGGGCAATGCCGGCTACCTCGACCCGGTCGGCAACCCGGTGCCCGTGACCATCCTGAAGGGCACCGGCAACGCGCTCGTGTTCCACGGTGGCAAGGTTGCTCGCGGCACGTGGTCGAAGAAGGGCGCGGCTGCTCCCGTGAAGCTGCACGCCCGGCACGGGGCGCTGCGGGTGCCCGCCGGCCACACCTGGATCGAGCTGGACCCCGTCGGCAAGAACGGCGGAGCCGTCACCTGGCACAAGTGAGCGCGGCCGCCGGCCCCGGGCTCAGGCGTCGCCGGTGTCCTCGTCCTCGTCCCCGGAATCGGCCCGCTGCTCGACCAGGACCTGCTCGGGATCGGGCAGCGTCACGCCCTGCTCGGCCAGGGCCCGCAGCCCGGTGAGGATGAACCCCAGCGCGGTCTCGACGCGTGCCCCGGCCAGCCGCGGGTCCTCGGCGCCGGTCACGCTCTCGCCGGCCGCGGACAGCGCTCCGAAGAAGATCCGGGTGAAGGTGGCCAGCATCGGCTCGTCGAGCTGGTACGTCGACGCCCGCAGCACCTCGCGCACGATCTCCTGCACGATCGCGTAGCTGGAGCGTTCCTCCTGCTCCCGGAACCGCTCATAGCCCAGGATCGCCGGACCCTCCTGCACCACGATCCGCTGGTAGGCCGGGTCCTGGACCACCTCGAGGAACGCCCGCAGGCCGACCAGGGCCTTCTGCCACGGGTCGCGGGTGCCGCGCAGTGCCTGCCTGATGCGGCGGGCGGCGTCGGACTCGATCGCCTCGAACACCGACTCGAACACCGCCTGCTTGCCGCTGAAGTGGTGGTAGAGCGCTCCCTTGGTGACGTCGGCGCCGGCGACGATCGCGTCCAGGCTGGTTCCGGCGTACCCGTGCTCGGCGAAGAGCCGGGTCGCCACGTCGACCAGGGCCCGACGGGTGCCGGAGGAGTAGTGCGAGCGGCGACTGGGCTTGGCGAGCCCGGGCAACAGCTTCTCGGCGTGGCGACGCGGACTCACCCGGGCAGTCTAGGCACCGCGCCACCCGGCTGTGGGGGAGGTCACGCCCGTGGTGTTTGGGTCCGCGGTCCCGGTTCCATACTCTGAGTACGTACCGACGGTATGTAACCCCAGCGCCGCCGGTTGCCCAGAGAGGAATGATCACCATGACCTGGCACTCGTTCCACCGCCGCGGCGACGTTCTCCGGGACGTGGCCGACGCCGCCGACCGTCGTCGTGACGGCGTACTGCCCATGGACGTCCCCGGTGTGCGGGAGCACTTCACCGACGAGCTGGACCTGCTCTCCGCCCTGATGCTGCGCTGGCACACCCGGCTGTCGGGGAACGTCGAGCGCGCCCTGATGAGTGAGCCGATGGACCTGGAGGCCGCCGTGGCGCGGGCCTGGCGTCGTACGTCGGACACCATGCCCGGCGTCCGCATGGTCATCGACCACGCCACCGCCCACCCGGCCGACGACGAGATGGCCACCGCCGCCTCCCGCGCGCAGGAGCGCGAGTGGGCCCGGCTGGCCGTTGCGGCCGGACTGGCCAACGACCAGGGCCCGGCCGCGGCCCGGGCCGGTCGACGGGTGGAGCTGGAGGGTCGCACCATCGACACCCGGCCGTTGACCACCCGGCCGTTGACCACCCAGCCGTTCTCGTTGCGGCCCGCCTCCGCGTCCGACCCCGAGCGGCCCTCCCTCGTCGAGCGGATCCGGGCGGCCCTCCCGGCCTGACCCGTCCCGCCGCCCGCGGCCACGAGCACACGGTCCCGCGCCGACCGGTCCCCTGTGTGCCTCCCTGCCGGTCGGTCCGGGTGCCGTGTTCGTCTGCGGCCCGCAGGCCCCGGTCGGCGTGCGACGATGACCGTATGAACCACCCCACGAAGCTGCTGGCTGCGCTCGCGCTTCCGCGGGGGCCGCGGTGAGCGGTGGCAGGGAGCCAGAGGAGGAGGGTCCGGAGCTCGTCGCGGGTCAGCTGCTGGTCGCCTCGCCGCTGCTGGCGGACCCGAACTTCGCGGGAGCGATGGTGCTGCTGCTCAACGTCGACGGCGACGGCGCACTCGGCGTGGTGGTCAACCGGCCCTCGGAGGTTCCCGTCGCCCAGGTGCTCGAGCGCTGGGCAGAGCTGCCCGGCACCTCCTCGGTGGTGTTCAGCGGTGGCCCGGTCGAGCCGGAGGGCGCACTCGCCGTGGCGACCCTGCAGGACGGTGACCCGGAGCCGCCCGGGTGGCGGCCGCTGTTCGGCCGGACCGGTCTGGTCGACCTCGACGGACCGATGGGGGAGTACCACCGGCTGCGGGTCTACGCCGGGTACGCCGGCTGGTCCGACGGTCAGCTGGAGGCCGAGATCGCCGAGGGCGCCTGGCACGTGGTGGCCTCGGATCCCGGCGACCTCGAGATCGACGATCCCGAGCTGCTGTGGCGCACCGTGCTGCGGCGCCAGCCGGGCCCGCTGGCACTGTTGATCAGCATGCCGGTCGACGCGGCGCTCAACTAGGGGCAGCAGACAGCGGGTTCTGGTGCAGACGCTGGTCCGGCACGAGCCGACCACCTCCCACGCTCGGCAGGGCCGAGACCCTAGGATGCGATGGTGAGCAGCAGCCAGCCGAGCGGCGGGCCGGGGGTCGTCGAGGACACCCAGGTCGACGAACGCACGCTTCCCACCGAGGACGGCGACCACGAGCGGTTCTCGCACTACGTGGCCAAGGAAAAGCTCACCGACGCCATGGTCAACGGCACCCCGGTGATCGCGCTGTGCGGCAAGGTCTGGGTCCCCAGCCGTGACCCGCAGCGGTTCCCGGTCTGCCCGGAGTGCAAGGAGATCTGGGAGCAGCTGCGCAAGGACGACGACGAGTGAGAACGGGCGTCCTCGGCGCCGGACTGGTCGGCCTGGCGCTGCCGGTGCTGGGCATGTTCGCCGTACCCGCCGGCGCCGTGGTGCCTCGTGCGCGGCCGGCAGCCGGTACGACGCGCGCGTGCGTGAACGCCACCGGTGACCACCAGCGGGTGCCCGCCGTACGCCGCTACGCCGACACCAGCCGGGTCTCCGCGAAGGACCTCCAGGCGCTGTCCCTGAGCCGGCGGTCGGTGCCGCCGATGCTCCGCGTCCCCATGGCGATCCGGCACGCTCGCAAGCTGCTGCCGCACCGGGTCGTCGTTCCGGTCGCCGTCCACGTCATCAGCGGGACGAGGAAGGGCGAGCGGACACCGGTGGGGCCCAAGCGCGTGCATCGGCTGATCAGGGTGCTCAACCGCGGGTTCCACGGCAAGGAGAGCGGTCCGGCCCCGCGGACCCGCTACGACTTCCGGCTGTGGAGCATCGACCACACCAGGCGGGAGGGCTGGTACCACGCCTTCCTCAACGGCCCGCGTGACCAGCGGATGAAGCGCAAGCTGCACCGCGGCGGCGCCCACGTCCTGAACCTCTACATCAACCGCGGCGGCCCCAGGCACGGTGCCCCGGTGCTGGGCTGGTCCCGGTTCCCCTGGCAGTACCACGCCCATCCCCGCCTCGACGGCGTCTCGGTCAACCGGGTGGTGCTGCCCGGGGGCACGGCGAAGCACTACAACCACGGCGACACCGTGGTGCACGAGACCGGCCACTGGATGGGGCTGTTCCACACCTTCCAGGGGGGCTGCCGCGGCCGCGGTGACCACGTCGCCGACACCCCCGCCGAGGGTCGTCCGAGCTACCGCTGCGACCATGGCCGCAACACCTGCCGAAACCGACCCGGAAACGACCCCATCCACAACTTCATGGACTACTCCTACGACAGCTGCATGACCGAGTTCACGCCCGGCCAGGTCCGACGGATGGACCGCTCCTACGCCACGTGGCGTCGCTGAGCGGAGGGCGGGGCTCGGACACACCAGAACCTCCGGCGCCGGTCGAGCTCCCGCCCGCCTACCCCGCCCGCGCCGCCTGGGGAACCGCCGGCAGGCTGCGTGCCTGGCAGTCCGCCGCGCTGTCGGCGTACTTCGAGCGCGGTGCCGGTCAAGGGCCGCGCGACTTCCTCGCGGTCGCGACCCCGGGGGCCGGCAAGACCACGTTCGCGCTGACGGTCGCCTCCGAGCTGCTCGCGCGACGGGTGGTCGAGCGGGTGACCGTGGTCGCTCCCACCGAGCACCTCAAGACCCAGTGGGCCCAGGCCGCGGCACGGGTCGGCATCCCGCTGGACCCGGCGTACTCACCGAACGGCCGGAGCAGCTCCGACTTCGTCGGGGTCGCGGTGACCTACGCCGGCGTGGCTGCGAACCCGCTGGCGCTGCGGATCCGTACGGAGCGCTCCCGCACGCTGGTCATCCTCGACGAGGTGCACCACGCCGGCGACGCACTGTCGTGGGGCGAGGCGGTGGAGGAGGCGTTCGAGCCCGCACGGCGACGGCTGTGCCTGACCGGGACGCCGTTCCGCTCCGACGCCAACCCGATCCCGTTCGTGACGTACGCACCCGAGGAGGGCATGCCGGGGGTGCTGCGCTGTGCGCCCGACTACACCTACGGGTACGCCGACGCGCTCGCCGACCACGTGGTCCGGCCGGTGCTGTTCCTGGCGTACGGCGGTGACATGCAGTGGCGCACCCGGGCCGGCGACGAGGTGGCCGCCCGGCTCGGCGAGCCGCTGACCAGGGACCTGGCCGCGCAGGCCCTGCGCACCGCTCTGGACCCGAGCGGCTCGTGGGTCCCGTCGGTGCTCGCGGCCGCAGACACCCGGCTGAGCGAGGTGCGCCGGCACGTCCCGGACGCCGGCGGGCTGGTGATCGCCTCCGACCAGGACTCGGCCCGCGCGTATGCCGGGCTGCTGGCCCGGATCTGCGGCGAGCCCCCGGCCGTCGCGCTCTCGGACGAGAAGGAGTCCTCGCGCCGGATCGCGGAGTTCGCCGAGGGCGACCGACGCTGGATGGTCGCGGTCCGGATGGTCTCCGAGGGGGTCGACGTCCCCCGGCTGGCGGTGGGGGTCCATGCCTCGACGGTGGCGACGCCGTTGTTCTTCGCCCAGGCCGTCGGCCGGTTCGTCCGTGCCCGCAAGCGGGGCGAGACCGCCTCGGTGTTCCTGCCCTCGGTGCCCCGCCTGCTGGGCTTCGCGGCCGAGCTCGAGCGCGAGCGCGACCACGTGCTCGGCCGCACGGTCTCCAACGAGGACGACGTCTTCGCCGCCGAGGAGGAGCTGCTGGCGCAGGAGCGGCGCGACGAGGCGGCCTCGGCGGAGGAGCAGGCGCTGCCGTTCGAGGCGATCGGCTCGGAGGCGACGTTCGACCGGGTGCTCTACGACGGCGCCGAGTTCGGCCACGAGGGCACGGTGAACGTCGGCTCGGAGGAGGAGATGGACTTCCTCGGCATCCCCGGGCTGCTCGAGCCCGACCAGGTGCGCGAGCTGCTGAGCCGGCGCCGCGACGACCGGCTGACCGGCCGCGGGTCGGACGGCGTACCGGCCATGGCGGCCCACGAGCAGCTGGCGACGCTGCGGCGCGAGCTCAACGACCTGGTCGCCGCCTGGCACCACCGCACCGGGCAGCCGCACGGGGTGACCCACACGGCGCTGCGCCGCGAGTGCGGCGGCCCGCCCGCGGCCGCCGCGTCGGCCGAGCAGCTGCAGCGGCGGATCGACACCGTGCGCGGCTGGGCCGCCCGCCGGTCGGGCTAGCCCTCGAGCAGATCGCCGGCCCGGGACAGCACCTGCCGGTAGGACTCCCGCGTGCCGGTCGCCCGGCGGGCCTCCTCGTCCTCGGGGAGGGTCCGTTCGCCGTCGAGCGACCAGTGCGGTGGCTCGGCCGAGCCCGAGAGCGCCCAGGCCGCCTGCCGGGCCGCACCGAGCGCGACGTACTCGCCCGGGTCCGGGGTGAAGACCTCCGCGCCGAGGACGGCACCGGCGATCCGGCGTACCGCCCGTGACCGGGCCGCACCGCCGATGAGCACGACCCGGCGCACCGGGAGGCCCTGCTCCCGCAGCGCGTCGACGGCGTCGGCCAGCCCGCACATCAGGCCCTCCACCGCGGCCCGGACCAGGTGGGCCGGGGTGGTGTTGTGACGCGTCAGCCCGTGCAGCAGGCCGGTCGCCTCGGGGAGGTACGGCGTGCGCTCGCCGTCGAGGTAGGGCAGCAGCACCAGCCCGCCGGCGTCGGGGACCGAGAGCGCCAGCCGGTCCAGGTCCTCCAGCGACGCCCCGGCCATGGTCACCGCGGCCTGCAGCACCCGGGCAGCGTTGAGCGTGCACACCAGCGGCAGGAACCCGCCGGTGGCATCGGCGAACCCGGCCACCACGCCCTCGGGGTCGTGGGTCTGCGCCCCGGACCGGGCGAACACCGTGCCGCTGGTGCCCAGGGAGACGGCGATGTCGCCCGGCTGCAGCTCCAGCCCGAGTGCCGCGGCCATGTTGTCCCCGGTGCCGGGCGCGATCGCGACCCCGTCGGTCGTGGTGCCCACGACCTCGGCGGGGGCGGCGACCCGTGGCGTCTGCAGCGCCCGGCCGAACGCCAGCGTGAGCAGGTCGTCGCGGTACCCGGCATCAGCCGACCAGTACCCGGTCCCCGAGGCGTCGCCGCGGTCGGTGGTCGGTCCGTCGGTCCCGGCACGGAGGCGGTGGGTGAGGAAGTCGTGGGGGAGCTGTACCGCGCTCGCCCGCGCGGCGACCCCGGGCTCGTGCTCGGCCACCCACCGCAGCTTGCTCACCGTGAAGCTGGCCAGCGGCACCGAGCCGGTGGCGTCGGCCCAGGCGGCCGGCCCGCCGAGCTCGGCGAGCAGGGCGGCGGCCGCGTCCGCGGAGCGGTTGTCGTTCCACAGCAGCGCGTCCCTGACCGGCACGCCGTCGTCGTCGAGCAGCACCATGCCGTGCTGCTGCCCGCCCACCGCGAGCGCCTCGACGCCGTCGAGGAGCCCGCTGGAGGCTTGCTGCCAGGCCGACCACCACTCCCGCGGGTCGACCTCGGTCAGGTCGGGGTGGGGTGCCCGGCCCTCACGGACCACGGCACCGCTGTGCACGTCGCACACGAGCACCTTGGTGGACTGGGTCGAGCAGTCGACCCCGGCGACCAGCGGCATTGCCTCAGCCTGACAGGTCGATCAGCCGCACGGCCAGCGCATGGTCGACGACGAGCGTGTCGACGATGCCGCCGCGCACCGCGGCCCGTACGGCGTCCGCGCGCCCGGCATCGGAGGCGAGCGCGACCACGTGGGGGATGCGCGCGAGCGTGGCCAGCGTCACCCCGAGGACCCGGCCGTCGAGGTTCGACTCGACCGCCGCGCCCGCCGCGTCGAAGAGCCGGCCCCCGATCTCCCCGACCGCTCCGGCGTCGAGGGCGCTGGACCGCTCCTCGGGGCTGGCGGCCTCCCACACGGTCGAGAGGCCCTCGGCCCACCCGCCGACGGCCACGGCCGCCACGCTGGTGGCCCCGGCACGCGCCAGCGTCTCGCCGATGCCCGGCTGGCCCTCGAGGGCCCGGGCCGTGGCGGGGTCGGTGAGGACCATGGGCGCATACATCGGGAAGGCGTCGCCGCCGCCGACCTGCGCGGCCCGCCGCACGCTCTCCACGCTGCCGACCTCGCTGCCGCCGGCCAGGGTCCCGGTCAGCTGCACCACCTCGCAGGGGGAGAGTCGTGACAGCGCCTGCGTGGTCGCGGTCACCGACCGGCTGCAGCTCAGCCCGAGCACGTCGTGGGCCGTGACGATCTCGTCGAGCAGGTCGGCGGCCACGCGGCCGAGGTTCTCGCGCACCCGGGCCGTCGGGGCGTCCCCGGCGAGCACGAGCGCGCGTGCGATGCCGAGGTGCCGCTGCAGCGCCACGGACGCCTCCGCATCGAGCAGCGGGGGAAGCCTGATCGACACCTCGACCAGCCCGAGCTCCCGGGCCTCGTCGAGGATGCGGGCGACCTTGAACCGGGACAGGCCCAGCTCCGCGGCGATGTCGACCTTGGAGCGGCCCTCGAGCAGGTAAAGCCGGGCGATGGTCGCGGCCTGCACCAGCCAGGCGGGCCCGTGCTCGGTCGGCGTTCGCGCCGGATGTGCCTGGGCCACCACGCGCACCCCCTTGTGCCGTCCACGTCGTCCGGAAACCGGTGGAGGTGCTTGACACCCCGATGTGAAGTGAATCATATTTGCTCAGGTGAGTGCGTTCGCGCTCATCTGAGCCGACTCGGGGAGTGGTCGTGCGGGCCGTCCAGATCAGCAAGCCCGGCGAGGTCGTGGTGGGCGACCTGCCGGACCCGGAGCCGGGCCCCGGGGAGGTGCTGGTCTCCGTGGCCGCCTGCGGGGTCTGCGGCACCGACCTGCACATCGCCGACGGTGAGTTCGCGCCCACGCCGTACCCGATCGTGCCGGGCCACGAGTTCGCCGGCACGGTGGTGGCGCTGGGCCCGGGGGTCGACACCGGGGTCGCCGTGGGGGCGCGGGTGGCGGTCGACCCGTCGCTGTTCTGCGGGTACTGCGAGCCCTGCCGGCGCGGCCGCGGGAACCTCTGTGCGAACTGGGGCGCGACCGGCGACACCGTCGACGGCGCGTTCGCCGAGCTGGTCGCGGTGCCGGCCCGCAACGCCTACGCCCTCCCGGACGGGATGGGCTTCGAGCAGGGAGCCCTGGTCGAGCCGCTGTCGTGCGCGGTCCACGGCGTACGCCGGCTGGGCACCGAGGTGGGGGAGAGCGTGCTGGTCGTCGGCGTGGGCACGATGGGGCTGCTGCTGGTCCAGCTGCTGGCCCGGGCCGGCCTGCGGGTCACCGCGGTCGACCGGGTCCGGGCCAAGCTGGACCTGGCCTCGGGGCTGGGCGCGTCCCGGGTGGCCGGCTCGGTCGAGGAGCTGGCCGGCGAGGCGTTCGACGCCGTCGTGGACGTCACCGGCGTACCGGCGGTGATGGAGCTATCTCTCGACGCGGTGCGCCGTGGCGGCCGCTTCCTGGTGTTCGGCGTGGCGCCTGCGGACGCCCGGGTCGCGATCTCGCCGTTCCGCGTCTACAACGACGAGATCACGGTGCTGGGCTCGATGGCGGTGCTGCACAGCTTCGGCACCGCGCTCGACCTGTTCGCGAGCGGGGCGGTGGACACCAGCGCCCTGGTGACACACCGGCTGCCGCTCGAGGGCTATGAGGAGGCGCTCGACACGGTCCGCGGCGGCGCCGGCGTCAAGGTGCACGTGCTCCCGGGAGGTGATCAGGGATGAGGCGGCTGCTGCGTCCGGCCCGGCTGGTGCTCGCGCTGGTCCTGCTGGCGGCCCTGGGCGGGTGTGCCGGCGGAGCGGGGGCGCTGGGCAGCTCGGGTGACACGGTCGTGATCGCGATCGTGTCGAACTCGCAGATGACCGACGCCGAGAGCCTGGCCCACTACTTCAAGGCCGAGCACCCGAATATCAACCTGAAGTTCGTCACCCTCCCGGAGAACGAGGCGCGGGCCAAGATCACCGCGTCGGTGGCCACCGGGGGCGGCGAGTTCGACGGGGTGATGATCAGCAACTACGAGACCCCGCAGTGGGCGAAGAACGGCTGGTTGGTCGACCTCGAGCCCTACATCCACCGCACCCCCGGCTACGACCAGGCCGATTTCATCCCGGAGATCCGCAAGGCGCTGTCGTACAAGGGCGACATGTACTCCGTGCCGTTCTACGGCGAGTCCTCCTTCCTGGTCTACCGCAAGGACATGTTCGCCAAGGCCGGCCTGCACATGCCGGCCCACCCGACCTGGCCCCAGGTCGCCAGGTTCGCGAAGAAGCTGGACGACCCGCAGCGCGGCATCTCCGGGATCTGCCTGCGTGGTCTGCCGGGCTGGGGGGAGAACCTCGCACCGCTGGACACGGTGATCAACACGTTCGGCGGTCGCTGGTTCAACATGAAGTGGCACGCGGAGCTGAACTCACCGGCCGTCGAGCGGGCGGTCAGCTTCTACGTCGACCTGGTCCGGAAGTACGGCGAACCGGGTGCCGCTTCGTCCAGCTTCGGCCAGTGCGCCACCGCGTACAGCCAGGGCCAGGCGGCGATGTGGTACGACGCCACCTAGATGGTCAGCACCGTCGAGTCCCCGACCGACAGCAAGGTGGTCGGCAAGAGCGGCTATGCGGCTGCGCCGGTGCTCAAGACCAGGCACTCGGGCTGGCTGTACTCCTGGTCGCTGGCCATCCCCAAGAGCGCGCAGCACAAGCAGGCGGCATGGAAGTTCATGTCCTGGGTGACCAGCAAGCACTACATCAAGCTGGTCGGCCAGAAGCTGGGCTGGGCGCGGGTGCCGCCGGGTAGCCGGCTGTCGACGTACAAGATCCCGCAGTACCACAAGATCGCCAAGGCCTACGCGAAGCCCACGCTGCGGGCGTTGAGCCACGCCGACTCCAAGCACCCCACCACCAGGCCGGTGCCCTACACCGGCATCCAGTTCCTCGGCATCCCGGAGTTCCAGGACCTGGGGACTCGGGTCTCCCAGCAGATCTCCGCCGCGATCGCCGGACAGGAGAGCGTCAAGGCGGCGCTGGCGCAGTCGCAGCTGTACGCCGAGGAGGTCGGCAAGACCTACCAGAAGGGTCAGGGGTGAGCCATGGCTGACACCGCGACCATCGACCGAGCTCCGGCCTACGAGGGAGGCCGGCCGAAGCTGAAGCTCTCGCGCCGCCAGGCATGGGGACGCCGGGCGCCGCTGATGCCGGCACTGGTGTTCGCGATCCTGGTGACGCAGATCCCGTTCCTGCTGACGCTGTGGTACAGCCTCCGGTCCTGGAACCTGGTCCGGCCCGGGTCCAACCACTTCGTGGGGTTGAGCAACTACGGCGCGGTCTTCTCCGACGGCGTCTTCCGAAGTGCGGTGGTCCACACGGTCATCCTCACCGGGGGCTGCGTCATCGTCGCCGGCCTGATCGGGCTCGGGCTGGCACTCCTGCTCGATCGCAAGTTCTTCGGGCGCGGCGTGGTGCGCACCCTGCTGATCACGCCGTTCCTGATCATGCCGGTGGCCAGCGCGCTGCTGTGGAAGTACATGATGTTCGACCCGGTCTACGGGATCGTCAACTACGTGTTGCACTGGTTCGGGCTCAGTGCCACCTTCGACTGGACGGCGCAGGTGCCGCTGATCGCGATCCTGATCGCGCTGATCTGGCAGTGGACGCCGTTCATGATGCTGCTGCTCCTCGCCGGCCTGCAGGCACAGCCCAAGGACGTGCTCGAGGCAGCACAGGTCGACGGCGCCTCCAACCGGCAGACGTTCATGTTCGTGACCCTGCCGCACCTGCGTCGCTACATCGAGCTGGCCGTACTGCTGGGCGCGATCTACGTGGTCAACACCTTCGACCAGATCTACATGATGACCCAGGGCGGCCCGGGCACGTCGTCGGCGAACCTGCCCTTCTACATCTACCAGCGCGCGTTCCTCGGCTTCGACGTCGGGCAGGCCGCGGCGATGGGTGTCGTGACGGTCATCGGCACGATCATCGTCGCGACGTTCGCGCTGCGCGTGCTGTTCGCCAGCTTCAAGGTGGAGGAGCTCCGATGAGCACGCTGAGTGCGACGGGCGGACGGTCCAGGCTTCCGGGCAAGTCGACGGTCCTGGCCGTGATCACCTGGCTGATCGGCTTCGCGTTCTTCTTCCCCGTGCTGTGGCTGGTGGTCACCGCGTTCAAGCAGGAGGTCGACGCCTCCACCGACAGCCCGAAGATCTGGTTCACGCCCACCATCGACCAGTTCACCAACGTGTTCGACTCCGGGTTCCTGCCCTACCTCGGCAACTCGGCCTTCGTCACCGCGGTTTCCACGATCTTCGTGCTCGTGCTGGCCGTCCCGGCGGCGTACGCGCTGTCGATCCGGCCGGTGAGGAAGACCCAGGACTCGCTGTTCTTCTTCATCTCGACCAAGATGCTTCCGATCGTGGCGGTGATCGTGCCGGAGTACATCATCGCCGAGAAGATCGGACTGCTCGACAACGTGTGGTCGATCATCATCCTCTACACCGCGATGAACCTGCCGATCGCGGTGTGGATGCTGCGCTCGTTCATGGCGGAGGTCCCCCGCGAGGTGCTCGAGGCCGCGGAGGTGGACGGGGCCGGGCTGGTGCGCTCGTTCCGCCACGTGCTCATCCCCATGATCATGCCGGGCATCGCAGCCACCGCGCTGATCTGCGTGATCTTCGCGTGGAACGAGTTCTTCTTCGCGGTCAACCTGACCGCCTCCCAGGCCGGCACCGTGCCGGTGTTCCTGGTCGGGTTCATCACGAGCGAGGGACTGTTCTTCTCCAAGCTCGCCGCCGCCGCGACGATGGCCGCGGTACCCGTGGTGATCGCCGGATGGATCGCGCAGAAGCAGCTGGTCCGCGGCCTGTCCATGGGCGCGATCAAGTAGGGCACAGGCGTCGAAGACGGCGTCACCCTCCGCGCCACCTCTCACCCGAAGACGATGCAGACCTTGCCGGCCGCGCCCCGGTCGGCGACCCGGTAGGCCTGCGCGGCCTGGTCGAGGCCGAAGCGGTGGGTGACGATGCGCTCCGGGTGGAGGTCCCAGCGCGCGAGGCGGCCCAGCAGCTCCTCCATGTGCCCCAGGGAGGTGACCCAGGACCCGTGCACGGTGACCTGCTTGTGGATCAGCAGCTCGGACACCGGGAAGGACACCTGGCCACCCTCGCCGACGAAGGCGCACCGTCCCCAGGTCCGGGTGCTCTCGAGGGCGACCACGCGGGCGTCGCCGCTGCCGGAGCAGTCGATGCTCGCCTCGCAGCCGTGGCCGCCGGTGAGCTCGCGGATCGTGGTCGTGGCCGATGCGTCGGCCATCACGGCGTGGTCGACCAGCCCCAGCTCCTCGGCCAGCCGCAGGCGCTCCGGCGCCACGTCGGTGCCGATCACCGGGCCCGCGCCGAGAGCCCGGCCCAGCATCGCCGCGGCCAGTCCCACCGGTCCCAGGCCGCAGACCAGCAGCCGGTCCCGGCCGGACAGGGCCAGCCGCAGCAGGCCCTCGTACGCCGTTCCGAACCCGCACGAGACGAGTGCGCCGTCGACCCAGGACAGCGGTTCCGGCAGCGGGATGCAGGTGGCCTCCTCGGCCAGCAGGTAGTCGGCGTGGCCACCGTCGCGCTGCCAGCCGTGCGCCGCACGTGCGGGCGAGGTGCATCCGACCAGGTAGCCGGTGCGGCACTGCTCGCAGACACCGCATCCGGCGATGTGGTAGACCACGACGCGGTCGCCGGGGTGCAGGCGGCGGCAGGAGGGGCCGACAGCCACCACCTCGCCGCATGGCTCGTGGCCGGCGATGACGCCGTGGTAGGCCTCCGGCCCGGTGCCGAGGTGCTCGCGGTAGATGGCCCGGATGTCGCTGCCGCAGATCGAGGACGCCTTCATCCGCAGCAGCACCTGACCATGTCCCGGCTCGGGCACGTCGACGGTGACGTGCTCGACGGTGGAGTCGCCCGGGAGTCGGACGCCGTGCATCACGGTCACGGTGCTCCTCCCCCCTTCGTGGCGTTTGCTGCCGGGCCGGTCCGGCCGGCCACCCGGGCGGCGTCGGCCACGGCACGCGCCAGCGGCAGCACCCGGTAGGGGACCTGGGTGGCCAGCGTGATCACCGCGGAGGAGCGCACGATGTCGGCGTCGGCGAGGACCAGGTCGATCACCCGCTGCAGGTCGGCGTTGGACCGGGCGACCACCCGGGCCCACATGTCGCCCGCGCCGGTGATGGTGTGCACCTCGAGCACCTCGGCGATCCCGCCGAGGTGACGGGCCACGACGTCGTGGCCGGCCCCCTGCCGGATCTCCAGGGTGAGGAACGCGGTGACCGGGTAGCCCAGCGCCTCAGGGTCCAGCCGGGGGCCCCAGCCGGCGATCACGCCGCCCCGCTGCAGCTTGTCCAGCCGGGCCTGCGCCGTACCCCGGGCGATGCCGAGCCGGCGGGAGGCCTCGAGCACCCCCACGCGGGGCTCGGCCGCGAACAGCTCGATCAGGTTGCGGTCGATCTGGTCCATGGGGCCTCCCGGAATGGGCAAGTTGTGCAGTTTCTGAGACCAGACTTGCACAGACTGTCCGAGGTGGCCATGATCGCGCCATGACCGACGTGACCCATGACACCGAGATCCCCTCCTACGGCGGCGCGCTCACCGAGGACGAGCTGCGCGCGGACCTCAGCGTGGACCAGCTCAGGCAGCTGGTCGGCCTGGTCGAGTACGACGAGGACGCCGACGTCTTCCCGGTCACCGGCTGGGACGCGATCTGCTTCTGCGTGGGCAACGCCACCCAGACCGCGCACTACTACCAGTCCGCCTGGGGCATGGACCTGGAGGCCTACTCCGGCCCGGAGAACGGCAACCGCGACCACAAGTCGTTCGTGCTGCGCTCGGGCTCGATCCGCTTCGTGATCGAGGGCGCGGTCGACCCGGACAGCCCGCTGGCCGACCACCACCGCCGGCACGGCGACGGTGTCACCGACATCGCCCTGGAGGTGCCCGACGTCGACAGGTGCGTCGCCCAGGCGATCAGGGCCGGTGCCACCGTGCTGCGCGAGCCCGAGGACGTCTCCGACGAGCACGGCACCGTGCGCGTCGCCGCGATCGCGACGTACGGCGAGACCCGGCACACCCTGGTCGACCGGTCCCGGTACCACGGTCCGTACCTGCCGGGCTACGTCGAGAAGCGGGGCACCTGGGAGAAGAAGGCCGGCCAGCCCAAGCGGCTGTTCCAGGCCCTGGACCACGTCGTCGGCAACGTCGAGCTGGGCCGGATGGACGAGTGGGTCGCCTTCTACAACAAGGTGATGGGCTTCGTGAACATGGCCGAGTTCGTCGGTGACGACATCGCCACCGACTACTCCGCGCTGATGAGCAAGGTCGTCGCGAACGGCAACCACCGGGTGAAGTTCCCGCTCAACGAGCCGGCCCCGGCGAAGAAGAAGAGCCAGATCGACGAGTACATCGAGTTCTACCGCGGCTCCGGTGCCCAGCACCTCGCGCTGGCCACCGGGGACATCCTCGCCACGGTGGACGCGTTGCGTGCCAACGGGGTGGAGTTCCTCGCCACGCCCGACTCCTACTACGAGGACCCCGGGCTGCGCGCCCGGATCGGCGAGGTGCGGGTGCCGATCGAGGAGCTGCAGGAGCGGGGCATCCTGGTCGACCGCGACGAGGACGGCTACCTGCTGCAGATCTTCACCACGCCGCTGCAGGACCGGCCCACGGTGTTCTTCGAGCTGATCGAGCGGCACGGCTCGCTGGGCTTCGGCAAGGGCAACTTCAAGGCCCTGTTCGAGTCCATCGAGCGCGAGCAGGAGCGCCGCGGCAACCTCTGAATGCTTCCACGGGACCCCCGACTGCTTCCACGGAACCCGTACCGCCGGGGGGTCCGGAAGTCCGGCGCAAAAAGCAGAGTACCTTGACGTCAAGATATATGATGCTTGGTGTCTGGTACTCACGAGGAAGGTCGGTGCGGGATGGCCGCGGACAGCTTTAACAGCCGGGCGACGCTGCAGGTAGGCGAGGAGTCGTACGAGATATACC
>JBOHDO010000060.1:0-9119 GCA_050699415.1 Marmoricola sp.
ATCAAGCTGCTCACCGGGATCGGCGACCCGCTGGTCGGCCAACTGATGATCTACGACGCCCTGGAGATGTCCTACCGCAAGCTGAAGGTGCGCAAGGACCCCGACTGCGCCCTGTGTGGCCAGCACCCGACCGTCACCGGGCTGATCGACTACGACACCTTCTGCGGGGCGGTCTCCGAGGAGGCCACGGACGCCGCGGTGGACGCGACGATCTCGGTGCAGGAGCTGGAGCACATGCTCAAGGAGCGTCAGGAGGGCGGCCACGACTTCGTCCTGGTGGACGTGCGCGAGCCCAACGAGTACGAGATCAACAAGATCCCGGGCTCGGTGCTGATCCCGAAGGGCGAGTTCCTCAACGGTGAGGCGCTGGAGCAGCTCCCGTCGGTCGACTCCGGTCGGCAGGTCGTGCTGCACTGCAAGTCCGGCGCCCGTTCCGCGGAGTGCCTGGCCGTGGTCAAGGGTGCCGGGTACGCCGACGCGGTGCACGTGGGCGGGGGTGTGGCCGCCTGGGTGAACCAGATCGACCCCTCCCAGCCGGCGTACTGACCCGGCACTGACCCGGCTGCGGGCCTGCTCGCCCGGGCCGCCCCCTGACGGGGTAGCAGCGTGAGGCGCGCTCCGGCTGGCCCACGTAACCCCGGGGACCCGGGTTCGTTGGGCGATGAGACGGTCCTGTCCAACCCGAAAGGCAGTCATGCGCCTCCGCACCATCACCGCGTTCGCGGCCTCGGCCATCCTCGCCGGCGTCTCGATCGTGTCGACGACCACCTCGGCGAACGCCGTCCAGACCTGGGCGCCGGCGTCGTCCGCGAAGATCCACCCGGGCACGATGATGTACACCGCCGGGGCCCAGTGCACCGGCAACTTCGTCTTCACCGACGGTGCCGGCAACGTCTACGTGGGCTACGCGGCCCACTGCGCGGGCAAGGGCTCGGAGACCGACACCAACGGCTGCACCACCGACTCGCAGCCGCTGGGCACGAAGGTCGACTTCAGCAACGACGGCAACGTGGCCGGCGAGGGCACCGTGGTCGGTCACGGCAAGCTCGCCTACAGCTCGTGGATCACCGAGCACAAGCTCGGCACCAGCGACACCAACACCTGCGACTACAACGACCTCGCCCTGGTCAAGGTCGACCCCGCGGACGTGTCCAAGGTCAACCCGTCGGTGCCGTTCTGGGGCGGCCCGAACGGGATCGACACCGACGGCACCAAGACCGGTGACCAGGTCTGGACCTACGGCAACTCCAGCCTGCGCGCAGGGCTGACGCCGCTGTCGCCCCACACCGGCATCAGCGTCGGTGACGCCCAGGCCGGTGGCGGCGGCTGGACCCACCCGGTCTACACGGTGCTGCCTGGAATCCCGGGCGACTCCGGCTCGGGCTTCATGACCGCCGGCGGCAAGGCCGTGGGAATCCTGTCCACGTTGGAGCTGGCCCCGCTGCCCGCCGCCAACGGCGTCGGTGACCTGTCCAAGGAGCTCGCCTTCGCCCAGGCCCACTCGGGGATCTCCGGGCTCCGGCTGGTCAACGGGACCGAGCCGTTCAACCCGATTCTCTGAACGTGGCAGCGGTCCTCGCCGCCTCCCGGCCGCTGCGGCGGGCGGGAGGCGCGCTGCTGGCCGTGGTCGTGCTGCTCTCCGGGGTGATGCTCGCAGGCCCCGGCAACGCGGCCGGGAAGCGGATCGGCCCCGGCGTACAGATGATGACGAAGGGCGCGCAGTGCACCGCGAACTTCGTCTTCAAGGACCGGCGTGGCCGCACCTACGTGGGGTACGCCGCGCACTGTGCCGGCAAGGGCTCGGAGACCGACACCAACGGCTGCCGCACCGCATCGTTCCCGCTCGGCACCAGGGTCACCTTCACCACCGGTGCCAACCTGATCAGCAGCGGCACGGTGCTGGGCCGCGGCCGGCTGCGCTACAGCTCCTGGATCGCGATGCACCGCGCACACACCGGGAGGCAGGCCGCCTGTGCCCACGACGACCTGGCGCTGGTGAGGGTCGATGCGCGTGACGTGCGCAAGGTGAGCCCGACCGTGCCGGTCCTCGGCGGGCCGACGGGCGTGGCGGCACCACCCCGGAAGGGCCGCAAGGTCTACACCTACGGCGACTCCTCGTTGCGCGGGCCGGAGGCCAAGCGGGGCACCGTCCAGGCCCGTTCGGCCTGGTCGGCCCGGGTGTTCACGCTGGTGACCCCGGGCATCCCGGGTGACTCCGGCAGCGGCTTCATGACCGGGTCGGGCCGGGCCTTCGGCGTGTTGTCCACGCTCGACTTGCTCCCGCACGTGGGCAGCAACAGCGTCGGCTCGCTGGGCCGGGAGATGGCCTTCGCCCGCCGGCACGGCGTACGGGGGCTGCGCCTGGTCCACGGCCACCGGGCGTTCCGCCCGGGGGGCGTTCTGCCGCTGATCGGCTGAGCTCCAGGCTGGTGCCTTTCCTGGTGCCCTTTCCTGGTGCCTGCCGATCTGGTCTGATCCGGGGCGTGAGCGACCGCGAGGAGTACGTCGAGCGGGTGCTGTCCCTGGTGGAGCGCATCCCGCCCGGACAGGTGACGACCTACGGCCTGATCGCCGAGGCGGTCGGCACCGGTGGGCCGCGCCAGGTCGGCACCGTGATGGCCCAGTACGGCGGCCCGGTGCCGTGGTGGCGGGTGGTGCGCGCCGACGGAAGCCTGCCCGCCTCGCACGGCGACCGGGCGCGGGCCGCGTACCTCGAGGAAGGCACCCCGCTGCGCCCGTCGGGGACGGTCGACATCCGCCGGGCGGTGTGGCTGCCACCCCTGCCGGGCGAGTCGTGACCTGTGGACGACCCGGTGGACGGGCTGGGGATAACCGGCATCTCCTGTGGACGAACCGGCCGGTGCTGTGGACGACACGCCGCGGGGTGTGATTTCCCCGAATTGGTGGACGAAAGCCCCTTGCGCCGCAGGTCCTCGGCAGCATATAAATCTCTCACGCGATCCCTTCGGGGAGAGCGGGATGGCTCGCAGAGCGAGGGTCCGTACGGCGAGGAGACTCGCCGCGGTGACTGGGTGACGAGGTCGCTGGGACCGGAGCCGAGGGAGCCGTCGACCGGAAGCGTCACCTCCGCCGGTCAATCAGATGGGCCCTCGCAACTCATACTTGCGAGGGCCCATCGCCAATTCCTGCGGCGGTTCTCCTGCGTCTCGCCGCGAGCTCTCCTCGCCCGCGGTCGTGGTTCCGTGTGTCGGCGCCGGATGGTTGAGTGCTCCGGTGGGTAGTCGGGCACACCCCGCCGGGCCGGCGGGACAGCAGGGCGGGCCGACGTACCGCCTGCTCGGGGTGCCGCCCGCGGACCGGCCACCGGTGCTGGACGAGCAGCAGCGGCGGGCGGTGGAGCATCCCGGCGGTGCGCTGCTGGTGCTGGCCGGGCCCGGCACCGGCAAGACCACCACGCTCGTTGAGGCGATCGTCGACCGGATCGACCGGCGGGGTGCCGCGCCGGGGTCGGTGCTCGCGCTCACGTTCGGACGCAGGGCCGCCGAGCAGCTGCGCGACCGGGTGACTGCCCGGCTGGGCCGGACCGGGGCCGGCGCGACGGCCGCGACGTTCCACTCCTTCGCGTACGGCCTGGTGCGTCGCTACGCGCCCGCCGAGCTGTACGCCGCTCCGCTGCGGCTGCTCTCCGCCCCGGAGCAGGACGTGATGCTGCGCGAGCTCCTCGACGACCACCCCGAGTCGGTGCGCTGGCCCGACGCGCTGCGCCGGGCGCTGGGGACCCGCGGCTTCGCCCGGGAGGTGCACGACGTAATCGCCCGGGCACGCGAGAAGGGGCTGGACAGTGCGGACCTGGCCGCGGTCGGCACGGCCGAGGACGTCCCGGAGCTGGTCGCCGCGGCCCGGTTCATGGAGCAGTACCTCACCGTCCTCGACAGCCACGGCGCCACCGACTACGCGGACCTGCTCCGGCGCGCGGTCATCGAGGCCCGGGCGCACCGGGATGAGCTGCGTGCGCGGTTCCGGCACGTGTTCGTCGACGAGTACCAGGACACCGACCCCGCCCAGGTCGCGTTGCTGCGAGCCCTGGCCGGCGACGGCGCCCAGGCCGACCTGACCGTCGTCGGCGACCCGCACCAGTCGATCTACGGCTTCCGGGGTGCCGAGGTGCGCGGCATCCTCGACTTCCCGGCCACCTTTCCCGGCCCCGACGGCGAGCCGGCCGACGTGGTCGCGCTGCGCACCACCCGCCGCTTCGGGCCGCGGCTGCTCGCGGCGGCCCAGCAGGTCGCCGGACGGCTGCCGCTGGCCGGCAGCATCCCGGCTCGGGCGCAGCGGGCGTTCCTCGAGCCCCGCGCGGAGCCGGGGGAGCAGGGTGACGGTCGCGTCGACGTGCTCACCTTCGACACCGAGCGGGCCGAGGCCGAGCACCTCGCCGACCTGCTGCGGCGCGCCCACCTCACCGACGGCGTCGCCTGGTCGGAGATGGCAGTACTGGTTCGCTCGGGCCGTGCCAGCATCCCCCGGCTGCGCCGGTCGCTCGCCGCCGCCGGCGTACCGGTCGAGGTGGCCGCGGACGACATCCCACTGGTCCGGGAGCCGGCGGTGCTGCCGCTGCTCGACGCGCTGCACGTAGTGACCAACCTGCACGGGGTCGACCCGGGCCCCGACGACCGGCTCGACCCGGCGCGCGTGGAGGCGCTGCTGCTCTCGCCACTGGCCGGCCTCGACGCGCTCGACCTGCGGGCGCTCACGCGTGTGCTGCGAGCCCGCGAGCGTGAGCTGCGCGCCGGGACCGGGGAACGGGCACGGTCCTCCGCGGCGATGCTGAGCGAGGCGCTGGCCGACCCGGCGACGCTGGACGGCGTCCCGGGTGACGCGGCCGAACGCGTGCGCCGGCTGGCCGGGCTGCTCAGCGGTGCCGGGGAGCTCCTCGACGCCGGCGGCAGCGTCGAGGAGGTGCTGTGGCAGCTGTGGTCAGGCACCGCCTGGCCCACCCGGCTGGGGCGCGCCGTCGCGTCCGGTGGCGCCGCGGCCCGGCTCGGACACCGGGACCTGGACGCGGTGTGTGCGCTGTTCGACGTCGCGGCACGCGCCGAGGAGCAGCGCGGCCACACCAGCGTGGCGGCGTTCCTGGAGACCCTGCAGGCCCAGCAGATCCCGGCGGACACCCTGGCCGAGCGCGGTGTGCGCGGCGAGGCGGTCCGGCTGCTGACCGCGCACCGGGCCAAGGGGCTGCAGTGGCGTTTGGTGGTGGTCGCACACGTGCAGGCTGCGGCCTGGCCGGACCTGCGCCGGCGCACCACGCTGTTGCACGCCGACCGCATCGGCACCGACGGCCTGGACCCCCCGGTCAGCCGGCGCGAGCTGCTCGCCGAGGAGCGCAGGCTGTTCTACGTCGCCTGCACGCGGGCTCGGCAGCGACTGCTGGTGACCGCGGTCGCCTCCCCGGACGACGACGGCGAGCAGCCGTCGCCGTTCCTCGACGAGCTGGGCGCCGAGCGAGTCGAGCACCGCGCCGGCCGGCCCGACCGGCCGCTGTCGCTGTCGGGCCTGGTCGCCGACCTGCGGCGCACCCTTGCGGACCCGGAGACCTCGTCTGCGCTGCGTGCCGCCGCAGCGACCCGGCTCGCGCGGCTGGCCCGGGAGCAGCTCGGCGGCCGGCCGCTGGTGCCGGCCGCAGACCCGGCCACGTGGTGGGGCACCCGCGGGCTGACCCACGCCGATGAGCCGCTGCGCCCCGAGGACGCCCCGGTGGTGCTCTCCGCGAGCGCCCTTGCCGGGCTGCTGGAGTGCCCGGCCCGGTGGTTCCTGGAGCGCGAGGCCGGAGGTGCCGCGAGGACCAGCCAGGCCCAGGGCTTCGGCAACATCGTCCACGTGCTGGCCGACCGGGTCTCCCGCGGCGAGCTGGTCGCGACCCCGCAGCAGGTCGACGACCTGCTCGGGTACGTCGACCAGGTGTGGGACCGGCTGGCGTTCCGCACACCCTGGTCCGAGGCCCGCGAGCGCGAGGAGCTGCGCGCCGCGCTGACCCGCTTCGTTGCCTGGCACCAGCGGCCCGAGGCGCGCACGGTGCTCGCCACCGAGCAGCCCCTGAGCGCCGAGGTTGCGCTGCCCGACGGCCAGCGGGTGCGGCTGCACGGCTATGCCGACCGGCTCGAGGTCGACGACGACGGCCGGGTGATCGTGGTCGACCTGAAGACCGGCAAGTACCCGCCCCCGGACAGGTCGCTCGCCGAGAACCCGCAGCTCGGGCTCTACCAGTACGCCGTCGACCACGGCGCCGTCGATGACCTCGTGGAGGCACCGGCCTCGTCCGGGGGAGCGGAGCTGTGGCAGCTGCGCCGAGAGTCGAAGGGCCGGCTGAAGGTGCAGTCGCAGCAGCCGCACGAGGGCTCGGCGGACGAGCCGCTGGTCATCGAGACCCAGCTGATGGAGGCGGCCCGGGCGCTGCGCGAGGAGCGGTTCGACGCCCGCCCGGGCTCGTGGTGCGAGCGCTGTGCGTTCGCCAGCTTCTGTCCGGCACAGAGCGCCGGGACGGTGCTGTCGTGACCGCAGACCACGGCCCCCGCCTGAGTGCCCCGCCGCCCGGCCCGGTCGCGTCACCGGCCGACTTGCAGCGGCTGATGCGGACGCCGTACCGGCTCAGCGAGCAGCAGTGGGAGGCGGTCACCGCGCCGCTGGAGCCCGCCGTGGTGATCGCCGGGGCCGGCTCGGGCAAGACCTCGCTGATGGCCGCCCGGGTGGTCTACCTGGTGGCCACGGGAGCGGTCGCCCCCGAGCAGGTGCTCGGGCTGACCTTCACCACCAAGGCGACCGCCGAGCTGGCCGGCCGCATCCGCAAGGCGCTCGAGGCCGCCGGCCTCGGCGGCGGGACCGGTACGCCGGCAGAGCCGGAGCGGCTGGAGCCCACGGTGGCGACGTACAACGCCCACGCCGCCTCCCTGCTCGAGGAGCACGGCCTGCGCATCGGCCACGAGCCCGACACCCGCGTGCTGGCCGACGCCACGCGCTACCAGCTGGCCGCCCGGGTGGTCGAGCGCCACCGGGCACCGGTGCACCAGCTCAGCGACAGCCCGCGCCACGTCATCGAGTACCTGCTGCAGCTCGACGCCGCCATGAGCGAGCACCTGGTCGACGTGGAGCAGGTGAGGGACTTCCAGCATCGCCACCGGCCGCTGTTCGAGGAGTCCCTGGCTGCCTCCCGGGCCCGACGCGACCTGGAGAACGTGCTCGCGCGGATGGTCCAGCGTGGGGAGCTGCTCGACCTGGTCGCGGAGTACCGCTCCCACAAGCGCCGGCTCGGGCTGATGGACTTCTCCGACCAGGTCGCGCTGGCCGCACGGCTCGCCGGCGAGCATCCCGACGTCGGCCGGCAGGAGCGGGAGAGGTTCCGGGTCGTCCTGCTCGACGAGTACCAGGACACCTCGGTGGCACAGGCGCGGATGCTCGCCGGGCTCTTCACCGGGACCGACACCGGGTCCGGTCGGGGTCACCCCGTGACCGCGGTCGGTGACCCGAACCAGGCGATCTACGGCTGGCGGGGTGCGTCGGTGTCCAACATCCTCGACTTCGGTGACTGGTTCCCGCGCGGGGACGGGGGCGACGTGGCGACGTACCCCCTGACCGTCAACCGCCGCTCCGACACCCGGATCCTCGAGGTCGCGAACCGCCTGGCCCGGCCCCTCCACGAGGCCTCCGACCAGGTGCGACCGCTGCAGGCCCCGCCGGGCACCGCCACCGGCGAGGTGCAGGTGTCGGTGCACGAGACCATCGCGGCCGAGCTGGCTCGGCTGCCCGACCGCGTGGTCGCCGCCCGGGAGGCGATGGCCAAGCCGGCGTGGCGCGAGATCGGGGTGCTCACCCGTGACAACGCGACCGCCGCGCAGGTCTTCGACGCACTGGCCGCCCGCGACGTCCCGGTCGAGATCGTCGGCCTGCAGGGCCTGCTGCGGCTGCCGGAGGTCGCCGAGGTGGTCTCCACCCTGACGCTGCTGCACGACCTGACCGCGAACGCCGACCTGCTCGCGCTCCTCAACGGCCCGCGATGGGCCATCGGTCCACGTGACCTGGCCCTGCTCGGTCGCCGAGCCGCGCAGCTGTCCGGCGTGGCGTCGTCGGGGGAGCGTCCCGACCGGGTGGAGGAGGCGCTGGCCGGCGCCGTGGAGGGAGCTGACCCCGCCGAGCGGCCGTCGCTGCTCGACGCGCTCGGCGACCCCGGCGACCCGGGTGCCTGGCCCTACTCGGCCCACGCACGCGCGCGGTTCGGGCTGCTGTCCCGGGAGCTGCGCATGCTGCGGGAGCACGCCGGCGAGCCGCTGCTCGACCTGGTCCGCCGGGTCATCGACACCAGTGGCGTCGACGTCGAGCTGGCCTCGTCGGTGTCACCGGCCGCCGCGGCCCGCCGCGACAACCTGGACCTGTTCGTCCGCGCGGTGGCGGAGTTCCAGGCGATCGACGGCACCGTCACGCTGCCCGCGCTGCTGGCCTACCTGCAGGCCGAGGACGAGCTGGGCACCGGGCTCGACGTGGCGACCCCGAGCGAGGCGGACTCGGTGAAGCTGCTGACCGTGCACCGTGCCAAGGGCCTGGAGTGGGACGCGGTCTTCCTGGTCGGTGTCTGCGAGGAGAAGTTCCCCACGAAGACGGCGCGCAGCCAGTGGACCACCGGCTGTTGGGTGCTGCCCGCCCCGCTGCGCGGCGACGCGGCCGACGTACCCCAGCTGCGTGGCCACGCCAAGGCCGACCTCGACCGGCTCAAGGAGGACGCCCGCCGGCACCAGGCGCTCGAGGAGCTCCGGCTCGGGTACGTCGCGTTCACCCGCGCCCGACACCTGCTCTGGGTGTCCGCGCACGTGTGGCGACCGGACCGGAAGACCCGGCTCGGTCCGTCGACGTTCTGCCAGGCGGTGCGCGCCCATCTCGTCGACCGGGGGCTGCAGCCCGACTCCTGGCTCGACCGTCCCGACCGCGGCACCCCCAACCCACTGGCCGACGAGCCGGTCTCGGTGGCCTGGCCGGCGACCACCGGCACCCGTGAGGCCGAGCTGCGCCGCCGGGCCGCGGCGAACGGGCAGGACGCGAGCTCGTAGGCCTCCGCGGGCCGCCGGGTCCCCGTCCCGCTAGGATGCGGAACGCATGCCCCACGAGGACTGGCACAC
>JBOHDO010000061.1:0-40336 GCA_050699415.1 Marmoricola sp.
AGCTGGTCACCACCGACTTGGTCGACATCAACCTGGGCATCCGGATCCTGCTCGGTTCGTCGTACTACGAGGACTGGGAGGGACAGGAGATGTTCGTCAGCCGGGACCCGCTGGGCAACCCGGTTGACCGGCGCCACCCGTGGAACCAGCACACCAACCCCAAGCCGCAGAAGCGCGACCTCGACGACAAGTACAGCTGGGTGATGTCGCCACGCTGGTACGACGGCACCGACCACTTGGCGCTGGACACCGGGGGCGGCCCGCTCGCCCGGCTCTGGTCGACCGCCCTGGCCGGGCTGGTCGACATCGGCTACGTCAAGTCGACCGGGAGCAGTGTCCAGATCAACCTGCCGAAGACCGCGCTGAAGGGTCCGGTGTCTCTGGAGTGGAAGATCCCGCAGTGGAGCAACACGATCGAGCGTGATCGTGCCCGCACCTACTTCCAGGCCTACGCCGCGGCATGTGCCCTGCACTTCGCCGAACAGGCCCTGGTTGAGATCCGCGCCGGGCGCACCAAGACGTGGGAGCCGTTCGAGGTCCCCGACGAGGGCATCGGCTGTGGGTTCACCGAGGCGGTGCGCGGTGTGCTCTCCCACCACATGGTGATCCGCGACGGCAAGATCGCCAACTACCATCCCTATCCGCCGACCCCCTGGAACGCCAACCCGCGTGACTCCTTCGGCACCCCCGGGCCGTACGAGGACGCGGTGCAGGGCCAGCCGATCTTCGAGGAGAACGACCGCGAGCACTTCAAGGGCATCGACGTGATGCGCACCGTGCGCAGCTTCGACCCCTGCCTGCCGTGCGGCGTGCACATGTACCTCGGCGGCGGCAAGGAGCTGGAGATGGTGCACTCACCCACGCAGTCACCCATGGCGGAGTAGCTCCCGATGGCAGAAGAGCCCACGGACTGGCGGGAGGTCGGGCAGCGGATCGAGTCGTTGCTGGACGCGAGCTCGGCCGGGGGAGCCGCGGTGCGTGAGCGTGCCGAGACGCTGGCCGGGCTGCTCACCGACCTGTACGGCGCCGGGCTCGGCAGGATCATGGACCTGCTCCGCGACGCCGGCGTGCTCGACGAGGGGTTGGAGCGTGCGCTCGTTGCCGATGACCTCGTCGCCAACCTGCTGCTGATCCACGGGCTGCACCCGCACGACGTCCCCACCCGCGTCGAGGCGGCGCTGGACAGCGTCCGCCCCTACCTCGGCTCGCACGAGGGCGACGTGGAGCTGCTCGAGGTCACCGACGACGGTGTGGTCCAGCTGCGGCTGCTCGGCAGCTGCGACGGTTGCCCGTCCTCGACGGTCACCCTGCAGACCGCCGTGGAGGACGCGATCCGCTCCGCCGCGCCCGAGGTGACCGGGATCGAGGTCGAGGAGGCCCAACTCGAAGGAGAAGGAGCCGGCGGCCGGACGCTGATCTCGGTGGATTCGCTGCGCTCCCGGCTGGGCGCGCCCTCCACCGGGGACAGCTCGTGGAGCGCCGTACCGGAGATGGCGGAGCTGTTGTCGGGGGAGATCGGCGGTTTCGCCGTCGAGGGACGGCCGGTGTTCGCGTGCCGGCTCGACGACACGCTGTACGCCTACGCGGACCGGTGCCCGGACTGCATGCAGGGGATGGCCGGTGCCACGCTGGGCCGCCGGGCCGGGGCGTCGCGTGTGGTGGTGCTCACCTGCCCGCACTGCCACTCCCACTACGACGTCCGCCACGCCGGCGCAGGGCTGGACGGTGACGCCCACCTGCAGCCGTTGCCGCTGGTCGTCAAGGACGGGGTGCCGAGCCTCGCCCTGCCCTCGGGGGCTGCGGCACCATGAGCGGCGACGGCAGTGTCCGGGGCGCGGCCAGCACGATGTCGGTGCTGCGCACCATCCGGCAGCGGCAGCCCCCGGACCCGAACGTGCACGGCTGCGACATGTGTGCCGAGCCGATCGGCGACGAGCACTCCCACGTGGTGGACCTGCACAGCCGGGGTCTGCTGTGCACCTGTCGCGGCTGCTACCTGCTGTTCTCCTCCGACGACGCCGAGCAGCGCTACCAGGCGGTTCCGGACCGCTACCTGTCCTTCCCCGACCTGAGGTTCAACCCGGCACAGTGGGACGCGCTGCAGATCCCGGTCGGGCTGGCGTTCTTCTTCGTCAACTCACTGCTCGGCAAGACCATCGCGTTCTATCCGGGCCCGGCCGGGGTCACTGAGTCCGAGCTTCCACTGGAGTCGTGGGACAGCGTGCTCGCCGCGAACCCGGCCATGACCGTGCTGCGGCCCGACGTGGAGGCACTGCTGCTGCGGGCGCCGGCACCGGACCAGCCCGGTTTCCGGTGCTATCTGGTGCCCATCGACACCTGCTACGAGCTCGCCGGTCGGCTCCGGATGGTCTGGCACGGGTTCGACGGTGGGAGCGAGGCCCGGCAGGCGATCGAGGACTTCTTCGCACGGACCGAGCAACGCAGCACTCCTGCCCCGGAGGCGTCGTGACCGACCTTGCCTTCACCGTCCTCGACGTCCTCCCCGAGCCCTATGCGGTCACCCCGCAGCTGATCGCGCGGGTGCGCGCGGAGGAACGGTCGGGAGCGACCGTGCACGCGGTCGCGCTGCGCTGCCAGGTCCGGATCGAGCCGCAACGGCGCGGCTACGACGAGTGGGAGGCCGGGCTGCTCGGCGACCAGTTCGGCGACCGGGATCGCTGGGCCACCACGCTCAAGTCGTTCCTTTGGCTGCAGTGCAGCACCGTGATGCCGGGCTTCACCGGGGCCCGTGAGGTCGACCTCCCGATGCCGGTCACCTACGACTTCGAGGTCACCGCGTCGAAGTACCTGCACGCGCTGCGTGACGGCGAGGTGCCGTTGAACTTCCTGTTCTCCGGTACCGTCTTCACCCGGGGTGTGAGCGGCTTCGGGGTCGAGCAGGTGCCGTGGAGCCTGGAGTCGGCGTACCGGATGCCGGTCGCGGTGTGGCGTGCCGCGATCGATCAGTTCTACCCGGGGACGAGCTGGCTGCGGCTGTCGCGGGACTCCCTTGCCGAGCTCGCCAGCTACAAGGCCGCGCACGGCCTGACGACCTGGGACGAGGTCGTGGACTCGCTGCTCTCCGGCACCGAGGAGCTGTGCCGATGACCCCCGAGCAGCCCGTGGCCCGCGAGCAGGAGGGCCTCACGCACGCCCGTGCCGTCGCCGACGCGGTGATGTACGAGGGCTACCTGCTCTACCCCTACCGGGCCAGCTCGTCGAAGAACCGCACCCGCTGGCAGTTCGGCGTGCTGGGCCCCCGGGGCGCCGCGGACGCCGGCGTCGGCGAGCAGCCCGACATGTCGATCCAGTGCCTGATGCGGCCGCAGCCCGGATGCAGCGTCTCGGTCCTGCTGCGGTTCCTGCAGCTGCAGCGGCGGAGCGTCGAACGCGCCGACCTCGACGGCTACACTCCGGTCGACGAGCTCGAGGTCGACGGGCAGCGCTGGCTGTCCTGGGACGAGGCTGTCGAGCAGGAGCTGGCCTTCGGTCCGCTGTCGATGGGCGGTGAGCCGACCGCGAGGAGCTTCGAGGTCGACGTCCCCGGCGGCTCTGAGGCCGAGCCCGTCCCGGGCGGCCGGCTGGTACGCCGGCGGTGGCCGGTGCGGGCGTCGCTGCGGTGTGAGGTCGAGCCCCGGGGCGAGCTGGCCCGGCTGCGCGTCGCGGTGGAGAACCTCGCCGACGGCGTCGGCCTGGACCGCGACGACGCCGAGCGCCGGTCGCTGCTCGGGACGCACCTGCTCCTCGTCGCGTACGACGGTGACTTCGTCTCGCTGCTGGACCCGCCGGCGTACGCCGAGCAGGCGGCGGCGGACTGCGAGCAGCACCGGTGCTGGCCGGTGCTCGCGGGGCCACCGGGGGATACCGGCGTCGTACTCGGCTCGCCGATCATCGTCTACGACCACCCGGAGATCGCCGAGCAGAGCCAGGGAGCGCTGTACGACTCGACCGAGATCGACGAGCTCCTCTCCCTGCGGGTGATGACGCTCACCGAGGCGGAGAAGGCCGAGGCGCGCGCCACCGACCCGCGGGCGGCCGCGATCATCGACCGCTGTGACGGCTTCAGCCCGGACCAGATGCAGCAGATGCACGGCGTGCTGCGCGATCCCGGCGCAACCGACCCGTTCCGCAGCGACGTGCCGTGGTGGGATCCCGAGGCGGACGCATCGGTGCAGCCGGAGTCGGACCAGGTCCTCGTCGACGGTGTCGCGGTGGGGAAGGGGAGCCGGGTGCGGATCCACCCCGGTCGCCGGGCCGATGCCCAGGACCTGTTCTTCGCCGACCGGGCGGCGCGCGTCACCGCGGTGCACACCGACGTCGACGGCAACTGCCACGTGGCCGTGCTTCTCGACGACGACCCGGCCGCGGAGCTGCACGACTGGTTCGGACGCTACCTGTACTTCGCACCCGACGAGCTCGAGCCGCTCGCCGGCGCCCCAACCTCGTCACCGGAAGGGAGTGAGCGATGAGACTCCTCGGCAAACTGACGACCCTGGCCATCCTGGCCGGTCTCGGCCTCGGCGTCGCGGTCGGCGTCAAGTCCGTGCCCGACGTGCGCCGGTACCTCGAGATGCGGAAGATGTGACGATGCGGCTGCTGGTCGCGGGAGTCGGCAACATCTTCCTCCACGACGACGGTTTCGGCCCCGAGACCGTGCGCCGGATGGCCGGTGACGGCCTGCCGGCCGACGTGGAGGTGGTGGACTACGGCATCCGGGGCATGCACCTGGCCTACGACCTGCTCGACGGCTACGACGCGCTGGTGCTGGTCGACACGGTCCCCGGGGACGGCGAGGCCGGCACCCTCACGGTGCTGCGGGCGCCGGACGGGGGGTTCGCGGGCGGCGAGTTCGACGGGCACGGCATGGACCCGGTCGCGGTGCTGGGCCATCTGCGCCGGCTCGGCGGAGAGCTGCCGCCGACGTACGTCGTCGGCTGCCGGCCCGGCGACACCAGCGACGGGATGGGGCTGACACCAGCGGTCGATGCGGCGGTGGCGCACGCCGTGCGCCTGACCCGGAATCTCGTCGCACACCTGCTGGAGGGCGACACCCTGACCACCTCGACCACAGCCAAGGAGGCATGAGCCATGTGTCTGGGGATCACCGGACGAGTTGTCGAGCTCGTCGAGGGCTACGGCGACCAGCTCGCCAGGGTCGACGTCATGGGCCGGACACGCGAGATCAACATCGGAATGCTCGAGGACGGCCCGCCGACGCCCGGCGACTGGGTGATGATCCACATGGGGTTCGCGCTGGAGCGTCTTGACGAGCAACAGGTCACCGAGGTGATGGAGGGCCTGGAAATGATGCGCGGCCCGGCCGGTGACGGAGGATGAGCACCCGGCAGCACGCTGACGCCTGGACACCTCGCCGGCCGCGGTCGAGGACGCCGGGTCCTGTGCTGTTCGCTCGCTACGCGTTCGGTCCGAACCGCCTCGGGTACTGCGGCCCAGCGGACGCCGACGCGTTCTTCGAGACGAGCACCCCCGGCACCGACAACCCCCAGCTGCGGGCGATGGCGCGGGAGTTCGCTGGTGCCTGGCCCTACCTGGAGCTGATCGCCGGCGCCACCGGACTGGCCGACCCGCTGGACCGCCGCGCGGTCGAGGCCTACTGGGTGGGCAGCCCCCGGCTCGACCAGGTCGCCACGGCCGCGACGGGCGACTCGATGGAGGAGAGGTTCCGCCGCCGCGCCGGACCCCGGTTCGCCAACCTCACCGAGGGCGTGCTCGCGGGAGGAGTTCCGCACCACAGCTTCGCGGTGTTCTGCATCTACCCCTGGGTCGGGATGCTCGGCGACGAACGCCGCAGCCCGCACGCCGTCCATGTTCTCGACATGTGCCGGATCCGGTGGGGCACGGTGTTGGCGATCGACGGCGACCAGGTGGTCGTGGAGTCCTCGCACCTGACCTGGGACGGCCGTCGGCTCGACTTCGGTGAGCCGACGCCTGAGACGGTCATCCGGTCCATCGACGGCATCGGCTTGTCCTCTCCCCTGCACCTTGGCGACCGGGTGTCCATGCACTGGGAGTGGATCTGCGACACGCTGACCCAGCGGCAGCTCGCCGCACTGCGTCACTACACCCAGCGGCACCTGTCGTTCGTCAACGACGCCGGCCCCGCCGGGCCCGCCCAGATGCTCTCCTGATCGCTCTTCCCGCGGCCCATGGGCTAGGACCGTCCACTGCGCCTAGGAGGCCCTGTCAGGGGATCGATCTGGGGCGAAGATCGATCAGATCGGCTGCGGCGATTCGCGGTGCCGGATGGAGAAGCAGATGACGAGCTCGGACCGGAACAGCGACTGGTCTGTGGGATTCGATGACCGTGGACCCAGTCCTCGGGTGGCAATCCCGGAGAATCGCCCGTGCGGGAGAGAGTCCCGGAGGCACTGTCGGGACTGGATCTGATCCGACCACGAGGAGCGCTCAAGCGGACGCGGCTGCCGGACGATCGTGGGGTCCCGTGGTTGCAGCGTGCGTTCGCAGACTAGCTCCGGTCGACTGGGGGGCGCTCTGACCGGTCAGCAGGTCGGGGAAGAAATCGGGTGGGGTCGAGGTGGTCGATCGGCAGCGTGGTCTTCTGGTCGATCACCAGGTCCGCGGCGATCTGCCCGAAGGCGGAGGCCATCTTGAAGCCGTGGCCGGAGAAGCCGCCGAGGAGCCAGACGTTGCTGGTCCCCGGCATCTGTCCGACCATGGCGTGTCCGTCGGTGGTGTAGGCGTCCATGTAGGAGGAGACGCGCACGGGGTTGGGGATCAGTCCGGGCAGGTAGGTTGAGACCGCCGTGTTGATTGCGTCGAGCTCGTTGGCCTTGACGTTGCGGTCAAGCTCGTCGGCGTCGTGGAGGTCGCCGTAGGAGGCATGTGGCGCAACCTTCACCGATCCGCCGTCGAGGGTTGGGATTCCGAAGACGTGTGCCTGCTCTGTGTCGCGGATGAAGATGGGGAATGCGTCCGGCCGGTAGGCGGCGACGGCTCCGCGTGGGTGGTACCAGGTCATGACCAGCTTCTTGGGGCGCACGTGGGCGGCGAGCGTAGGCGCGAATCGGTTGGTCCACGGCCCGGCCGTGACGACTGCTTGCTCCACCGTCCAGGTCCGGCCGCCGGCGTGGATGGTCACGGAGTCGGAGCCCGGGACCACGTCGTCGACGTGGCAGCCCGTGAGCAGACGCGCTCCTCGGGCCTGTGCCGCGTTGGCAGCGGCCAACACGGCGAACTCGGGGCGCAGCACGCCGGCCCACTCTTCGTAGACCGCGACCTCCCCGGGCATCATGGCGTGCTGGGGGTAGCGCTTCGCCATGGCTGGGGCGTCCAGGACCTGGTGCGGTAGCTCGAAGTCTGCGGCCGAGACGAGCACGTTGCGCATGGCCTCGGAGTCCTCGCGGCCGATCATCAGTCCGCCGTTGAGGGTGAGCAGCTCCGTGTCGGACTCGGCCTCCAGCTCGCGCCAGAGCTCGCGGGCGCGCAGGAGCAGCGGCACGTACTGGGAGCCCTCGAGGTAGGCGGTACGGAAGATACGGGACTCCCCGCCGGCGGCCGCCTGGTCGTGGCCGGGCGCGTACCGTTCGAACCCGATCGCCTCCACTCCGGCGCGGGCCAGTTGCCAAAGAGCCATCGAGCCGATGCTCCCGGTGCCGATCACAGCGACCTTGGCGTCCATGTTGTCCTTTCGAGCTGGGTAGGGGTCAGTCAGTCTGATGCAGATTTGCAGTGTCCACCACCGGCGGGGGCCAGGTGTGCGACCGGCATGCTTGTGCGCCCGTCGACGGCCAGGTCTGCGAGTGCGGCGCCGATCGCGGGTGACATCTTGAACCCGTGTCCGGAGAAGCCGCACCCGAGGATGGTGTGGGGTGAGCGTGGGGCGGGGCCCACGACGGCGTGGTGGTCGAAGGTGTAGCCATCCATGTATGCGCCGACCCGGATCGGCTCGGGGTAGAGGTCGGGGAGCATGGAGGACACCGCGAGTCGAACTTCGTCGAGCAGGCGGTCGGAGACGGTGCGATCGAGCTGGTCAGGGTCGGACACGTCGTCATGCGGCTCGGGCTCCCCACGTGCCCCCGGCAAGGCGGATCGCGGAGGATGGGGCCACGGGGCCATGCCGCCGCGTGGTCGGATCCCGACCTGGGCCCGACCGCCTGAGGCAGCCCGACCGGAGCAAGGAGAGGAGAGGTTCGATGAGCACCCCCGGCACGCCACGGGCCGTCACCGCGACCGAGCTGCGGAGCCGCTTCGCGGAGCGGCTCTCGGTCCTGTACGGCACCGAGGTACCGGCGTACAACACGCTGGTCGAGGTCTCCCGCGAGGTCAACCGGCGGGTACTGGAGCGGGAGGGCGCCGACGCCGAGCGGCTCGGCAGCATCGATCGGGTCACCGCGGAGCGGCACGGCGCCATCCGGGTCGGCACCCCGACGGAGATGGCTCAGGTGGCGCGGATCTTCGCCGCACTGGGGATGCACCCATGCGGCTTCTACGACCTCCGCGACGCACGGCCGGCGCCGGTCCCCGTGGTGTCCACGGCCTTCCGGCCGCTCGACCGCAGCGAGCTGGCCGCCAACCCGTTCCGGGTCTTCACCTCGATGCTGGTCACCGAGGACCGTCGCTTCTTCGACCAGGACCTGGAGCGCAGGCTGCGGGAGTTCCTGGGCCGCCGGGAGCTCTTCCCCGAGGAGCTCCTGACGCTCGCGGACCGCGCGACCGGCCACGACGAGCTGGGCGCCGCGGACGCTGACCGGTTCCTCGAGCTCGCCACCGCCTGCTTCGCGCTCTCCCCGGAGCCCGTGGACCGAGCCTGGTACGCCGAGCTCGAGAGCGTCTCGGGCGTCGCCGCAGACATCGGCGGGGTCAGCAGCACCCACATCAACCACCTCACCCCCCGCGTGCTCGACATCGACGACCTCTACCGCTCGATGCAGGCTCGTGGCATCGAGATGATCGACCAGATCCAGGGGCCCCCGCGGTGGGAGGGGCCCGACATCCTGCTGCGCCAGACCTCGTTCCGGGCGCTGGCCGAGCGGCGGAGCTTCCGTGAGGCCGACGGCAGCATCGGCGAGGGTTCGCTGCGGGTGCGCTTCGGCGAGGTCGAGGCCCGGGGCATCGCGGTCACGCCGGCGGGCCGTGACCTCTACGAGACGATGTTGACGCAGGTCGACGCCCGGCTGCGCGCAGCAGGGAAGGGCGAACCACGGCAGGAGGTCGCGGCCCGCGTTTGGCGGGAGCACCTCCCGGCCACCGAGACCGAGCTGGTCCAGCGCGGCCTTGGCTACTTCAGGTTCCGGGTCGCCGACCCGGCCCGCGCGGGGGGAGTGGCCCCCGACCTCGCGGCGCTGCTGGCCGCCGGCGCCCTGGTCGCCGAGCCGATCGTCTACGAGGACTTCCTGCCGCGGTCGGCAGCCGGCATCTTCGCCTCGAACCTGACCGGCAACGGCCGGATGGACGCCGACCAGGGCGGTGCCGAGCGGGACCTGGACTCGATGTCGGAGGTGATCGGGCGCCCGGTCGCGGTCCCCGAGGAGGGGTACGCCGCGGAGTCGGCCGCCTCGGTCGCCGAGGTCGAACGCGACCTGGGGATAGGCCTTTCCTCGTGACCTCTGCCAATGCGGGGGCCCCGACGGTCGAACTCGAGCAGGGTGGCGAGATGAGCGAGGCTGGGACTTCCCTGCATGGTTCCGGAACTCCATGGTGTCGAGGGCAGCACTTGCCGCTTGTTCTGCAGTGCCCGTCGGTTCCATGATGTGGGTCACGGGGATCTGCAGTCGGAGGACGACAGCGCACGGAGAGCAGCGGTATGACAGTGCCTGAGGTTCCGGGCCGGGCCTCGGTCGTCGTCATCGGCGGAGGCGTCATCGGGCTGAGCGTGGCTTACCACCTGGCCGCCGCCGGCGTACGCGAGGTCGTGCTCGTGGAGCGGGCCCAGCTCGGCTCCGGTTCGACCTGCAAGGCGGCCGGCGGAGTGCGAGCCCAGTTCTCCGACGCGGTCAACATCGAGCTCGGCCGGCGCAGCCTGCGCGCCTTCGAGACCTTCGAGCAGGCCTTCGGCCAGGAGATCGACCTCAACCAGACCGGGTACCTGTTCCTGCTGGACAACCCCGAGCACGTGGTGGCCTTCGAGGCGAGCGTTGCGCTGCAGAACGAGTTGGGCGTGCCCAGCCGGATGATCGACGTAGCCGAGGCCAAGCGGCTCTCGCCGCTCATCGAGTCCGAGGGACTCCTGGCCGCGGCCTACGGACCCACCGACGGCCACTGCACGCCGGAGTCCGTGGTCCTGGGGTACGCCGGCGCGGCACGCAGGGCGGGGGCGAGGCTGTTCCGCGGGGTGGAGGTCACCGGCATCGACCGGGATGGGGACGCGATCCGGGCGGTCAACACCAGTAGCGGAGCCATCCGGACCGACACGGTGGTGTGCGCGGCGGGGCCCCACTCCGCACGGATCGGCGAGATGGTCGGGGTCGGGCTCCCCGTGGTTCCCCTGCGGCGCCAGATCGTCACCACGGGCCCCGTCGAGGTGGAGGGGGAGGTGCCGTTCACCATCGACTTCAGCACCAGCTTCTACTTTCATCGCGAGGGGCCGGGGCTGCTCGTCGGGATGTCGGATCCCGGCGAGACGCCCGGCTTCAAGCTGTCCACGGACGAGGAGTGGCTGCCGCGGCTCGGCGAGGCCATCGAGCGCCGGGCGCCGCGCATCGGCGCGCTCGGCATCGCCAGCAGCTGGGCCGGGCTCTACGAGATGACCCCCGACCACAACGCGCTCATCGGCGAGGCCGACGGTCTCTCCCGATTCCTCTACGCGACCGGCTTCTCCGGCCACGGTTTCCTGATGGCGCCGGCCGTGGGCGAGGTGCTGCGCGACCTCTACCTCGGTCGGCCGCCCGTCGTCGACGTCACCGCGCTGGGCCTCGAGAGGTTCGCGAGCGACTGCCTCAGGCACGAGCTCAACATCGTATGACCGTCCGACACGAGCCACCTGAGATGAGGGAGACACCATGACCAGGACAGCCATCCCGACTGCCGCCGAGCTCCGGGACCTCGCCCGGACCACGTCGCGGCGGTGCGGTGCAGATCTGGACGCCTTCGCCGGGGAGCACCCGGTCATCTCGCCGGTCAACGGCGCCACGATCGCCGAGGTGGCCTGGGCCGACGCCACCAGGGTCGACGAGGCGGTCACCCGTGCGCAGGACGCGTTCGCCGAATGGCGTGGGGTGCCCGCTCCCGCCCGCGGTGCCCTGGTCGGTCGGCTGGGGGAGCTGCTCGCCGAGCACAAGGAGGACCTGGGCACGCTGGTCAGCCTCGAGGCCGGCAAGATCACCTCCGAGGCGCTCGGCGAGGTCCAGGAGATGATCGACATCTGTGACCTCGCGGTCGGCCTCTCCCGCCAGCTCTACGGGCGGACGATGCCCTCGGAGCGTCCCGGCCACCGGTTGATGGAGACCTGGCACCCGCTGGGCGTGGTCGGCGTGATCAGCGCCTTCAACTTCCCGGTGGCGGTCTGGTCCTGGAACACCGCCGTCGCGCTGGTCTGCGGCGACCCGGTGATCTGGAAGCCGTCCGAGACCACCCCGCTGACCGCGCTGGCCTGCCAGGCGATCCTGGCCCGCGCCATCGAGGATGTGGGCGCGCCCACGCACGTGTCCCAGGTGGTGATCGGTGGCCAAGACGTCGGCGTCTCGCTCGTGGAGCACCCCGGCGTGGCCCTGCTCAGCGCCACCGGCTCGACCCGGATGGGCCGCGCCGTCGGACCACGCGTGGCCGAGCGGTTCGGGCGCAGCCTGCTCGAGCTGGGTGGCAACAACGCCAGCGTCGTCACCGCATCGGCCGACCTGGACCTGGCCGTCCGCGGGATCGTCTTCGCCGCAGCGGGTACGGCGGGGCAGCGGTGCACCACCACGCGCCGGGTCATCGCCCACCGCTCGGTGATCGGCGATCTCACCGGCAGGCTCGCCGAGGCCTACGAGCGGCTGCCGGTCGGCGACCCGATGGCCGAGGGCACTCTGGTCGGCCCGCTCATCAACGCGGCGGCGTACGAGCAGCTGGGCGCGGCGATCAGCCAGGCGACCCAGCAGGGCGGCAAGCTGGTGGTCGGGGGCGACCGGGTCCACGCGGAGGTCGCACCGGAGGCGCATTACGTCCGGCCGGCGATCGTGCGCATCGACGAGCAGAGCGACGTCGTACGTCGGGAGACCTTCGCGCCTCTGCTCTACGTTCTGCCCTACGACGAGATCCGGGAGGCCATCGCGCTCAACAACGCGGTGCCGCAGGGTCTCTCCTCGAGCATCTTCACCTCCGACCAGGCCGAGGCCGAGCTCTTCGTCTCCGCGGACGGCTCCGACTGCGGGATCGTCAACGTGAACGTCGGCACGTCGGGTGCCGAGATCGGCGGCGCGTTCGGGGGCGAGAAGGAGACAGGCGGGGGTCGGGAGTCGGGCTCGGACGCATGGCGGGCGTACATGCGTCGGGCCACCAACACGGTCAACTACTCCGGCGAGCTGCCGCTTGCCCAGGGCGTCGACTTCACCGTCTGAGGCGAACCAACGGTTCGTCCGCAATTGTCTGGAGCAGTCCGTGGACGCAGTCACCCTCTCGGCCGAGCAGATCCGCGACGCCGTCTCGATCAAGGACGCGATCGCCGCGGTCCGCGCCGGGTTCGTCAGCCTCGCGCGCGGTGAGTTCGAGATGCCCACCCGGACTGCGCTCCGGGGCGGGCAGTTCCTTGTCATGTCCGTTCATCACGCGCCCACCGCCAGCGCGATGATCAAGACCCTGAGCCTCAACTTCTCGGGACGTCAGCCCGCCATCGTGGGAACCGTCACCTGGAGCGAGCTGCAGCACACCGGCCACGTCGTCGCCGACGCAGCCGCCGTCACCGCCCTGCGCACCGGGGCCGCATCCGGCGTCGCGACCGACCTGCTCGCCCGCCCCGACGCATGCTCCCTCACCGTGATCGGAGCGGGCGCACAGGCCCCCGACCAGATCCGCGCCGTCAACGCTGTTCGTCCCCTTTCCGGGATCACCGTCGTCGACCATGCCACCGAACCAGCCGAAGCGCTTGCAACCCAAATCGCCGAGGAGCTCCCGGGGTTGGACATCGGGGTCGCTACGGACGCCGACACTGCCGTCGGAGGAGCGGACATCGTGTGTTGTGCGACGACGTCGACCGAGCCGCTGTTCGCCCTGGAGTCGCTGAGGCGGGACGTTCACGTCAACGCGATCGGCGCCTTCCGTCCGTCCATGCGGGAGCTGCCCGATGACCTGCTTGCCGACGCCGGCGCGGTCTACGTCGACGAGAAGGAAGCCGTCCTCGAAGAGTCGGGCGAGATCATCCACGCCCTGCAGGCAGGTGCCATCACCGAGGCTGCCCTGACCGAGATCGGGCCGGCTCTCGATGCCGGCACCCCTGTCCGGTCGGGCAGGACCGTCTTCAAGACCGTCGGGGTCGCGATGCAGGACTGGGCGATCGCACGTCTCCTCGCAGACCGGCTTCTCACCGATCACGCGGGTTAGGGAATCGGCGCAAGCCCTCTCACCGACACCTCCCTGATGCCGAGCAGTGTTGGACGTGGGTGGAAGCATCGGGAGCGGGGCTTGGAAGGGGATCTTGATGGTGAGTACGGCTCCGGGTCCACCTGCGGGGGCTGCGGCGGGCCTGGCAGGGGTCGAGCACGTCGTGGTGCTGATGCTGGAGAACAGGTCCTTCGACCACATGCTGGGCTACCTCTACCTCGATGCGGGCAACACCTCACCGGCGGGGGACCGGTTCGAGGGGCTCACCGGCCGGGAGTCGTGCCCGGGCAGTGACGGTGCGCCGGTGGGGGTGTACCGGCTGACCCCGGACACGCGGGACCTCTACTTCTACCCCGGCGCGGATCCCGGCGAGGGCTACGAGGCGACCAACAACCAGTGCTACGGCTCCCCGGACCCACCAACCGCCGGCGCGGTGGCACCGATGACCGGGTTCGTGACCGACTACGCCCAGGCGATCAGGGACAACCGGGCCAGGGGCTGGTACGTGTTCGCCGGAACCGCGGAGTCGTGGATCATGGGCTGCCACACGCCGCAGACGCTGCCGGTGCTCTCGGCGTTGGCGTCCGGGTTCGCGGTGTGTGACCACTGGTACGGCTCGGCGCCGACGATGACGATGCCGAACCGTGCGTTCGTGTGCGCGGGCACCAGCCAGGGGCACATGGACGATGCCACCAAGAAGTTCACGGTGCCCTCGGTCTTCGGTGCGCTGGGCAAGGCCGGGCTGCCGTGGCGGATCTACGGCTACGACGCACCCCCACTGACCAAGTCCGACTTCCCCGACACCCTCGACGCCCCGGCGGCGAGCTTCGGGGAGTTCACCGACTTCCGGGCCGACGCGGCGGCGGGGTCCCTGCCGGCGTACGCGTTCCTGGAGCCCTCGTGGGGATCGGACGGCAACAGCGAGCACCCCAACTACAACGTGGCGCTGGGGGAACAACTGCTGGCCGAGACCTATCGGGCGGTCCGCGATGGCCCGGCCTGGCACAAGACGCTGCTGGTGGTCACCTACGACGAGCACGGTGGCTGCTACGACCACGTCTCCCCACCGTGGGGTGCCACCCCGCCGGACGACAGCGCGGGGGAGTACGGCTTCGACTTCACCCGGTTCGGACCCCGGGTCCCCACGGTGCTGGTCTCGCCGCTGATCCCGCCCGGGACCGTGCACCGGCCACCGCCGGGATCGGCGCCGTTCGACCACACCAGCGTGCTGGCCACCCTGGAACGCCGGTTCGGGCTGGACCCGCTCACCGCACGCGACGCCGCCGCCCCCCATGTCGGTGGCGCGCTCACCCTGACCAGCCCACGCACCGACGACCCGCTGGACGGGGTCACCGCACCGACGCCGCCGACGAACCCGCCCGACCTGGCCCGGCAGCCCTCCCACCTGCAACGAGTCCAGGCCGCCCTCATCGCAGACTGGCTCGGCCACCCTCCCGAGGTCCTCGACGCCCTGAAGACCAACGCCGACTACCGCGCCTACATCAACCGATACGGCTGAGCGGCGGGTTCTCCGCGAAGAAGCCGAGCTGGACCTCGTCGGCAACGAACGCCATCTCGTGGGCCCGAGGCGTGACGAGTCAGGGCCTCGTCACGAGGGCCTCCGTCCGGTCGGGAGGTCTTCGCCCTGTTGGGCCGGTTGCGAAGGGTCAGCGACCAGGTCGCCGACCACGACGACCATCGGCAGGTCGGAGCACCTCTTCAACCAGCTGTGTCCGAGGTCCAGCACGCCATCGCGGTGCTGGGTCACCTGTCGCAGCGCGGTGTCCACCTCCGTGGAGCGGAGGATGTCACCCACCGTGCGGGAACAGCCCGCGGCGGTGACGACCCTCGCGCTTGCGTTGAGCAGCGCGGCGGGCTCCTCCAGCCCAGCGAGGATCGGGTACGTCGCGGTCTCCATGGTGGCGGCATAGACGTCGGCGCCCACCACGCCGAGGAACGCGCGGGAGCCGGTGATCGGCACGGTGAAGGTGAGCGTGTACTGGTCCGTGCACAGGTAGTCGACGTACGGGCCGGCAACGTGCCTGTTGTGGGTGCGCGCAGGAACCTCGTACCAGGGCAGCCGGGTGTAGTCGTTGAAGCTCTCGCTGGCGGGATCGACGTCGACGAACAGCTGCTGCGGGACGTGCGTGCGGGGGATCTCGTAGTCGGACCACCACTGCAGCCAGTGTCCGGCCCCGGCCAGCGCATCTGGCGCCGCCACGAAGCCGGCCCCCACAATGATGTCGTCGAGCTGTTCGAGGGCCTCGATGGCCGGTGCATCGACGGTTCGGAGGTCGTCCGGTCCGGGCGGGGAGCCCGCGAAGAGCTCGCGCGTGGCCTTGACGATGGGCTGGAGGACCCCGAAGACGGCCTCGAGTGCGTCGGTGGCGTCCCGCGCCGCTCGGCTACGGGCTTGCGTGGTCGTGGTCGCCATCTAGGCCTCGCTTCCGCGTGGTTGGCTGGTTCCCGCCCCGGCCGCGCGGATCCGCCGATGCATTCGCAGTACCTCGTCGACCGAACGCGCGATGTGTTTCTCCGCGTGGCGCCGAGCAGACTCAGGGTCGTGCGCCTTGATGGCTGCGCAGATCTGTTCATGCTCCTCGAACAGCTTGCTCGGCGAGGGGCGCTGGGGCAGCCAGAGCAGCGGGGCGATGTCACGCTGAAGGGAGATTTCCTCCCGGGTGAGCCGTGCCGACTGCGCCGCTGCCGCGACCTCGATGTGGAACAGGCCCTCGGTGCGGCGTCGCTCCCGAGGAGTCTCGGCCTCGACGACGGCGCCGGCAGCCGTGAACAGCCTGTCCAGGTCGTCGTCGTCAGCTCGCTGCGCGGCAAGCGCAGCGGCCTGGCCGCCGATGGCGGTGTAGTGGTCGGCCAGGTCCCGGATCTCGACCGATGACATGTCCCGCAGCCGCACCTCGAGGACACGTCGGGCGGGGTCGTCGGGAGCCTGGACGAAGCTGCCGCCGTGGCGACCGCGACGGGTCTCCAGGAGGCCGCGCTGACGAAGAATGCCCAGCGCGTGTCGGACGGTGGTCAGGGACACGGCGAAACGTGCAGCCAGCTCGGTCTCGGCCGGGAGCTGGTGGTCGTCGGCGAAGATCCCGAGTGCGATCGCGTCGGCCAGGGAGCGGGCGACGAGCTCGGGCCGGCTCTCCTGCGCGAGGGGCGCGAAGACAGCCGTCTGGCCGACCCGTGACAGTCGCGGCATGGTCACACCGCCCCCTTCTGGGCGCTTCGTCAGACGCATCCTAGGGATTGACCGTTGAAATCGGAAGTCATATGTTATGGCTCGGTGGAGGTCAGGAGGAGAGACATGACGCCCCAACCAGGCTCCAGGATGCTGCGGGACCCGGCGGGCGCCGATGCAGACTCCATGTCCTCCATCCGGCTTTCCGGTGTCCGGAAGAGCTTCGGGCCGATCACCGCCGTGAACGGGGTCGACCTCACGGTTCGTGACGGAGAGTTCTTCACGCTGTTGGGAGCCTCGGGCTCGGGCAAGACCACTCTGCTCCGGCTGATCGCCGGCTTCGAGAAGGCGGACGGCGGGGTGATCGAGCTGCACGGACGCGACGTCACCACCGATCCGCCGTACGCGCGCGATGTCAACACGGTGTTCCAGGACTACGCGTTGTTCCCGCACCTGAACGTGCAGAAGAACGTCGAGTACGGCCTGCGGGTCAAGGGCACGCCCTCCGGCGAGCGGGCCAAACGGGCAGGGGAGGCCATAGAGATGGTGGGTCTGCGGGGCCTCGGCAAGCGCCACCCGCGGCAGCTCTCCGGTGGGCAGAGACAACGGGTCGCACTGGCACGGGCCGTCGTCAACCAGCCCTCGGTGCTGTTGCTCGACGAGCCGCTCGGTGCCTTGGACCTGAAGCTGCGGCAGGGTATGCAGCTGGAGCTGAAGCGGGTCCAACGGGAGGCCGGGATCACCTTCGTCTACGTCACGCACGACCAGGAGGAGGCGCTCACCATGAGCGACCGGATCGCTGTCTTCCGGGAGGGCAGCATCCTCCAGGTCGGCCGACCCAGCGAGATCTACGACCATCCCACCGGGGCCTACGTCGCCGACTTCATAGGTGTCTCGACCATGATGCGCCATGACGGCGTCGAGTACGCCGTGCGCCCCGAGCGGGTTGCCTTGACGCCGGCGGACCAGGTGCCTCCGGACGGCTGGGTGACCAGCTCCGGGCAGGTCATCGAGGTCATCTACCTGGGCGTGCTGACCCGCTTCCTGGTCCGTGTCCAGGACGGCGCGATGGTCAATGTCGCCCAGCAGAACAACCCGCACTCCGCCCAGGCGTGGCGCGTCGGCGACTCCGTACAGGTGTCGTGGAACCCCCGCCATGCACAGGCAATCCCCTCGCCGCACCCGGCCACGGAGAACCAAGGAGAGTCATGAAACGCCACGCAGTTCCCGCTGTCGCCGCATCGTTCCTGCTGGCCGCATCGCTGGCCGCGTGCGGGTCGAGCGGCTCCGGCAACGGGGGTGGGTCCGGCACCTCCGGGCTGACCGCACCGATGCAGGACGCCCGGACGCCCTCCAGGATCGGCAAGGGGGAGGGGAAGCTCAACCTGATCGCCTGGGAGGGCTATGCGCAGCCCCAGTGGGTCAAGCCGTTCGAGAAGTCCACCGGATGCCAGGTGAGCACGAAGTACGCCGGCTCGTCGAGCGAGATGGTCTCGCTGATGGCCCACGGCGGTGGGGGCCAGTACGACCTCGTCTCGGCGTCAGGCGATGCAGACCTGCGGCTGATCTACAGCGGCGATGTGCGCCCGGTCAACATCAAGCTGCTGCCCAACTGGAAGAACCTGCAGCCGTTCCTCAAGAGCCCGGAGTTCAACACGATCCATGGCAAGCACTACGGGATCTCCTACGAGTTCGGTCCGAACGTGCTGCTCTACAACACCTCGGCCGTCAAGAGCCGGCCCAAGTCGTGGTCGGCCATCTACAACCCGAAGTACCGCGGTGAGGTGACCGTGCCCAACAACCCGATCCAGATCGCCGACGCGGCCCTGTACCTCTCCCACACCAAACCGAGCCTGCACATCACCGACCCGTACGAGCTGACCCAGCCCCAGTTCAACGCCGCCGTCGCACTGCTCAAGAAGCAGCGCCCGCTGATCAAGAAGTACTGGGACCTGGCCTCGCAGGAGATCAACCTGTTCCAGAGCAAGACGACGGTTGTCGGAGCTGCCTGGCCGTATCAGACCAACACGCTCCGGGCCGCCAAGATCCCGGTGTCCGACACGATCCCGTCCGAGGGCGCCACCGGATGGGCCGACACCTGGATGCTGGCGAGCAAGGCACCGCACCCCGACTGCGCCTACAAGTACATGGACTGGGCCACGACGCCGAAGGTCCAGGCGCAGCAGGCGATCTACTTCGGTGAGACTCCGGCGAACAAGCTGGCGTGCTCAGAGATGAACAAGATATCCAGGGGCAGCTGCGCGAAGTACCACGCCAACGCGCCACAGTCGTACTTCAAGACGATCAAGTTCTGGAAGACGCCCCTGGCCCAGTGCGGCAACGGCAAGAACGACTGTGTGCCCTACACCAAGTGGCAGACGGCCTGGACCTCGATCACCGGCTGACCGGCGATGAGCTCGACCACGTTGCGACCAGCCCGCGGGTCGCGACACCACACGGTGGCGCGGGCGCTGTGGCGCCGACCCTGGCTGCGCGGAACTCTCACGCTGTCCACGCCGCTGCTGTGGTTCACGGTCGTCTACCTCGCGTCGCTGGTCGTCATGCTGATCACGGCGTTCTGGTCGGTCAACCCGCTGACCAACCAGCTCGACCATTCCTTCTCCCTGACGAACTTCCGCACGATCCTGACCGGGACCTATCTGCGCATCATCGGCCACACCCTGCTGATGGCGATCGCGGTCACGGTCACCGACGCGATCGTGGCCTTCCCGGTCGCCTACTTCATGGCCCGGGTCGCGTCGGCCCGGACCAGGCGGTGGCTGATGACGCTCACGGTGCTGCCGCTGTGGGCCAGCTACCTGGCCCGGGTCTACGCCTGGATCGTGATTCTGCAGAAGGGCGGCGCGCTGAGCTGGACTGCCGGGAAGCTCGGGGTCGGACCAATCGACATCGCCTACAGCAACACCGCGATGTGGATCGTCTTCAGCTACATCTGGCTGCCGTACATGATCATGCCGATCTTCGGTGCACTGGAGAAGATCCCGGACTCCTATCTCGAGGCCTCGGCCGACATGGGCGCCCGGGGATGGTCGACGTTGCGGCGGGTGATCCTCCCGCTGGCACTGCCGGGCGTGGCGGCGGGCTCGATCTTCACGTTCTCGCTGACCCTCGGTGACTTCATCACCCCGATCCTGATCGGCGGCACTGGCGCCAGCTTCATCGGAAACGCGATCTACGACAACATCGGCACGGCCGGCAACCTGCCGTTCGCTGCCGCTCTGGCCGTCGTCCCCATCGTCATCATGCTCGTCTACCTCGTCGGCGCGCGCTTCGCCGGTGCTTTCGAGGATGTGTCATGAGGTCCCGAGTCGGTTCATCCCTGCTGCGAGTCTGGGTGGGCCTGGTCCTGCTGTTCCTGTTCGTGCCGCTGATCACGGTGGCGGTCTACGCGTTCAACGCCTCGAACGTGCAGAGGTGGCCGATTCCCGGGTTCAGCACGAAGTGGTTCACAGTGGCGTGGGGGGACCCGGCAGTGCATTCGGCGCTGTGGTTGTCGGTGAAGGCTGGGGTCCTTGCCACCATCATCGCGCTGCTCCTCGGCAGTGCGGCGGCCTTCGGGGTGCACAAGTTCCGGTTCTTCGGGAGCGAGACCATCTCGTTCCTGCTGGTCCTGCCGCTCTCGCTGCCCGGCATCATCACCGGGATCGCCCTGAACTCGGCCTTCCAGTTCGCGGGCATCGGCCTGTCGCTGCTGACCATCGTGATCGGCCATGCGACGTTCTGCATCGTGGTGGTGTACAACAATGTGCTCGCCCGGCTGCGCCAGACCTCCGGCTCGCTGATCGAGGCCTCGATGGACCTGGGGGCCCGGCCCTGGCAGACCCTCACCCGGATCACCATGCCAATGCTGAGCACCTCGCTGCTCTCGGGCGGGCTGCTTGCATTCGCGTTGTCCTTCGACGAGGTCATCGTCACCACCTTCACGGCAGGGGCCCAGAACACGCTTCCACTGTGGGTGTTCGGGTCGCTGCGGCTGGGCCAGCAGCTACCCGAGGTGAACGCGGTCATCCTCGTGGTGCTCGCGGTCACCGTCATCCCGGTCGCGCTGTCGTCCAGGCTCGCCAGCCGCGCCGGCATCCGCTGACCCTGGGTGGCCGGCGCCAGCAAACCGACATCAGGCAACACGCAGAAGAGAGAGAGGAGGTAGGTGATGGACAGCGCGACAGTCCAGAACCTGATCGATGGCAAGCATGTGGACGTCCTGGATGGCCGGACCACGCCGATCGTTGACCCGGCGACCGAGGAGGTGATCGGCCAGGCTGCGTTGTCGGGTCCCCCGGACGTCGACGCGGCTCTGCGATCGGCCGCCCATGCCTTCGAGACCTGGCGCGAAGCGATCCCGGCCGACCGCCAGCGCGCCCTGTTGCGTCTCGCCGACGCGATGGAGGCTCGAGCCGATGAGCTGGCCGCTGTGGAGAGCGCCAACACGGGCAAGCCGCAAAGCCTGACCCTGGCCGAGGAACTGCCGCCGGCCATCGACCAGATCCGCTTCTTCGCGGGCGCTTCGCGGACCCTGGAGGGCCGGGCAGCCGGAGAGTACATGGCTCAGCACACCTCGTACGTACGTCGTGAACCCATCGGTGTGGTGGCCCAGGTGACCCCCTGGAACTACCCCCTGATGATGGCGATATGGAAGCTCGGGCCGGCGCTGGCGGCCGGGAACACGGTCGTGATCAAGCCTTCGGACACCACCCCGATGTCAACGGTGCTGCTGGGGGAGATCTGCCAGGAGTTCTTCCCGCCGGGCGTGGTCAACGTGATCTGCGGTGACCGTGACACCGGCCGGGCCCTGGTCAGCCACCCGGTCCCGCAGCTCGTGGCGATCACGGGATCGGTCCGCGCTGGCCGGGAGGTCGCAACAGCCGCAGCGCAAGACCTCAAACGGGTCCACCTGGAGCTGGGCGGCAAGGCACCCGTGGTGGTGTTCGATGACGCCGACGTCGCCTCGGCTGCTGAGGGCATCGCCGGGGCAGGCTACTTCAACGCCGGACAGGACTGCACGGCGGCGACCCGCGTCCTGGCCGCGCCCGGTGTCCACGACGACTTCGTCGCGGCCCTCGTCGAGCAGGCGAGGGTAACCCGCCCCGGCCCGCCGGACGACCCGGACGCGACGTACGGCCCGCTGAACAACTCGGCGCAGTTCACCCGGGTCGCTGGGTACGTCGACTCCCTCCCGGACCACGCGAACCTGCGCACCGGGGGAGCGCGCTGGGGCAGCCGGGGCTACTTCTACGAGCCGACGGTCGTCGACGGGCTCGACCAGGGGGACACCGCGGTCCAGGAGGAGATCTTCGGGCCGGTGATCACCGTGCAGCGGTTCACCGACGAGGACGAGGCGGTCCGTTGGGCGAACGGCGTGCCGTACGGGCTGGCCTCCAGCGTGTGGACCAGCGATCACGGTCGGGCGATGCGCATGAGCCGGCGGCTCGACTTCGGCTGCGTGTGGGTCAACACCCACATCCCGTTGGTCGCGGAGATGCCGCACGGAGGCTTCAAGCACTCCGGCTACGGCAAAGACCTGTCGATGTACGGCCTCGAGGACTACACCCGCGTCAAGCACGTCATGCACTACATCGGTGGCGGCTCCTGACGGCACCCTGAACGGGCTGACCAGCGCGCTGCTCGAGCAGCGTCTCGAGCGCTCGGAGTGCGTGGCGATGCTCAAAATCGGTTTCACCGTCACACCAGGGTCTCAGCACCCACGTGGCAAGGCCCCGCGGTGAGCCACGTGCGTAGGCCCTGACCAGGGGTCTCCGGCTCGTGCGAATCCGGGACGTGCCGGTCGTCAGCGGGCTCGTTCCCCGGGGATGAGCAGGGTCGCGGGCAGCACCAGGTGCTGGGTCGGGATGCTGTCCTTGCCGACGCGGCGCAGCAAGAGGCTTGCGGCGGAGTGGCCGATGTCGTAGGTGGGCTGGGAGACGAGTGCAAGGCCGGCACGGCGCCCTAGTGCCCAGCTCATGTCGTCGAAGCCGACGACCGCCAGGTCGTCGGGGCAGGACAGCCCGGCGTCCTCCAGGGCATGAACCGCTCCGACGGTCATCAGATTGTTGGCCACCAGCAGGCCGTCCGGTCGCGGCCGTTGACGCAGAAGCTGCGCGGTTTCGGCGTAGCCGCCCTCGATCCGGAAGTCGGAGTAGGTGACCAGATCGCCGTTCAGCTGCCTTCCGGCAGCCTTGAGCGCCTGCCGGTATCCCGCCAGCCGCCCGGTGGCGGTCGAGGTGCGGCGCGGACCGGTGATGATGGCCACGCGTCGGCAGCCTGCCCCGAGCAGGTACTCGGTCGCCTCGCGGCCGGCTGCCCTGTTGTCGATGGTGACGCTGTCGACCGTGCGGTCCCTGACCCGGCGGTCGATAGTGACGACGGGGATGTGGTGGCGACGCAGCAGGTCGACCCTGCTCCTGGTAGCCGATGCGGGGGACAGGACGACACCGGAGAGCTGCTCGGAGGCGGCGACCTGGAGGTAGGAGGTCTCCTTGTCGATGTTCTCGTCGGAGTTGGCGAGGATGACGGAGTAGCCCGATGCCTGGGCCGCATCCTCCACGCCGCGCACCAGGCTCGTGAAGAACGGGTTGGTGATGTCCGAGATGACCAGCCCCAGTACCCGGGCGGCCTTGGTGCGCAGACTCCGGGCGGCGCCGTTCGGCCGGTAGCTCAGCTCCTCGACCGCCTTGCGCACCCGTTCGGAGCGCTCGGGGCTGACGTCAGCGGTGTTGTTGAGTACCCGTGACACCGTTGCCGGGGAGACTCCCGCGGCCCTGGCGACGTCCCGGATGCGTACGGTCCCGGCGTTCGACCCGGGACGAGCCCCCTCTTGCATGTCGTGATCCTGTCACCGTGTGCTGACTCGTACGTCGCCACACAGATGCACCCGGACGCCGAGCGCATCGAACATGGCAGCCTTCACGGTCAGTGCCTTGTCGGCAGTGGCCGCGTCGGGGGCGTAGGCGACGCTGACGTGGTTGGCCTTGTGCCGGGCCATCATCTGGTCACGGCTCACGCCGTGGAACACGGCGTGCATGATCGGCCACTGCGGTGTGGTGGCTTCCAGCCGGCGTCGGGTCTCCTCCTCGGGGAGGGGGACCGACGTGCCGCGCCCGAGATCGCAGTGCAGCACACCGTTCATGATGAACACCCGTGACCACACGATCTCGCCCGGCTTCGAGACACCGCTGAGTGTCCCGCCACCCAGGGGGAAGTACATCGGGGGCTGGCGCATGCTGTAGGACTTGTCGTAGCCGCCGTTGTGTGACGCCGGTACGGAGCCCGAGATCTCCAGCACCCAGACGAAGTCATCGCCGTACCGTTCGCCCCAACGGATGTCGTGCAACGTGGTCGCTGGGTCCAGATGCATGGCCGTCCAGATCCGGTTGGTCACGAGCGAGTCGACGGCCACCCCCTGGTCGACCTCGTTGAAGTGCGGCAAGGGTGCGCCGGCGTAGAGCTCACGCGCTCCGTCCCTGCTGCGGACCGGGGGCCGGTCGACATTGTTGAGCAGCCCCTCGGCCAGGTCACTGGCCGGGACCGTGTCCTTGAGCCCCTGCTGGTACTGGATCCCGACCTCGTCAAGGCCGAAGTCGTCCGCGATGCGCAGGGCCGCGACATACATCTTGAACTGGCTGTGCAGCTGTGCGTCCGTCAGCTCGGTCGCATCGTCGGTGCCGGTGTGGAAGGTCAACCCGGCGTCGTCCAGCCAGCGCCTGACCTCGTTGGCCTCGTCGTCGCTGACCCTGTCCATCTCAACGACCAGGGCACTTTGGGACAGCCGCTCCTTGAAGATCCCGAGCGGGTTGAGCAGCTCGTCATCGAAGATGGCGTTGTACATGCCCATGCAGCCCTCGTCGAAGATTCCGAAGATCGCCTTCTCGGTGCGGAGCTGGTCGGCGAGCGCCGCGCCCAGCCGCGCCTCAGCGGATTCGGCAAGCGGGGGCAGCTCGCGAACGTGCCCGGTGTCGTGGTCCAGCTCACCGGTCTCCAACCAGGTCTCGAGCCCGTGCACCGCCCAGTCGTCGGTGAAGTGCTCGCTCCACAGCGCAGAGTGGTGGACGCCTGCCTTGGTCAGGCTGGCAGTGAGGTTCAGCAGGCCGACGAGGCCCGGGAACTCCCCACGCCAGTTCGCGACGACCAGGATTGGCCCCTGGTGCGTACGAAGTCCGGGCAGCACGTGGTGGCTGTACTGCCAGACGCCCTCCACCACGATCAACGGTGCCGTGGGCGGGAGCCCCTTGAACACCTCGATGCCCGCGCGCTGGCTGTCGATGAACCCGTGGCCCTTGGCTTCGTCGAACGGGTGACCTCGCTGGACGCGCCAACCCAGGGCCGAGATCGCCCGGCCCAGATCAGACTCGAGCTCGGCCTGGGACGGCCAGCACGTGCGGTTTGCTCCGGGTCTCAGGTCACCGCTGGCCACCGTGTAGACCGTATCCGGTGCGGCAGGCTCGGGGGCGGTCAATGTGGGGAACGTGTAGTCGACCATTACTCCTCCTGTGGCGGGGCCGGGTCGGAGGCCGGCCCACCCTCCTGTTGACGGGCGAGCCAGTGCGCCAGCTCGCGAGTGTCGGGGTAGAGCTTGCGGTACCAGCCGTACAGCTCCTCGTAGTAGGCCACGGCCTGGGGAGAGGGCCGAACCGTCGCTCGAGTCGGGTTCCACGCGGTGATGTCGGCGTCACAGACGAGCCTGGCCGCAAGGTAGGCGCCCCCGTAGCTGGCGCCGACCGTCTGTTGCGGGATCAGCTGGTCATGACCGGTGATGTCGGAGACGATCTGCGGCCAGGCCGTCCCCTGCACGCCGCCGCCCACCGCAACCACCCGACGTACGTCACCGCCGGCGGCGCGGATCGCCTCCATGTTGTGCCGCACGGCCAGCCCGGTCGCCTCCCAGACGGCCCGGTACAGGTCGCCCCTGGTGTGGGAGAGGGTCAGGCCCACCAGGACGCCGCGGGCCAGCGGATCCATGACGGGGGTTCGTTCCCCGGAGAAGTAGGGCAGCATCAACAGCCCGCGTGCACCGGGAGGCGACTGTGCTGCCTCGGTGGCCAGCATCGTGAAGTCGGAGGTGCCGAACAGTCCCCTCATCCACTGCGTGATCGCCCCGGACGTGGCCATCCCGCCTGCGAGGCAACGGGTTCCCGGCTGGGTCCCCACGGTTCCCCACAGCGCGGGGTGCGTGACCGGACGGGAGACCGTGTTGACCAGGAACATGGTGGTGCCGTACATCAGCATCAGGTCGCCGACGTTCTGCGCATCGACGCTGACCGCCTCCGCCCATGCATCGATGGTTCCAGTGATCACGGCAGTGCCGGCCGGGATCCCCGTCGCTGATGCCGCGGGGCCGGTGACCACGCCCGACCGGTCACCCGGCCATCCCAGCGGGGGAAGCTCCAGTGTGGGACAGATGTCCTTCACCCACGGCTCGAACCAGGCCCCCTCGGCGATGTCGTACAGCGGTGTGCACTGGCTTGCCGAATGATGGTCCAGGACGTAGTGCCCGGTCAGCCTGTAGGCGAGCCATGATGCCGGCATGAAGAGCCGGCGTGCCCGCGCGTAGGCCCCCGGCTCTTGCTCTGCGACCCACTGCACCTTCGGCCCGGCCGCCTGGCTGGAAAGGGAGGATCCGCAACGCTCGCGGATCTCGGCGTCACCGTAGCGTTCCGTGAGGTCCTCGATCTGCCGGCGCGAGCGGGTGTCGACCCCGTAGAGGATCGCGGGGCGGACCGGTTCTCCGGCCTCGTCGGTCAGGACGACACACGGGCCCATGCCGCTGAGGCCGACGGCCTCGATCCTCACGTCGTCGTCCCTGCCGAGACGCCGGCTCAATACACAGAACTCGTCCCACCACAGCGAGGCGTCCATCTCCACCCAGCCGGGCCTCGGCCGCTGCACCTCGTGCTCCAGAGACATCTGCGCCAGCACCTGTCCGTCCAGCCCGACGAGCAGGCCCTTGGTGCTCGACGTGCCAACGTCCACGCTCAGCAGCGCAGAGGTGGCCATGTCCGGACATTTCCAGAAATCGGTTTCAGCGTCAAGCGGCGGATCACCTTGACACTCGTGCGCTGGAATCGGGAGAACCATCGGCGATTCGGCACCTGTCACGGCGGCCCGGCCCGCGGTTCAGGCCGCTGGCTTGGACCGGAGGCCGCTTGGGGCGCATACTCAGGAAGTCGTTGTTCACATCCGTCACTCCAGTAACTTGCGTTTACCTGGGAGCCACACCGTGTCGCACCACCTTCCGCAGCTGCTCTCACGCGCCGGGCTGTGGGTGCCGGCGTTCGCCCTCGTGCTGGCCGCGGGCGCCCTGAACGCCGCCCCCGCCCCGGTGACCGAGCTGCAGAGCCACACCCGCGGGCCGCACCTCACCGACCTGGCCATCCCCTCGGTGTCCCGGGCGGTGGCCGGGCCGCTGGCCCGGGGGCAGCGCGCCCGGCCCGACGGGCCGCCGTTCGAGGTGGCTCGGCTGGATGCTCCCGCGACCACGGGCTACAAGATGCTCGGCGTGACCTGGCGGCCCGGCCAGCACACCCAGCACCCCCGGGTCGAGGTGAAGGTGCGCACCGACAAGGGCTGGGGCAGGTGGAGGCGGCTGGCGAACGACCCTGACGGGCCGGACCCGCGCCAGTACGCCGCCTCCACTCGGGCCGGCACCGAGCCACTGTGGGTCGGCCCCAGCGAGGGGGTCAAGGTGCGCGTGCTCAGCAGCCACCACACCGCACCGGCCGGATTGGAGGCCAACCTGATCGATCCCGGTGCCGGGCCGTCGATGCGGCTGGCCAACACCACGATCGCGCCCCGCCCCAACATCATCACCCGCAGGCAGTGGGGCGCCAACCCGAAGTACCGCGACCAGTGCTGGAAGCCGATCCACGGCGCCACCGAACGGGGTGTGGTGATCCACCACACCGCGGGGACGAACAGCTACACCAAGGCCCAGTCCGACGACCTGGTCCGCGGGATCTACTACTACCACACCCGCGTCCGGGGCTGGTGCGACATCGGCTACAACTTCCTGGTCTCCAAGTACGGCCAGGTCTTCGAGGGCCGGGCCGGAGGCTTCCGGTACCAGGTCCGCGGCGCACATGCCGGCATCTTCGACGTGAACAAGCTGATGACCGGGATCGCCCTGATGGGCAACTTCGACAAGGTGCGGCCGACCCGGGCCCTGCGTACCGCGACGGTGCGCCTGGTCGCCTGGCGGCTGGAGAGCTTCTACCGCCACCCGTTCGGCACCACCCGCATCGACGGCGTCAGGTACCCGAGGATCGCCGGTCACCGCGACGTGAAGGCGACCGCCTGCCCCGGCAAGTACGTCTATGCCTGGCTGCCGACCCTGCGTCAGCGGGTCAAGGAGCGGATCGGGGCCTGGCGGAGCAACATCTACCGGAAGTGGCAGCGCCTCGGAGGTGAGGACGGCTGGGTCGGCCGCCCGTACCGCGGCGAGCGCTACCTCCACCGTGGCCGCAGCACCGCTTTCACCCACGCCACGATCTACAGCTCCCGCGCCGGCACCCACGAGGTCCACGGACCGATCCGCCGCGCCTACGCCAGGCACGGCTCGACGGGAGGCCGGCTCGGCTACCCCCGGACCGACGTATTCAAGACCCGGGCCGGGGAACGCAGCAACTTCCAGGGCGGCTACATCACCTGGAACAGGTCAACCCGGCACACCACCATCCACTACCGGTGAACGGCCCGCGGGAGAGGCCCCCGACGCAACCAGCGTCAACTCCACAGTTCGCTGCGGGGGCGGCTCAAAAGAGGCTCTTCACAGACGAGGGTGTAGCTGCTGCCTGAAGCCTGCGGTCTCCCGCAGCGACCGGGCGATGTAGGTCGACAGCGGGGTCGACGGTGGGTCGTACTCATGACAGATCCTTCAACAGGGTGGGTAGGAGAGGCGCCACGACACGTGCGCGATGGCGTTGCGCCGGACGGCTGAGGTCAGCTGCGGCGGATTGCTCTGACTACGACGTCGTGGATCGTGGTCTCGTGGCCGCCGGGGCCGGACACTGTCCGCTGCGACTCCTGGGCGGTCACGACCTCCCACTCGGCCGGAGCCAGGCGCGCGGTGACGGTGACCGCCGTCGCCGAGGCCGAGGCGGGCGGTCCGTCTGAGCCGTGATCGTGACCATGGCCGAGAGCATGGCCGTGGTTGTCGCCGTTGACGGCGTAATGCTGGATGTGGCCGACTATCAACAGGGTGCCTCCGGGGGCTACCCACGATGCGGTGCGCTCGTAGAACTCCAGTTGGGGCATCGCGGGGTGCGCATAGTGGGTGGTGACCAGGTCGAAGCGTGTTTGCGGGTCCCACGTCGACAGGTCCGCCTGGACCCACTCGACCCGCTCGGTGACTCCGGCCTCGGTGGCACGCTCGGCGGCGCGGTCGAGGGCCGCGGCGGCGATGTCGGCTCCGGTGACCTGCCAGCCGCGCGCCGCGAGCCAGATCGCCTCGGCGCCGGCGCCGCAACCAGCCTCGAGTGCGGTCCCGGGCACCAGATCGCCGATCTCGCGAACCAGGTGCGGGTTGGGTTGACCAGATCCCATTGCCGAGGCGCGATCGCCCTGCCAGATCTGGTCCCAGTACGCGTGGTCGAACCTGTGCTCCATTCAGATGATCCCTTCGTCAATCTCGTCACTCGGAGCGTCGGCTGCAGCTTCCACCGCGCGTTCGAGGTCTTTCGTGATGAGGTCTGTGTTGATGTGCTGTGCCGCGAGGGCTCCGGCGGCAGCCGCGGCGCCGACCTGGGCGCCGATGTCGGAGGAGTTGCCCGCGGCCCACACACCCGGCACCGAAGTCACGCCGAACTGATCGGTCTCGATGAACGCGCCGGCAGGATGGGCGGTCGGCTCGATGCCGATCCCAGCGAAGAGCTCAGTGCGAGCAACCATCTGCGTCGAGACGACCACGGCGTCGACCGCGACAACCGTCTCGTCGTCGAGTCGCACACCGCTCACGTGGTCGTCGTCGATCTCCAGCCGGGAGATCCTGCCGGCGACGACTGCGACGCCGAGCGCGTCCAGCTTGGCGCGGTCCTGCGCTTCGAGGCCGCGGTCATGGTCGAAGAACACGACGTCGGGACTCCACTGGCGGAACAGGACGGCCTTTTGCACCGCCATCGGGTCGGTGCCCAGTACGCCGATCCTGCGGTCGCGGACCTCCCAGCCGTGGCAGTAGGGGCAGTGCAGGACGCCGCGCCCCCACTGCTCGCGCACGCCGGGGATGTCAGGCAGCTCGTCGACCAGTCCGGTCGCGATCAGCAGACGCCGCGCCCGGAGAACGACACCGTCGCGAAGGGCCACTGAGAACCCGTAAGGGGCGCAGGAGACGTCGACGACCTCACCCGCAATGATCTCGCCGCCGTAGCCGAGGACTTCGTCGCGTCCGCGAGCCAGCAACTCGACCGGGCTCATACCCTCCAGAGCCAGCAACCCGTGGACCCCGTGGGCGGGCGCGTTCCTCGGCTCACCTGCGTCCACGACGGTCACCGATCGGCGCGCCCGCGCCAGCGTCAACGCGGCGCTGAGGCCAGCTGCGCCGCCACCGACGACCACCACGTCGCGAAGGAAGTCCGTCTGTTCTGCCATGCCTGTTCCCTCGATCCGTTCCCCCGCGGGCGGTCCGGCGGCGGTGTCTGTCGAGGATGACGCCCGGCATGCTGTTTTGCAATCTAAGTTGCCGAATGGCAAAGTCGCGGTATGGACGATTCGATGGACCGCACCCTCGACGCCGTGGGGCCGCGGCTGAGGCAACTTCGACAGCGCCGCGACATCACCTTGAACGATCTCGCCGATGAGACTGGGATCTCGACGAGCACGCTGTCCAGGCTCGAGGCCGGACGCCGGCGTCCCACGCTGGAGCAACTACTACCACTGGCACGCGCGTACGGCGTCACCCTCGATGAGCTCGTCGACGCACCGCCGACCGGCGACCCCCGCGTCAACCTGCGCCCGATCCCCACCAGCGACGGCCGGACCATCCTGCCCCTCAGTCGCAGACCCGGGGGCATCCAGGCCTACAAGTTCATCCTCCCCACCGGCCGCGACGACGCCCAGCCCGACCTACGCACCCACGAAGGCTACGACTGGGCCTTCGTCCTCAACGGCAAGCTCAGACTCGTCCTCGGCGAGCACGACCTGATCCTCCAACCCGGCGAGGCCGCCGAGTTCGACACCCGCACCCCACACTGGTTCGGCGCCACCAGTTCAGGACCGGTGGAGTTCCTCAGCCTCGTCGGCAAACAGGGAGAACGCGCACACGTGCGCACCACACCGACGCGGCGCCGCAAGGATCATCGGCTCTGATGCGCCGGCCAGATTCATCGGTCGAGGTCGCCAGGCGTGCCGGTGCATAGGAATGCATCTCCCAACCGCCCCTTGCTGGTGCTCGGCGGATCGAACCGTCCCCCGGGGCCCGTCCCAATAGCGATCCGTGACCGGATGTGGGATCGGTGGCTAGCGTGGAAGGTCATGGACACCTACACCCTCGGGCCTTTCACCGTGCACCGCATCGGCTTCGGCGCTATGCAGCTGCCCGGCCCTGGGGTCATGGGGCCGCCGCGTGACCACGGTGAGGCCATTGCCGTGTTGCGGCGGGCGGTCGAGATCGGCGTAGACCACATCGACACTGCGCAGTTCTACGGGCCTGACGTCTCGAACGAGCTGATCCGCGAGGCGTTGCACCCCTATCCCGAGGATCTCGTACTGGTCTCCAAGGTCGGCGCCTTCCGTGACGAGCAGGGCGGCTGGCTGCCCGGCCAGCGGCCCGAACAACTGCGCTCGGCGGTCGAGGACAACTTGCGCAGCCTGGGCACCGACCAGCTCGGCGCGGTGAATCTGCGGCTGATGGCCGAGCACGAACCGCCGGCCGACCAGCAGGTGCCGCTTGAGGATCAGCTGGGCGAGATGGCCGCGCTGCGCGATGAAGGCAAGATCGTCGGCCTGGGCATATCCACCGCCACGCTGGCCCAGGTGGAGCAGGCCATGACGCAGACCGACATCGTGTGCGTGCAGAACGCCTTCAGCCTGGTCGACCGGAAGGACGCCGACGTGCTCGACCTCTGCCAGCAAAACGGCGTGGCCTACGTGCCGTACTTCCCCCTCGGGTCCGCCTTCCCAGGCATGCCGAAGGTGACCGATGACGCCACCGTGCGGGCCGTCGCCGAGCGGGTCGGCGCGTCGCCCGCCCAGATCGGTCTGGCCTGGCTCCTCGCCCACCGCGAGAACGTCCTGCTGATCCCCGGGACCTCCAGCGTCGCGCACCTCGAGGAGAACATGAGCGTCACAGGCATCGCCCTCACGAACGACGACCTCACCGAGCTCGACAAGGTCGCCTAGCCGCTCAACGGATCGCCAAGGTCGTGCTCTCCGAGCTCGGCGCCGACGGCGTCAACCCGTTCAACTGCTGCGGCGCCGATGGCTGGCAGACCGTCTCTCACTTCCACCTGCACGTGATCCCGCGCCATCGCGACAAGTCCAAGGATCGGCTGGAGTTGACGTCCGAGCCCGGCATACCGGGTGATGCTGACGCCATCGCCGAGCGCACGAGGGTGCTCGCCGCCGCGCTTCTGAGATGGGTGTGTGCTGCGGCGCGGCCCCGACCGTGCGCCCACCGATACGGGATCGATCGGCCAACGGCCGCCATCGACGCAACGACAGCGCTACCGTGAACGCGTGCCGACCAGTGGCGGGCTCAGACTTGCGCTCCAGTCCCCAACGCGCGATGACCGCCGTGTGCGCTTCGCGCAGGTTGAGCTTTCGATGGTTGCCGGCCCAGGTGCAATCTCCCTGGTCACGGATGCTCGTGGCCGCATGCGCTATCGGCTTGCAGACGGCGAATATCGGCTGTCGCTCGTCGGTGGCCCCGTAACGCGATTCGCCGTGCGCGATCGCCGTTGGACCACCGTGCGCCTTGAGTTGCCGTAGGCGGGCGGGTGCGCCACCCGCTGACCGGTCGCTCGCCACGGGGGCCTGTTCGAGGCGGTGTGCGGGGCGGTGATGACTCGGGCGTGGTATGCCGTGGGGTGATGGAGTTGATGACTGTTGGGGTGCTGTCGCGACGTACCGGGTTGTCGGCGAAGGCGATTCGGGCCTACGCGGACGCGGGGCTGATCTACACGCAGGGTCGTAGTTCGGCCGGGTATCGGCTGTTCACCGAGGAGGCGTTGTGGTGCGCGCAGGTGATCGACGGGCTGCGGTCGCTTGGGCTGACGGTGGCCGAGATCCGGGCACTCGACGAGCGGGGTGAGCCTCTCGGGCCGGCGTTGGCCCGGCTGCTGGCGGCCGCGAAGACGCGCACCACGGCGCGGATCGCCGACCTACAGCAGCTGGTGGCGCGCATCGAGGCGTTCGAAGACGCCCATCACGATGAGCTGGACGGGCGGGTGGACTTCGACACCGGAGACCCTCGGGCTTGACCCTCCCCCCGGGGGCAGGCTCTAGCCTCACCGGATGGTGAAGGTCCTGACCCCGTATCGGGACGCGTCGGCTGGCTCGCGCGGGGTACGGCGTCTGGCCACCGGGTGCTCTTCGTGGCTGGTGTGCTGTCCGCCGGTGTTGCCGGCCGATACCCCTGCCAAGCGGCTCGCCGATCGCCTGTTGCCCCGTTCGGGGTGGCCGGAAGTGGCCTACTTCGCCGTCGTTGTGGCGCTGCTCGGGCGGGCCGGACAGCTGCCCGCCCGGCCCGGCCTGGTCGTGACCGGGCTGGCGTGCCTGGCTGGGGGCGCGTGGTGTGCGGTGAACTTCTGGCGCTGCCGGCACGCGCACTGCCTGATCACTGGTGCCGGCTGGCTCGCCCTCGGCGTAACTGCCCTGACCGGCGCTGGGCTCGGACACAGCCTGCTCCACGGTGCCGACCGGCCCGCCTTCCTTGGCGTGCTCGCCGTCGGCGTGCTCTTCGAAGCCGCCACTTACCTGACCCGCGGCAGCTACACCCTCGCCCCGACACGCGATGCCCACAACACCGAGGCTCCCAGCCGGGCGACCATCAAAGAATGAGCGAGGACAGGGCCAACGACCATGCCGGCAGCGGAAGGGGACTCTGCCCATAAGAGTGCTGATGCCGCGGCAGCAGTTCGTGGCGGCGTTGGAGGCGTACGCGCCCTTCGGCCGAGTGCTGGAGTTGGCGTGCGGCACCGCCCAGTGGGCAGTCGAGCTCGCCCGGCACGCGAGCGCGGTGACCGCAGTGGACTCCTCGCCCGAGGCCCTGGTGGCCATCCGCCGGCAGCGGGTCGACGCGCCACATGTATCGCTGGTGCACGCCGACCCGTTCGCCTGGGAGCCGGAGCAGCGCTACGACCTGGTGTTGTTCGCGGCCGGGCTGTCGCACGTGCCACCTCAGCGCTTCGACGCCCTCTGGGCGCTCGTCGCGGACTGCCTGGCCCCGGGCGGGCGGGTGTTCGTCATCGACGAGCTGCCTGTAGGGTCCGCGGTCGAACGTGCAGTAGCGGGCCAGCCCGCCCCGCCGTCCAGCGTCGGCTGGCCACCGGTGAGAGCTACGCATTCGGTGGAAGTGAACTGCCCTACCGGCCGCAACCACCAAGTCTCGCCGGCCTTTGCCCAGGACTTGGGCACGGCCCAACGCGTTGATCTCGGCGTCGGCTGCCGCCGTCTTTCTGAACCCTCCCGAACACGACGCTTTCTTCACAGGGTCGAATGTAACCTTGCGGCTACGTACCTGTATGGGTACATTAGCGTCATGGACGCCGTGTTGCACGCGCTGGCAGACGAGAGCCGGCGCACGGTTCTCGAGATTCTCCGCGACCACCCGGCGAGTGCAGGAGAGCTGGCCGAGGCTCTCCCGATCGCTCGGCCGGGCGTGTCCCGGCATCTGCGCGTGCTTCGGGAAGCCGGGCTGGTCGACGTACGCCAGGACGCGCAGCGCCGGATCTACACGCTCCGCCCGGAGACGCTCGTCGAGGTCGACGAGTGGCTGGGGGAGTACCGCCGGCTCTGGGAGAACCGGCTCGACGCCCTCCATACCGAGATCGCACGAGGAAAGAAGGCACGACGATGACCACGATCGCGACGATGCGAACACTCGACGAGACCCGCGGAGCAGTCCGGGCCGAGGACCTTTACGACACGGACATCGGCGACCTCTGGCAGGCGTGTACGACGCCCGAGCGGCTGGCCCGCTGGATCGCCCGGGTCGACGGCGACATGCGGGTCGGCGGCACGATCCAGGCCGTCTTCACGAGCAGCTGGACCGGTCCGGCGCGCATCGAGGTGTGCGATGCGCCCCACCACCTGCTGCTGACGACGGAGCCGGGTACCGACGACGAGGCTCAGATCGAGGCGTGGCTGACCGAGGAGGGCTCCAAGACCCGGCTGGTGGTCGAGGAGCGCGGCCTGCCGACGAGGCATCTCCCGTTCCACGCCTCTGGCTGGCGGGTCCACCTCGAGGACCTCGGTCGGTCGCTGGAGGTCGACGGCCCGGTCCATCCGGAGGGTTGGAGCTCCGATGCCGGGGCGCTCGGCTGGAAGGAACGCTGGGAAGAGCTCACGCCCACGTACCAGCAGATGGAGATCGGTTGATGTCGGACCTGATCAGCCTCAGCGGGACGACGGTCAACGCGCCCGACGCGATCGCGCTCGCGCGGTTCTACGCCGAGATCACCGGCGGGGTCGCGAAGGGCGACGAGCACTGGGCGCTGGTCGAAGGGCCGAACGGTGACATCGGGTTCCAGCAGATCGACGACTACCGGCCACCCACCTGGCCGGATGGCGAGGTGGGGATGCAGATGCACCTCGAGTTCCTCGTCGACGACCTGGAGGCGACCGGAGCGCGTGTGCTGGCGGCCGGCGCTACCCGATTCGAGCATCAGCCCAACGCCGACCACTGCTTCGTGTACGCCGACCCGGCCGGACATCCGTTCTGCCTGTCAACGTGGGAGGCCCCGAGAGTCGGCGACTGACACAATCTCGGCTTGGACTGTGTCGAGGTGATCCTCATCATGGAAGGCCGCAAGTCGCCGGCGGTCGGCGGCCGTTCCGGGCGTTCACAGGGGTCGTTTGAAGCCCTCGTGGCTCGCTCGGCCTGACCGGAACTCCCTCGCGTTCGGTGGGCCATGTCCGGCCAACCCGGGCATCGGCTGTCCGTGAACGTCGAGGGCGGCCGGCAGGCGGCAGTATGACGCAGACCCGCGTGCTCGGCGCGACGGATCGTCCGGCTCGCGGCTCGGGCGAAGTTCAGCCGATTTCGACGCTGGGGTGATACCGCTTGACGCGGTGGAGTGTGTTCTGGTCGGTGTGGCGCATTTCGGTGCCCGTGGCCGCGAGGCGGAGTAACAGGTCAGAGGTGTAGCTGCAGGTGCCGTCGTCATTGAAGGCAAAGGTGCTGGAGAAGTTCTTGGTTTCGGCCCGCTGCATCAGGTAGCGGTTCTGCAGGATTCCGTACGAGGGGTCGCCGGGCTTGGCGTCGAAGTGCAGTGTCCGGTCCCGGGGGCCGGCGTCGCTTCCCGCGAGAATCGCAATTCCACGACCGAACACCACATTGCGGATGACCTGCCCATTGTCCTTGTCCCACAGGAGGAACCCGATCTCGTCGTGGAAGGGATCCATGGCCTCTTCGCCGTGGCGCCACGCCGTCATGGTGTAGCGGAGCCCCCAGAGTGTTTGCCGGCCGTTCTCCTGTATCGGGATCGGCTTGAAGTCGGCCTGGTCGAAGTAGCTGGTGCGGCCTATCTCCTGATCCTTGTTGTGGTAGGACAAGTCGAGACCGACATCGCCCTCCCAGGCGCCGACCAGCGGGGTCAGCGGCCCCAACTTCTGGGGTCCTTGCACCTTTGTGGTGTCGTCGACGATGGGGCGTTCTTCGGTGACGCTCATGGCCCTCTTTCACTCAGTTGTGGCTGGTCATTGGTGCTGGCTTCCGGGATGCCTCCGCCATCATGTGTGGGTTGTCTTGTCGTGGATGGCTTCGAGGAGGCTGGCCCAGTCGGCTTCGAAGGCATGCGCACCTTGACGTTGTCGGGCTTCGCCGAGGGCGTCGACGTTGATTCCTTGGTTCGCGATGTCGGAGATGTGCCGCTCGGCCGCGGCGTCGTCCGGCTGGAGCAATTCGGTCAGCTCAGGCAGCAGAAACCCGACCCGCAGCGGCACGAACGCGGCGAGCCCCGGCTCGGTGCGCATCCTCTCCCAGAACTCGGGCCCCGCCCCGTAGTCGGCCGGTCGGAGTCCTTGATCTCATCATCCGCTCATCTTCTAAAAGTTATCTAAATCTCTTTTAGATTGCTCGCCTCTCGATGTTTTGTCAAGGCCAAGACCGTGGAAATTCCTGCGACTGCCCGGGCTGGCCACTCGCGCCGCTCAGCGGCGCCACGGGCTGTTCATCAAGCGAGCTCCCGGCCTGGTTGGGGGCCCGGCAGACAGTCGTGCGCGACGGGTTTCACGTCGCGGTGATCGACGCGCCTGGCCACGGCGTGCGGCCGCACTCACGGGAGGATCAGCGGTGGGTCGATGCGCTGATCCGCGCCCGGGAAGAGAATTCGCCGCTTGCTCGGGCATTGGCTGCAGCGCGTCGAGCGTCATCTGCCACTCCGGCACGGCGCGTTCGGTCTTGCAGTCCCTGAAATGTGTGTACCGGTACGCCGTGCGGCAGCCTCGCACCGAGGTCGTGCGGCGCCTCGAACTCACCACTGGGCCAGCCGCCCACCGAATGGCCGACGACGACGGCGCCGTCGGCCAACGCCGCACGGCTCCGCTGCCACCGCCGTGCGTCGATGCTTTGAAGTCCCACCGGTCAAGCAGGGAGCTGAGCGACTCAAGGCCGGGCCGCGCGGGTGGGACGAGGACATGGTGTTCTCCACGAGCATCGGACACCGATCGAGCCGGACAACCTGAGCCGCAGCTGGTCCGAGGTCCGCAAGGTCTTGGGCGACCCGGTTCCACGACATGAGTCACATATGTGTCAGCCTCCTCCTGGCTGAGGCAGCCGCTCGGCACGTGGTCCAGCAGATCGTCGGTCACAGCAACGTCGACGTCACGATGACGATCTACGCGCACGCCTCACTGGACGAGAAGCGCGAGACCCTGAACCGGCTCGGGAGGCGGTTCGGATGACCCCGCTGCTGTCAGAGATGGCTGTCAACTGGCCCGGCATGAAAGCAGCCGCAGGTCAGACACGTGGTCTGACCTGCGGCTTCGGTGGTGGGCAGGGGCGGGGTCGAACCGCCGACCTTCCACTTTTCAGGCGGACGCTCGTACCAACTGAGCTACCTGCCCAAGCGGGCGTCACCCTACAACAGGGCCGACCTCGGGCGACAACCGTGTCCCGTGACGCGGTCAGCCCCAGCCCCACTCCTGGAGCTGCTCGTCGTCGATGCCGAAGTGGTGGGCGACCTCGTGGATCGTGGTGATGCGCACCTCCGCGGCGAGCTCGTCCAGGTCGCTGCACATCCGGGCCAGCGGGCCGCGGAACAGCAGGATCCGGTCTGGTGGGACGAAGGTGTAGCCGCTGTCGCGAGAGGTCAGCGGGACGCCGTCGTACCGGCCCAGCAGGTCCGGCTCGTCCTCCGGCGGCTCCGGCTCGACGAGCACCACCACGTTGCGCATCAGGCTCGCCAGGGGCCGCGGAAGACCGTCGAGGGCGGCGGCGACCAGGTCGTCGAACTGCTCCGCCGTGACCTCCATGCCACGAGTGTGCCGGTTTGGCCGGCCCCAGGCGCTTCCCTATGCTTGGGCGGTCGCTCGCCCGTCACGGGCGGGCGACGGGCCCCCATCGTCTAGCGGCCCAGGACCCCGCCCTTTCACGGCGGTAGCACGGGTTCGAATCCCGTTGGGGGTGCCGAGGCAAAAACCGGCTGTGACCTGCGGAAACGCTCGACGGACCCTCACCGCAAATCCGGGCCGAATCGGGCTGGGGCAACACTGGGGCAACAGCAGAACCACTTTGGGCAACGACCGGCGGCCTGGCGCGGCGAGTCCGAGCCGCGTCGCGTGCCCTGTCCAGGGCGTCGCCAACCTCGTCGAGCCGGTCCTCGAAGAGATGGCCATAGGTGTCCAGCGTCATCGTGGCCGAGGCGTGGCCGAGCATCTGCTGGACGACCTTGACGTCGGCGCCGCTGGCGATCGCCAGGCTGGCGGCGGTGTGTCGGAGCTGGTGCGGGTGCAGGGCCGGCAGCCCGATCGCGCTAGCCGCGGCGCTGAAGCTGGCGCGGAAGGTGCTGACCCGTAGCGGTTGGCCTCGCCGTATCCCGGTGAAGACCAGCTCGTCCGACTTCTTGCGCTTGACGTGCTCGGCGAGCTCGGCGACGAGGAAGCGCGGGATCGGCACTTGGCGGCGCTGATGGGTCTTGGGGGTGCCCCAGACCAGTCCGTGACCCTGGACCGGGGTGACCGACTCGACGATGACCGCTCGGTTGCGAGGAAGGTCGAGGCGGGCGACCCTCAGGGCGGCCATCTCACCGAATCGAACGCCGGTGTAGGCAAGGAACAACACGACGAGCCGATAGGTCTGGTTGGTGCGGGTGTCATAGCTGCTGTGCTTGCTCGCATCCGCCGGGAACCCGCACGCCTGGGCGAGGTCCTCGACCTGACCATGGCTGAGGTAGAGGTGCTCGGGCCGGGCCACGCGCGGCAAGTTCACGCCGGTCGCGACGTTGTGAGCCAGCCGCCGGTCCTTGACCGCCAGGTCGAGGATCTGCGACAACACCCGATGGACCTTGTGCACGGTGGCGGGGGAGTGTCTTTTCGACAGCGAGGTGACCCAAACCTGGACGTCGGAGTGGGACACGTTGCCGAGTCTCACCGTTCCCCACTTCGGCGCGATGTGCGTGCGCAGAATTCCGGCGTACCGGGCGTGGGTGGTGGGCTTGAGGTGGGCCTGTCCCGCGAGCCAGCGATCGGCCCAGTCGCTGACGGTGAGCTTGGCGAGCGCCGGATCGACGTAGGAGCCGGTGACCTTGGAGCTCTCGACGCCGGCGAGGAACCTCTCGGCGTCGGTCTTGCGGGTGAAGGTCTTGTTTCGTTGCTCCCCGGCGGGGGTGCGGTAGTGCGCACGCCAGGTGATCTGTCCGTTGCGGACGCGCTTTTCGATGCTGGCCATGGTCCATCTTCGCTCTCGTCGGGGACCGCGGCTCGCCTTCAACGTCGAGGACGCCCAGGCGATCGCCGACGCCGCCGACGAGGCGGGGGTGCAGACCATGGTGATGCTGCGCAACCGGTTCAGCCCCGGCGGACGGCGGTTCCTCTCGCGGGTGGCGAACGCGTCGGCGTACGGAGCCCAGGCCAGCTTCGTGTCCGGCGCGGCCCTCGAGGGCGCCAGGTTCGCCACCCCCTGGCGGGTCGCCCGCGGTGCGCTGCTCGACCTCGGACCCCACCTGCTCGACCTGCTGGAGGCGGCGCTGGGCCTGGTGGTGGAGGTCTCGGCCACCGGGGACCCCCTGCACTGGCTGGCGATCACCACCACGCACGAGGGCGGCGCGATCGGCCAGTCCGCGCTGTCGATCACCACGCCCCGAGGATCCGGCGAGCTCGTCTGTCGGGTGGCCACCGACGACGGCGAGGTGGTCTTCGACGCGGCCACGGCCGGTGACGACGCGGAGGTCGTGAGTGCGGTCGCCTCCGAGTTCGCCCGGAGCGTGCGCTCCGGGCGCCCATGTTCTCAGACGTGCACCAGGGGGTGCACCTGCAGCAACTGCTGGCGCGGGT
>JBOHDO010000062.1:0-15968 GCA_050699415.1 Marmoricola sp.
GGCCGGGGAGAGCGGGGTGCGGCTGCTGCTCCACCGGCTCGGCATCCGCCCGGTGTACACGACGGTGGACACCTGCGCCGCCGAGTTCGCCGCCCGCACGCCGTACCTGTACTCGACCTACGACGAGGGCACCGAGGTGCCGCCGGGGGACCGGGCCAAGGTGATCATCCTGGGCAGCGGGCCGAACCGGATCGGCCAGGGCATCGAGTTCGACTACGCCTGCGTGCACGCCTCGTTCGCGCTGGCCGAGGCGGGCTACGAGACCGTGATGGTGAACTGCAACCCGGAGACGGTCTCCACCGACTACGACACCTCCGACCGGCTCTACTTCGAGCCGCTCACCCTGGAGGACGTGCTCGAGGTGGTGCACGCCGAGCGCCAGGTCGGCCCGGTCGCCGGGGTGATCTGCCAGCTCGGCGGGCAGACCCCGCTCGGACTGGCCGAGGGCCTGGAGGCCGCTGGCGTGCCGATCGTGGGCACCCAGCCCGCCGCGATCAACCTCGCCGAGGAGCGGGGCGCCTTCGGCCGGTTGCTCGCCGAGGCCGGGCTGACCGCGCCCAAGCACGGGATGGCGGTGTCGTTCGAGGAGGCCCGGACCATCGCGGCGGAGGTCGGCTACCCGGTCCTGGTGCGGCCGTCGTACGTGCTGGGCGGCCGCGGCATGCAGATCGTCTATGACGACACCGCCCTGCGCGAGTACATCGCGCAGGCCACGGAGGTCAGCCCGGACCGGCCGGTGCTGGTCGACCGGTTCATCGACGATGCGGTCGAGATCGACGTGGACGCGCTCTACGACGGGACCGAGCTGTACCTCGGCGGGGTGATGGAGCACATCGAGGAGGCCGGGATCCACTCCGGGGATTCCTCGTGCGTGCTCCCGCCGATAACGCTGGGTGCCTCCGAGGTGCAGCGGATCCGTGCCGCCACCGAGGCGATTGCGCGCGGCATCGGTGTCCGCGGGCTGATCAACATCCAGTTCGCGCTGGGAGCCGACGTGCTCTACGTGCTTGAGGCCAACCCGCGTGCCAGCCGGACGGTGCCGTTCGTGTCGAAGGCGACCGCGACGCCCCTGGCCAAGGCGGCCGCGCGGGTGATGCTCGGCGAGACGCTCGCGACGCTGCGCACAGAGGGGTTGCTCGCCGCCGACGGCGACGGCGGCGACCTGCCCCCGGATGCGCCGATCGCGGTCAAGGAGGCGGTGATGCCGTTCAACCGCTTCCGTACGCCGGACGGCCAGACCGTCGACACGGTGCTCGGCCCGGAGATGAAGTCCACCGGGGAGGTGATGGGGCTCGACGCGGACTTCGGACAGGCATATGCGAAGTCGCAGACCGCGGCGTACGGCTCGCTGCCGCTGCCTCGTCAGGGTGAACGGGCGGGCACGGTGTTCTGCTCGATGGCGAACCGCGACAAGCGCACCATGATCTTCCCGATCAAGCGGCTGGCCGACCTCGGTTTCGAGGTGCTGGCGACGCAGGGGACGCGCGAGGTGCTGCGCCGCAACGGCATCCCGGCGACGCTGGTGCGCAAGCACCACGAGGGACCCGGGGCCGACGGCGCGAAGACGTCGGTGCAGGTGATCCTGGACGGCGACGTCGACCTGGTGATCAACACCCCGCACGGAGCCTCCAGCGACGGTGACCCGCGGGTGGACGGCTACGAGATCCGCACCGCCGCGGTCATGGCCAACATCCCCTGCATCACCACGGTGCAGGGCCTCGGCGCGGCGGTGCACGGCATCGAGGCGATGCTGGCCGGGGACATCGGGGTGCGCTCGCTGCAGGACTGGGCAGCGGGGGAGCGGTGACGGCGTACCGGGAGCTCTTCGACCGGGTGCTGACCCGCACCGATGCCGAGACGGCCCACGCGGCTGCCTTCGCCGCCATCCGGGCCGCCCGGCCGCTCACCTCGGCCTGGACGGCGAGACATCGCCAGGTCGCGCAGGGAGCCCGCGGCGGCGTCGCCTGGACGCAGCCACTGGGGCTGGACTTTCCCGGCCGGCTGGGCCTGGCCGCGGGGTTCGACAAGAACGGCACCGGCATCGACGCCCTGGCGGCGCTCGGGTTCGGGTTCGTCGAGATCGGCACGGTCACCGGGGAGCCGCAGCCGGGGAACCCCCGTCCCCGCCTCGCGCGCCTGCCGGCCGACCGTGCGGTGGTCAACCGGATGGGCTTCAACAACGACGGTGCGGAGGTCGTCGCGCGACGGCTCGAGATGCGCAGGAGCGCCACCATGGCGGCGCGGCGGCGGCTGGGCCGGGTCGTCCTGGGCATCAACATCGGGAAGAGCCGGGTGGTGCCCGAGGACGACGAGGCGGCGGTGGTCGCCGACCACGAGAAGAGCGCCGGGCTGCTCTCGCCGTACGCCGACTACCTGGTCGTGAACGTCTCCTCTCCGAACACCCCGGGACTGCGCGACCTGCAGGCCGTGGAGCGGCTCGAGCCGCTGCTGGGGGCGGTGCGCCGGCGGGCCGACGCGGTGACCGATCACCACGTCCCGCTGCTGGTCAAGATCGCGCCCGACCTGTCCGACGAGGACGTGCTCGCGGTCGCCGACCTCGCGTTGTCGCTGGGGCTGGACGGGGTCGTGGCCACCAACACCACGGTCGCCCGGGCCGGCCTGGTGTCGACGCCCGGGGAGGTCGAGACGGCCGGGGACGGCGGACTCTCCGGAGCGCCGCTGCGGACGCGGTCCGGAGAGGTCGTCCGGCTGCTCCGCGGCCGGGTCGGCCCGGACCTCACCCTGGTCGGGGTGGGCGGCATCGGCACCCCGGACGATGCCCGGCAGCGGCTCGCGGACGGCGCCGACCTGCTGCAGGCCTACACCGCGTTCGTCTACGAGGGACCATGGTGGCCCCTGCGGATGAACCAGCAGCTGGCGGCGACCGACGGGAGGCGAGGATGAGCTTCGGGAAGCGACTGCGCGAGGCCATGGACACCCGTGGCCCGCTGTGCGCGGGCATCGACCCCCATCCGGCGCTGCTGCTGGAATGGGGGCTGACCGACACGGTCGCCGGGCTGGAGCGGTTCGCGCTGACCGCCACCGAGGCGTTGGCCCCGGTGGCGGCGGCGGTCAAGCCCCAGTCGGCGTTCTTCGAGCGGTTCGGGTCCCGTGGCATCGCTGTGCTGGAGCGCACGATCGCGACGGCCCGGGCCGGGGGAGCGCAGGTGGTCCTCGATGTGAAGCGCGGCGACATCGGCTCCACGGCCCAGGGGTACGCCGACGCCTACCTGGACCCGGCGTCCCCGCTAGCGGCGGACGCGATCACCGCCTCGCCGTACCTCGGGTTCGGCAGCCTGCAGCCGATGATCGACACAGCCGCTACGCACGACGCCGGCGTCTTCGTGCTGGCGCTGACCTCCAACAGGGAGGGCCCCGAGGTGCAGGCCGCGCGCAGTGCGAGCGGGCGCACCGTCGGCGGTGACGTCCTGGCGCAGCTGCGTCGGCTCAACGCGGACGCGGACGGGCTCGGCTCCTTCGGCGCCGTCGTCGGCGCGACGGTCGAGGACGGCCTGGAGGACCTGGCCATCAACGGGCCGCTGCTGGTTCCCGGCCTCGGCGCCCAGGGCGGCACCGTCGCCGACGTACGCCGGGTCTTCTCCGGCGTCCTCGACCAGGTGCTGGCGTCCAGCTCGCGGGGCATCCTGCGCGCCGGACCGGAGCCGGCCGGGCTGCGTGACGCGGCGCGACGCGAGCTCGATGCCCTGGGCGCCGTGGTGGCCACCGGATGAGCCGCCCGCCCGTCGCCGCCGTACGCCGGGCGCTGGCCGGGACAATGGCCTCGGCCGCCCTGCTGTCCATGGCCGGGTGTGGCAACCCGGCCGACCTGGTCACCGGCGGCCACCCGGTCAGGGACTACTGCACGCAGCTGCACCAGGACCGGCGAGCGTTCGCCGACATGATCGAGAGCAGCTCCCCGACCGCCCTGGTGACGCACCTGCCGATGTTGCGGGACCTGGCCCATGACGCACCCCCGGACATCGCCGACGACTGGCAGCAGTTCGTGACCCCGATCGAGGGACTCCGGCGGGCCCTGCAGCACGCCGGGGTGCGGCCCTCGCAGTTCCACGGCGGCAAGCCACCCGCCGGCCTGGGGCCCGCGCAGCAGCGCGCGATCGCGACCGCCGCGGACCAGATTTCCTCGCGACAGACGGTCGAGGCCGCGTCCACGATCGACCAGGAGGCGCGCGACGTCTGCAAGATCAATCTGGGCATGTAGATTGCTGGTTCACGAGGTCTCCACTGTCGGACTTGGCTGCGAGGAAGAAGGTCGAAGGTGGCTCTGCCCCCGCTCACTGCAGAACAACGCAAGGCCGCCCTGGACAAGGCGGCCGCTTCTCGTCGCGAACGCGCCGCGGTGAAGAATCGGCTCAAGCACTCCGGTGCCTCGATCGCCGACGTCCTGGCGGAGGGGGAGCGCAACCAGGTGATCGGCAAGATGCGGGTCAGCGAGCTGCTGCAGGCCATGCCCGGTCTGGGCAAGGTGCGGGCGCGCCAGCTGATGGACCGGCTCAACATCTCCGAGAGCCGGCGGGTGCGCGGCCTGGGCGCCAAGCAGATGCAGGCGCTGGTCGCCGAGTTCACCCCGGGTGACTGACGCCGTCGACGCGCCCCGGCCGGCGGGGCGCACCCGGCACCGGCTGACCGTCCTGGCCGGGCCGACCGCGGTCGGCAAGGGCACCGTCACCGCCTGGGTGCGAGAGCACCACCCGGAGATCTGGGTCTCCGTCTCGGTCACCACGCGCCCGCCGCGCGCGGGTGAGGTCGACGGGGTGCACTACCACTTCCGCAGCAACGAGCAGTTCGACCGGATGATCGTCGAGGACGGCCTGCTGGAGTGGGCGGTCGTCCACGGCCGGGCCCGCTACGGCACCCCACGGCAGCCGGTCGAGGACGCCCTGTCCGCCGGCCGGCCGGCGCTGCTGGAGATCGACCTGCAGGGTGCCCGGCAGGTGCGGCAGCAGATGCCGGGGGCCCGGTTCGTGTTCCTGGCACCGCCGTCCTGGGACGAGCTGGTCAACCGACTGGTCGGCCGCGGCACCGAGGGCGCCACCGAGCGGGAGCGCCGGCTGCGGACGGCCCGTGAGGAGCTGGCCGCCGAGGCGGAGTTCGACGACACCATCGTCAACGTCTCGATTCCCGATGCGGGGCGTGCGTTGGTAGAGTTGGCGATGGCCTAGGCCCGCTCCTCGCGGGCGTGTGCGCGTCCGTTACCCCAACTGTTCGTCTGTGAGGCTCGATGAGCGTGTCCGGCAACCAGCCCGTCGCCCAACCGGTGGCAGAGGGGATCACCAACCCTCCGATCGACGAGCTGCTGACCAAGACCGACTCCAAGTACCGCCTGGTGCTGTACGCCGCGAAGCGGGCCCGGCAGATCAACGCCTACTACTCCCAGCTCGGCGAGGGCCTGCTGGAGTACGTCGGCCCGCTGGTCGAGACCCACGTGCAGGAGAAGCCGCTGTCGATCGCGCTGCGCGAGATCAACGACGACCTGCTCACCTGTGAGGATGTCGACCCCGAGGAGCTGGCCGCCGAGCAGACCGTCCAGCAGGCGGCGCTGGCCGAGCCGGACGCCCCGAACCTCGCCGAGTAGGACGACACCGCCCGGACCGCCCCGTGCCTGAGTCCAGCCCACGGCAGCCCCGCCCGCGTGTGGTCCTCGGTGTCGGGGGCGGCATCGCGGCGTACAAGGCGTGCGAGCTGCTGCGGCTGTTCACCGAGTCCGGGCACGACGTGACCGTGGCGCCCACCGCCGCCGCGCTGCAGTTCGTGGGGGCGCCCACCTGGGCCGCGCTGTCCGGCAAGCCGGCACACACCGGGGTGTGGGACGACGTGCACGAGGTGCCGCACGTGCGGCTGGGCCAGGCGGCCGACCTGGTCGTGGTGGCGCCGGCCACCGCGGACCTGCTCGCCCGGGCCGCGGCCGGTCTCGCCGACGACCTGCTCACCAGTACGCTGCTCACCGCTCGCTGCCCGGTGGTGTTCGCCCCGGCGATGCACACCGAGATGTGGGAGCACCCCGCCACGCGTGCCAACGTGGCCACGCTGCGGGAGCGCGGCGCCCACGTGCTCGACCCGGCCGAGGGCAGGCTGACCGGCCGCGACAGCGGCAAGGGCCGGCTGCCCGACCCCGAGGAGATCTTCGCCCTCTGCGCCGATGTCCTCACCCGCGGGGGTGCGGCCGGGCGGGACCTCGTCGGCCGCCACGTGGTGGTGTCCGCCGGGGGCACTCGCGAGTACCTCGACCCGGTGCGCTTCCTCGGCAACCGCTCCAGTGGACGGCAGGGGTACGCGCTCGCCCGGGTCGCGGCCGCCCGCGGGGCCGAGGTCACCCTGGTGGCCGCGAACACCGCGCTCCCCGACCCCGCCGGGGTCAAGGTGGTCCGGGTCGAGACCACACGGGAGCTGCACGAGCAGGTGACCGCCGCCGCGGCCACTGCCGACGCCGTGGTGATGGCCGCCGCACCGGCCGACTTCCGGCCCGCCACCACGCAGCGGGCCAAGATCAAGAAGCCCGGGGACGGCACCGCGCCGGCCCTGAGCCTGGTGCAGAACCCGGACATCCTGGCCGGCCTGGTGTCTGGCCGGAGCGGGTCGCAACCGGTCGTCGTGGGCTTCGCCGCCGAGACCGGTGACGAGGCGGGCTCGGTGCTCGAGCACGCGCGCGCGAAGCTCGAGCGGAAGGGCTGCGACCTGCTGGTGGTCAACGACGTCGGGGGCGGCAAGGTCTTCGGCAGCGAGGAGAACGAGGCGGTCATCCTGGCCGCCGGCGGGGAGTCCTACCCGGTGCCCCGCGGCTCCAAGGTCGCGCTGGCGGAGGTGGTCTGGGACCGGGTCGCGGCGCTGTGGTGAGGTCGCGCGGGTGCGTCGCACTGAGACGCTCGTCCACGGACCAAGACGCGGGGGTTAGGGTGTCGGAGAAGTTCTGCCCGCCGGGTGGGCGCGAACGCGCCGTGACGTGGAACAAGGAGACGACGTGACCGGACGCCTTTTCACCTCGGAGTCGGTGACCGAGGGGCACCCCGACAAGATCGCCGACGCGATCAGCGACACCGTCCTGGACGCGTTGCTCGCCGAGGACCCCCACAGCCGGGTTGCCTGCGAGACCCTGCTGACCACCGGCCTGGTCGTCGTGGCCGGTGAGGTGACCACCCAGACGTACGCACCGATCGCCCAGCTCGTGCGGGACAAGATCCTCGAGATCGGCTACGACTCCTCGGTGAAGGGCTTCGACGGGCACTCCTGCGGCGTACAGATCGCGCTCGGCACCCAGTCTCCCGACATCGCCCAGGGCGTTGACACCGGCCACGAGAGCCGGACCGGCTCGGTGGACGCGATGGACAAGCAGGGCGCGGGCGACCAGGGCCTGATGTTCGGCTACGCGTGCGACGACACCGAGGTGTTGATGCCGCTGCCGATCACGATCGCGCACCGGCTCGCCGAGCGGCTCAGCGAGGTCCGCAAGGACGAGACGCTGGACTACCTGCGTCCGGACGGCAAGACCCAGGTCACCGTGGAGTACGACGACGAGGGCCGTCCGGTCCGGGTCGACACCGTGGTCCTGTCGACCCAGCACGCCGACGGGATCGACCTGGACGCGAGGTTGACCCCCGACATCCGGGAGCACGTGATCGACCCGGTGCTGGCCAGCTTCGAGATCCCCTCCGACGACTACCGGCTGCTGGTCAACCCGACCGGGAAGTTCGTGATCGGTGGCCCGATGGGCGACGCCGGCCTGACCGGACGCAAGATCATCGTCGACACCTACGGCGGCATGGCGCGTCACGGCGGTGGCGCCTTCTCCGGCAAGGACCCCTCCAAGGTGGACCGGTCCGCCTGCTACGCGATGCGCTGGGTCGCCAAGAACGTGGTCGCCGCCGGGCTGGCCCGCCGCTGCGAGGCCCAGGTCGCCTACGCGATCGGCAAGGCCCAGCCGGTGGGGGTCTTCATCGACACGTTCGGCACCGAGACGGTGCCGGTCGAGATCATCCAGAAGGCAGTCCTCGAGGTCTTCGACCTGCGCCCGGCCGCCATCATCGCCGACCTCGACCTGCTCCGCCCGATCTACGCCCAGACCGCGGCGTACGGCCACTTCGGCCGGGAGCTGTCGGACTTCACCTGGGAGCGCACCGACCGGGTGGAGGACCTCAAGCGCGCCGCGGGCGTCTGAGCGCACCTCGACCCCGCAACCTCGCCGGGGACCGTCGTTGCCGGGTGTCACACTGACGCTCGTGTCGTCCACAGAACCCGAGCAGCCCGCGCTGCTGCCGCGCGAAGCGGCTCGGGCAGGGGCGCGGTCGGCGAAGGGGAAGCCGCGGAGCAAGCAGGCGTTGCGGGCCGCGGAGGTCGACCCCGTCGCCGGCGTGCTGGTCGACCTGCCGCTGGCCCACCTGGACCGTCCGTTCGACTACCTGGTACCGGAGAAGTACGCCGACCAGGCGGTGCCCGGAGCCCGGGTCAAGGTCGGTTTCGCGGGACAAGACGTCGACGGGTTCGTGCTGGAGCGGCGTGCGGAGACCGGGCACCCCGGCCGGCTGCAACCCCTGCGCCGCGTGGTCAGCCCCGAGCCGGTGCTCACCGCGCAGGTCGCCCGGCTGACCGCAGCCGTGGCCGCGCGCTACGCCGGCACCCGCTCCGACGTGCTCCGGCTCGCCGTACCTCCGCGTCACGCCGCGACGGAGAAGAGGGCCGTCGGCGCCGCTGCCACCGTCACCGCGCGCCACGACGCCGGGGTGTGGTCGTCCTACCTGGAGGCTCCGGGCTGGCTCGCGTCCCTCGCCTCGGGTTCGAGCCCGCGCCGGGTCTGGGCCGCGGCCCCGGCCGAGGACTGGGCGGGGCCGCTGGCCGAGGCGGTGGTGGCCGCCGCGGAGTCGGACAGGGGAGCGCTGGTGTGCGTGCCCGACCACCGCGACCTCGCCCGGCTGGAGGCGGCCCTGACCGCGCGGGTGGGCCGCGAGGCGATCGCGGCGCTCACCGCGGAGGCGGGGCCGGCGGCTCGCTACGCCGCCTTCCTCGACGTGCTGCGTGGGGCTCGACGCATCGTGATCGGCACGCGCGCCGCTGCCTTCGCCCCGGTCCCGGACCTCGGGCTGGTGGCGATCTGGGACGACGGCGACGACCTGTACGACGAGCCCCGGGCGCCGTACCCGCACACCCGGGAGGTGCTGCTCACCCGGGCCGAGCAGACCGGATGCGCGGCTCTGCTGGGTGCCCACGCGCGCAGCGTCGAGGCGCAGTACCTGCTGCGCACCGGATGGGCCGAGGAGATCTCGGTGCCGCGGGCCGCGCTGCGTGACCGGGTGCGCGTCTCGGTCACGGGGGACAGCGACCGCGACCTCGAGCGCGACCCGCGGGCGCGGCAGGTGCGGCTTCCCGCGGAGGTGTTCACGGTGCTGCGCGAAGCCCTGGTCCGCGGGCCGGTGCTGGTGCAGACGCCGCGGGCCGGCTATGCGACCCGGCTCTCGTGCGACGGGTGCTGGACCCCGGCGGAGTGCACCCGCTGCCACGGGCCGTTGCGGGTCGCCGCCGCTGGTCGCGACCCCGAGTGCGCCTGGTGCGGGACGGAGCATCCGCAGTGGACGTGCACCGGGTGTGGTGGCACCGGCCTGCGTGCACCCGTGCTCGGGGAGCGTCGTACTGCCGAGGAGCTGGGCCGCGCGCTGCCCTCCACCCCGGTCCGCACCTCCTCCGGTGGCGACGTGCTGACCGAGGTGCCGGCGCATCCGGCCCTCGTGGTGGCCACGCCCGGCGCCGAGCCCGTGGCCGCGCAGGGGTACGCCGCCGTGGTCGTGCTGGACACCTGGCTGATGCTGGCCCGGTCGGACCTGCGGGCCGAGGAGGAGGCGCTCCGGCGGTGGTGCAACGCGGCCGCGCTGGTCGCTCCGGGCGGTCGGGTGCTGCTGGTCGGGGACTCCTCACGTCCGGTGCTGCAGGCGATGGTGCGCTGGGACCCAGCCGGCTTCGCCGAGCGGGAGATCGCCGAGCGGCAGTCCGCGCATCTTCCGCCCGCATCGAGGGCCGCCACGGTCACCGGGGGCCCGGCGGACGTCGCAGCGGCGGAGGCGACCCTGCTGCTGCCGGCGTCGGCGGAGGTGCTCGGCCCCGTGGCGGTTGCCACGGACCGGGACGAGGGCGAGGTCCGCCTGGTCGTCCGGGTCCCGCGAGCGCGCGGCGCCGACCTCTCCGCAGCCCTGCGTGACCTGCAGGCACGACGCTCGGCGCGCAAGCTGCCGCACCTGCGGGTCGAGGTCGACCCCGCCGAGCTGGGGTGAGCCGGGCACGAGCGGTCAGGTCCCTTCCGGCGCGAGCACGATGTCGAACCGGACCCGCGTCCAGGTGCCGCCGGTCGAGCGCCCGTCGGGGGTGGGAGTGCCGGCGGACTGCCGCACGAAGTCCCTGACCAGCGACTCCTTGACCCCGAACACGGAGTCGGAGCCGAGCAGCTCGTCCCCGCGCACGAAGATGTGGGTGACCAGGGTGCGCCGGCCCTCGTGGGAGACCATGAAGTGCAGGTGGGCGGCGCGGTACGGCGAGCGGCCCACGGCGGCGAGCATGCTGCCGACCGGGCCGTCGCACGGGATGGGGTACGGCGTGGGAGTGATGCCCCAGAACCGGAACCGGCCGTCCTCGTCGGCGAAGAGGTGCGCGCGTGCCGCGGTGCGGCCGTCGTCGTACTGGACGTCGTACCGGCCGTCCTCGTCGGCCTCCCAGACCTCGATGCGGGCGGAGGGCAGCGGGTCTCCGTCGGTGTCGGTGACTGTGCCCTCCACCCAGCACGGCTCACCCGGGGCACCGAAGGTCATGTCGCCACCGTTGACGATCTCGGAGCTGCCCGCCACGAAGAAGGGGCCGACGACGGTGGCCTCGGTGGCATCGCCACAGGCCTGGTTGTCGACCGCGATCGTCTGCATGCTCGCCCCCAGCACGTCGGAGAGCAGGATGAACTCCTGCCGCCTGTCGTCGGTGATGTGGCCGGCGGCGGTGAGGAACCCGATGGCCCGGGCCCACTCGTCGCCGGTCAATCGCGTCTCGCGGACGAAGCCGTGGACGTGGGTGACCAGGGCGGTCATCAGCTCCTTCAGGCGCGGGTCCTCGCAGGCATCGAAGGAGCGCAGCACGCGCTCGACCAGCTCCTGCTCCCGGGCGGCCTGCTCGGCCGGGGCATCGTGGTCGCGGGCCATGTCGGATGCTTCCTTCCCGGGGCCAGCGTACGACGGGGAGGCCGCGACGCGGCGGCTCCGTGGTCCCCCCTTTTGCTGTTGAAACAGATTCAATAAGATGGCGACATGACCGAACACGTGGACGTCCTGATCGTCGGTGCCGGCCTCTCCGGGATCGGGGCCGCGGTGCACCTGCACGGGGGGCTGCCCGAGCTGAGCTACGCAGTGCTGGAGCGCCGCGACTCCCTGGGCGGCACCTGGGACCTGTTCCGCTACCCGGGCGTGCGCAGCGACTCCGACATGCACACGCTCGGCTACCGGTTCCGCCCCTGGAACGACGACGACGTGCTGGCCGAGGGCGCCTCGATCAAGGAGTACGTCGCCGAGACCGCCCGCGAGTACGACGTGGACCGGCACATCCGGTTCGGCCACCACGTCAGGACCGCCTCGTGGGACTCCGAGTCCGAGCTGTGGACCATCGGCTACGAGGCCGACGGCGAGCCCGGCACGATCACCTGCCGGTTCGTGTGGTCGTGCAGCGGCTACTACAGCTACGACGAGGGCCACCGGCCGCACTTCGAGGGCGAGGAGGACTTCGGCGGCCGGCTGGTGCACCCTCAGTTCTGGCCCGAGGACCTCGACTATGCCGACAAGAACGTCGTGGTGATCGGGTCCGGGGCCACTGCGGTCACGCTGGTCCCGGCCATGGCCGACGAGGCCCGGCAGATCACCATGCTGCAGCGCTCGCCGTCGTACATCCTGTCGATCCCGCGCAAGGACCCGCTGGGCACGACCATGCGCAAGGTTCTGCCCGACAAGGTCGTGGCGGGTGCCAACCGGTGGCGCAACGTGCTGCTGCAGGCGGGTCTCTACCAGGCCAGCCAGCGCCAGCCGGACATGATCCGCAAGATGATCCGTGGCGCCACGGCCAGGCAGCTGCCGGAGGGGTACGACCTCGACACCCACTTCAAGCCGACGTACGACCCCTGGGACCAGCGGATGTGCATGGTTCCCAACGGCGACCTGTTCCGGGCGATCCGCGACGACCGGGCCGAGATCGTCACCGACACCGTCGACCGGTTCACCGAGAGCGGCGTCCTGCTCAGCAGCGGCCGCGAGCTCGAGGCCGACATCGTGGTCACCGCCACCGGCCTGAAGATGCAGATGATCGGCGGCGTGACCGCGACCATCGACGGCGAACGGGTCGAGCCGCACGACCGGATCGTCTACAAGGGCTGCATGCTCGACGGGGTCCCCAACTTCTGGTTCGTGATCGGCTACACCAACGCGTCCTGGACGCTCAAGGCCGACCTGGTCTCCGAGTACGTCGTCCGGGTGCTGCAGAAGATGCGGCGCCACGGTGAACGGGTGGTGACGCCGGTGCGCGGCGACGATGTGCAGACCGTGCCCCTGATGCCGCTGGAGTCCGGCTACATCCAGCGCGCCCTGGGCGAGCTGCCGAAGGCGGGCGACCGCGGGCAGTGGCAGATGCCCAACAACTACTTCCTCGACATCGTCCGGCTGCGCCGCGGCCGGCTGCACGACGGCAGCCTCACCTTCGCGTGAGTCGGGGCCGCCACCGCGACCACCGCTGTCGGTAGGGTTGCCCGGGTCGGTCGAGAAAGGAGACCCGGAGTGTCGGTGCGCCCGATCCGGCTGTTCGGCGACCCGGTGCTGCGCACGGTCGCCGCGCCGGTGAGTGACTTCGACAAGGAGCTGCGCATCCTGGTCGAGGACCTGACCGCGACCATGCTGGACGCACCGGGCTCCGGCCTGGCGGCGCCCCAGATCGGGGTCGGGCTGCGGGTGTTCACCTGGCAGGTCGACGGCGAACCGGGTTACCTGGTCAACCCGACGCTCACGCTGTCGGAAGAGCGCCAGACCGGTCCCGAGGGCTGCCTGTCGATCCCCGGCGTCACGCTGGACTGCGACCGGGCGATGCACGTGGTGGCACACGGCTTCGACATGTACGGCGAACCGAAGCTGGTCGAGGGTTCCGAGCTGCTCGCCCGCGCACTGCAGCACGAGACCGACCACCTGGACGGCATCTTGTTCATCGACCGGCTGGACAAGCAGGCCCGCCGCGACGCGAAGCGGATGATCCGCGAGTCGGAGTGGTTCGGCCAGCCGGCACCGACGGTCCGCCTGTCCCCGCACCCCACCAACGGGCTGAGCCTGTAGTGCGCGTCGTGTTCGCGGGCACTCCGGCGGTCGCGCTGCCCGCGCTCGAGGCGATCGCGGCCAGCAGCCACGAGCTGGTCGGCGTGGTCACCCGGCCGGACGCACGGACCGGGCGCGGCCGCCGGCTGGCCGCCTCACCGGTCGCCGAGCGCGGCCGGGAGCTCGGCGTACCGGTGCTACAGCCCGGGCGGCCCCGCGAACCCGGCTTCCAGGAAGAGCTCCGGGCGCTGCACCCCGACTGCTGCCCGGTGGTGGCCTACGGGGCGCTGCTGCCACGGCCGGTCCTGGACATCCCGCCCCGGGGCTGGGTGAACCTGCACTTCTCGCTGCTGCCGGCGTGGCGGGGCGCGGCTCCGGTCCAGCACGCGATCCGGGCCGGCGACGAGGTCACCGGTGCCACCACCTTCCGCCTCGTCGAGGAGCTCGACGCCGGTCCCGTCTTCGGGGTGATGACCCAGGCGATCGCTCCCGACGACACCACCGGGACGCTCCTGGCGAAGCTGGCCGACGGCGGTGCCGGGCTGCTGGTGTCGACCCTGGACGGCATCGCCGACGGCTCCCTGCAACCCCGGCCCCAGTCCGACGACGGGGGCAGCTTCGCGGGCAGGGTCGAGGTGGCCGACGCCCGAGTCGTCTGGTCGGCGCCCGGCGTCGCGATCGATCGGCAGGTGCGTGCGTGCACGCCGGCGCCGGGTGCGTGGACGACGTACGAGGGCCAGCGGCTGAAGCTCGGGCCGGTCACCTCCGACCCCGACCGGCCAGCCCTGGCGCCCGGGGAGCTCGCTGTCGGCAGGCACGAGGTGCACGTGGGGACCGGGACCGCGCCCGTCCGGCTCGGCGAGGTCCGGCCGGACGGTCGCAAGCAGATGGCGGCGGCGGACTGGGCCCGGGGGAGCCGGGTCCCGCCGGGCACCAGACTGGGGGAGTGAGCATGGCACAGGCGGCACGACCGGAGGACGTGGACGAGATCTGCGGCTCGCTGCCGGAGACCTGGTTCGGCACCTCCTGGGGCGAGGTACCCACCTGGCTGGTGCACCACCGCTACCGCGACGGGGAGCGGCAGGGCCGCGGGTTCGTGCTCTACCGGAGGCCGCACCGGACCGCGACCGACCCGGAGACCGGGGAGCCGTACGACGACCTGCTGGTCATCCGCACCCCCTCGGAGGACGACAAGCGGGCACTGGTCGAGGGGGAGGGGCCCTTCTTCACCGTCGACCACTTCAACGGTGTCAATGCCGTGCTGGTGCAGCTGTCGCGGCTGGCGGAGATGGGCCGCGACGAGCTGGAGGAGGTCATCACCGACGCCTGGCGCGCCCGCGCTCCCCGGAGTGTGGTGCGCAGTCATCTGGGCCCGTGAGGCGCGACGACCCGCGCCGGGTGGCGTTCGACGTGCTGCGTGCCGTCGACGAGGCCGACGCGTACAGCAACCTCGAGCTCGGCCGGGTCCTTCGCGAGCGACGGCTTAGCGGCCGGGACGCGGCCTTCGCCACCGAGCTGGTGTCGGGGACGCTGCGGATGCGGGGGGCCTACGACGTCGTACTGGGTTCGCTGGTCTCCCGGCGTCTCGACCCGCCGGTGCGTGACGCGCTCCGGCTGGGGGCCCACCAGCTGCTGGGCATGCGGGTGCCGGCGCACGCGGCCGTGGGCACCACGGTCTCGCTGGTCCGTGCCGCGGTCGGCCACCGGCCGGCCGGCCTGGTCAATGCGGTGCTGCGCAAGGTCTCCGTCCGCGACTTCGACTCGTGGATGGAGCACCTCGACGCACCCGCGGTGGCGCGCTTCTCCCATCCCGGCTGGGTCGTCGACCTGCTCGCCGAGGCCCTGGGCCCACGGCACGAGGAGCTGCCGGCGCTGCTGGAGGCGGACAACCGGGCGCCCAAGGTGACGCTGGTGGCCCGTCCCGGGCTCGCCGGCCGCGAGGAGCTCGGCGGCGAACCGCTCGGGATCTCGCCGTACGCGGTCGAGCTGCCGGGCGGAGACCCCGGCGGGCTTCCGGCTGTCCGGGAGGGCCGTGCCGGGGTGCAGGACGCCGGGTCCCAGCTGGTCGCGCTGCTCACGACGACGGCGCCGGTCGACGGCAACGACAACCGCTGGCTGGACATGTGCGCCGGGCCCGGTGGCAAGTCCGCACTGCTCGCCGCGCTGGCCGCGCAACGCGACGCACGGGTGGTGGCGGGGGAGCGGCAACCGCACCGTGCGGAGCTGGTCCGCTCGGCGGTCCGGGCCACCGGCCGGGGGATGGCCGGAGTGGTGGTCGCCGATGGCACGCGTCCCCCCTGGCCCCCGGACCGGTTCGACCGGGTGCTCGTGGATGCGCCCTGTACCGGCCTGGGCGTGCTGCGACGCCGTCCCGAGGCCCGGTGGCGTCGCAGCCACGACGACCTCGACGACCTGGTCCCGCTGCAGCGTGCCCTGCTCGGGGCCGCCCTCGACGCGGTCCGGCCCGGTGGGGTGGTCTGCTACGCGACCTGCTCGCCGGTGGTCGCCGAGACCGCGGAGGTCGTCTCGGCCGTGCTCGCCGACCGCGCCGACCTCGAGCTCCTCGACGCCCCCGGGATGGTGCCCTGGGTCGAGGGCGCGGAGAGCACGTCGCAGCCCGGTGCCGTGCAGCTGTGGCCACACCTGCAC
>JBOHDO010000063.1:0-10071 GCA_050699415.1 Marmoricola sp.
TCGCGGACCCGCAGGTCGTCGGGGCCGACTCCCTCGATCGGGCTGATCGCGCCGCCCAGCACGTGATAGCGGCCACGGAACTCCCGCGTCTTCTCGATCGCGACGACGTCCTTCGGCTCCTCGACCACGCAGATGACCGACGGGTCGCGGCGTACGTCACTGCAGATGCGACAGACGTCCGACTCGGCGACGTTGCCGCAGACCGAGCAGAACTTGACCTCGCTCTTGACGCGGATCAGCGTCGCGGCCAGCCGCTCGACGTCGGCGGGTTCGGTCGCGAGGAGGTGGAACGCGATGCGCTGCGCGCTCTTCGGACCGACGCCCGGCAGCCGCCCGAGCTCGTCGATGAGGTCCTGGATCGCGCCCTCGTACATGCCGCGCTCAGAAACCCGGCAGACCCATGCCGCCGAGGCCTCCGGCGACCGGGCCAATCTTCTCGTTGGCCAATTCCGTCGCGGCACGGTTGGCGTCCCGGACAGCGGCCACGACCAGATCCTGCAGCGTCTCGACGTCGTCCGGGTCGACGACCTTCGGGTCGATCGTGAGCGACAGCAGCTCGCCGGACCCGCGCACCGTCGCCTCGACCAGGCCGCCGCCGGCGGTGCCCGTGACTTGGGCGGACGCCAACTCGGCCTGCGCGGCCTCGAGCTGTTCCTGCATCTTCTGCGCCTGCTTCATCAACTGCTGCATGTTCGGCTGACCGCCGCCGAACTGACCACCGTGCTGGGGCACACCGCACTTCCTTCGCTCTGGGGACGTTTCAGCCTAACCGGGGGGCCGGCCGCGGTGAGCTCAGGTGCCGTCGACCGGGCGCGCTCCGAGCCGGTCGTGCAGCAGCTTCATCGCCTCGGCCTCGGGATCGACCGGCGGACCGACGGGCGGGTCATCGGCGTCGGTGTCGTCGCGCGGGTCGGATTCCGGGGCGCGGGACGGACGGGCGGGTGCCGGCGTGGTCGGCACGCTCGGCAATTGCTCCGGCGCGCCCGCTCCGGTCTCGACCGCGATCGTCCAGCTGCCGCCCACCACCTGGGTGAGCGCGTCCCGCAGCAGGCCGGAGTTGCTGTCCTCGGCGATCATCTTGGCCAGCGCGGCAGGTGCGGCGAGGGTCACCTTGGTGCCGTCGGCGCCGGTGATCTGGGCGTTGTCCAGCAGCGCACGGGTTCGACGGCTGGTCTGTTTCACGGCCTCCAGGACGTCCGGCCACAGCCGTCGCAGGGCCGCGGCGTCGAACCGGTCGCCGCTCGGTTGAGGTGCGGGTGCCTCAGGCGGTGCGGGCTCCGGTTCGGCTGCGCCGGCCGGCGTAGCTGGTTCCGGCGGCGCGGTCTGCGCGGCAGACGGCGCAGCGGACGGCGCCACGGTGGGCGGCCGCGGTGCCGGGATCGTCGCCACCGGCTCACCCATCGAGACGGCCGCCCCGGCGCGCCGTTCCAGCCGCTCGATGCGCTGCAGCAACGCGGCGGCGTCCGAGGCTGCGTCGGGCAGCTGCATGCGCGCGCACAGCAGTTCGAGCACCAGCCGCGGCGAGGTGGTGCCCCGCATCTCGAGCAGCGCGGTGTGGACGATCTCGGCGTAGCGCGTGACCGACGCACCGCCCAGTCGCACCGCCTGGTCGGCCATCCGCTCGGCCTGGTCCTGCGATGCGTCGATCAGCCCGCGTGCGGCCGCGTCGGGCACCGCGTCCAGCAGGATCAGGTCGCGGAACCGGTCGAGCAGGTCGGCGGCGAACCGGCGCGGGTCGTGACCGGCCTCGACCACGCGGTCGACCGTCCCGTACACGGCCGAAGCGTCGCCGGCGGCCAGCGCGTCGATCATGTCGTCGAGCAGTGCACCGTCCGTTACGCCGAGCAGGGCGACCGCGCGCTGGTAGGTGACGCCGTCCGGGCCGGCGCCGGCGAGCAGCTGGTCCAGGATGGAGAGCGAGTCACGTGCCGACCCGCCGCCCGCGCGCACGACGAGCGGCAGCACCGCCGCCTCGACGGTGATGCCCTCCTGCGCGCAGATCGACTCGAGGTGCGCGCGCATGATGCCCGGCGGGATCAGCCGGAACGGGTAGTGGTGGGTGCGCGAGCGGATGGTGGGGATGACCTTCTCCGGCTCGGTGGTCGCGAAGATGAACCGCAGGTGCTCCGGCGGCTCCTCCACCAGCTTCAGCAGGGCGTTGAAGCCCTGCGTGGAGACCATGTGGGCCTCGTCGATGATGTAGACCTTGTAGCGGCTGGCCACCGGGGCGAAGAAGGCTCGCTCGCGCAGGTCACGGGCGTCGTCGACGCCGCCGTGGCTGGCCGCGTCGATCTCGATCACGTCGATGGACCCCGGGCCGCCGCGCGCGAGGTCGCGGCATGACTGGCACTCGCCGCACGGGTCGGCCACCGGCGCGTGCTCGCAGTTGAGTGCGCGCGCGAGGATGCGGGCGCTGGTGGTCTTCCCGCAGCCGCGTGGACCGGAGAACAGGTAGGCGTGGTTGACCCGGTTGTCGGCCAGGGCCTGCCGCAACGGCTCGGTGACGTGGTCCTGCCCGATCACCTCGGCGAACGTCTCCGGCCGGTAGCGGCGGTAGAGCGCCAGCGCCGGGGCCGTCACGACCGGCCGTCCGCGACAACGCCGCGAGGTGCGTGCCCGGGGCGCGGCTGCCCAAGGGCGGCATTTCGGACGCAGGACACTGGGTTGGGCTGCACACCGGAAACCCTAACCAGCCGTGGGGACGGCGCCTACCCTCGGTCTGGTGCCATCCATCCCCGCCCCGGCCCGCCTCCTGCGAGGAGTGGCGGCAGGCGCGCGGGGCCTCGCGCCGCGGCTGCGTCCGGGCCGGCGCACCGGCCGCGTGCTCGCGGCGTACGCCGGCTGCGTGCTGGCCGCGGCCGTGGTCGCGGCACCCGTGTGCGTCGAGCGGTCGGTCGAGGGGGTGCACTTCGGCGACCAGCTGGGCACCTTCCCGGTGCAGGTCAGCATGGCGCACAACGGCTACTCCACGCTCGACACCGGCGTCTTCGGCACGGTCTACCTGCACCGGACCGGGGCCTGGGGGTTCGGGGCGTACGCCCGCAGCACCGGGCCGCCGGAGGCCGGCGGGACGCTGGCGTCGTACGTCGCCCCGAAGTTCATCCAGGCGAACGTGTCGATGGTCGAGGACCCCTCGAAGGTCGCCCACTCCTATGCGATGGAGATGGCGCGACGGTTCCGCGGCAACCTGGTCCGCGAGGAGCTCGTCGCCGGGTTGGCCGGTGGGGCCGTACTGTTCCTGCTGCTGCCCCGACGCCGGCTGCGCCACGTCCCGCGGGCGGGGCTCGCGATGGCCTCCGTGGGGCTGGTGGTGGTGGCCACCGCCGCCGCGACGGGGGTCGCGTTCACGCTGTTCCGGAGCTGGCCGGGGAGCCAGCCGCCGGCGACGACCTACCCCCTGCCCGCGAAGCCGGCGCTCAGCTTCGGCAGCCCGCAGACCCAGGAGGTGGCCGAGCAGGTCAAGCCCTTCATCGACAAGAACGCCGAGCGCATCAGGGAGCGGGCCGACCAGTACGAGCAGCGGGCCCGCGAGAGCTTCCTGACCGCGCTGCCGACCCACTACCTCGACCTGCTCCCCCGCGACCACGAGAAGATCGTCATCGCCGAGGCCGACCCGCAGGGCAGCTACGTGGGCCTGCACCTGCGGCGCGAGATCCACGCCGCCCTCGCGCGGGCCGTCGGGCCGGACGCGTTCGCGGTGCGCACCATCGCCGGGGACGTCACCTCCAACGGGACCGTCTCCGAGGCGTCCTACGTCGCCCAGGAGGCCAGGGTCAGCGGCGCGACGCCGACGGTGGCCGTGGGCGGCGACCACGACTCGACGAAGACGTGGAAGCAGATGAAGAACCACGACATGGTGGTTCCGGACCTCACCACCGACGACGTCGACGGCATCCTGGTCACCGGCGCCAACGACCGCGAGCACAAGACCCTGTTCGGCGGGATGGTCACCGACCGCACCGGGGTCAGCGAGGAGCAGCTCGGCCACCGGCTGCGGGCCGCGGTGGACAAGGACGCCTCGCGCCACCCGGGCCACGGCCGGGTCGTGCTGGTCCACCAGCCCTACGCCGCGGCGGCGTACCTCGGGCTGGGCTCGATCGACCAGGTGTTGCAACTACCCCGGGGCGGCGACCACCTGACCACGCCGTACGACGACGGCATCCCCGACCAGCCGCCCGGGATCGTGGACTACGGGCACTGGCACCAGCTCGGTGGACCGTGGGTGCTGTGGAACACCGACGGCGGCCCCGATGGGGACACAGTGACCTGGACCGTGGTCGACCAGCTCGGCACCGCCGGCGGCGCCGAGAACGTGCCCACGTTCAGCCGGTTCAGCACGCCGTACTCGGCGCCGCTGAAGCCGCTGACCCTCCGGCTGCAGTACGTCGACACCCGGTCGGGCCTGGAGACCGGGTACGCCACGATCCGCTGCGACCTGGCCGCCCGGTGCTCGATCTCCCGCCGTACCGACGTCGGCCTGCCCGGCGGCCTGCCCAGGCCCCTCGACACCGTCAACGGCCCGTCGTCGAGCCCGTCGACCCCGAGCCCGTCGACCCCGAGCCCGTCGGCCGGAGAGCCGTCGCCGAGCACCCAGGCACAGCACCTGGCCCGCTGATCGACCGCGCTCGTGGTGCCGGCACGAAAAGGCCCCCCGCGCACCCGGAAGAGCCCACCTGCCCTTGCTGCCTTCCGGCCCTGGGGGATTCAGTGAGGTACCGCCGCACGGGGGGTTGGCGCAGAGTCTAGCCAGCCAACCCGGCAACGGGCCAAGTCGGAACGTCCTGCACCCCGGCCGCACCCGCCACCAGCCCGCAGGACCGACCCACGACCCCCAGCGGGTGGGTAGCCCGAGCCACCGGACCGCAGGGCCTCCGGACGCAGATCACCGATTTCACCTCCGTCGTACCGGCCGGTTATCCTCTCCGGCGGAGGATTCGCCTAGTGGCCTATGGCGCTCGCTTGGAAAGCGGGTTGGGTTAACAGCCCTCGCGGGTTCGAATCCCGCATCCTCCGCCACCCGAAATTCGCGACCGACCTTCGCGACCGACCTTCGCGAACGCCGTCCGTAGCCGGTCGCTGGGCTCGGCCGGTGGACTGCATCCCGGTTGCCGATGGTCTCAACGGTGGTCTCACCGGGCCTCGTCGCCCTCGGCAGTTGCCACCAGGCGCCGGGTGCATGCGCTTGCATGGACCTCGCGGAGCATCGACGTCTGACCGCACGGTCTGGACTGGCGGGGCAGAACCCAGAAGAGTGACGGGTCACAGTGCCATCGACCGAAGGAGCCACTGGTGCGGGCCACCCACATCTTTCCCGACCTATCCGTCCCGGACATCGGCGAGGCTCGCGAGTTCTACGCCGACTACCTCGGCCTCAGCGAGGAGCAGATCAACATGGACTGGGTCACCAGATTCCTGTCCCCGGACGGCCAGGCCGTCGTTCAACTGGTCACCAACGACGCCACCGCTCCCCACAACGCGGTCATCTCGGCCACCGTCGGTGACGACGTCGAAGCGGCGTACGACGAAGCGAAGCGACGCGGCTACGAGATCGTCCATCCGCTCACGACCGAACCCTGGGGCATACGAAGGTTCCTCGTCCGCGCGCCGGACGGCAACGTGGTCAACGTCAACAGTCATCAGGACGTCGACGACGCGGGAGGAAGTGTGCAGTAGACCCGGGCAAGCCAGTCGTCCAGCAGCGCGGCCAGGAGCCTCGGGTGCTCGTGCGGCAGCGCGTGACCCGCACCGTCGAGCACCGCCAGAGCGGCTCGCGGGTACTCGTCGAGGAGGTCGGCGGCCGCCGCGTACCCGACGACGGAGTCCTGCCGTCCGGCGACCAGGAGCGTGGGTCCGCCGTACGCCGGATCCGCGGTCAGGTCGAGCTCCCACTGCTCGCCGATCCGTTCCAGGGCGGCCTGGTCGGCCAGGGGGATCGCCGGGGCGACGAACCGCTGGTAGCGCTCGAGCATCGCAGGGGTCTGCACCACGAAGTAGCTGCGGAACCCCTCGTCGCCCAGGCCCTCGGCCGCGACCACCGCATGGTGCCCGGGGACGTCGCGGACCCCAGGCAGCAGCGGGCAGACCAGCGCGAGGCCGCCGACCCGGTCCGGGCGTCGGGCCGCAATCGCCCGGGCATAGTGGGCGCCGGCCGAGTGGCCGGCGACAATCAGGGCGCCTGCCCCGGCCACCTCGTCGACGAAGCCGAGCAGCACCTCGAGGACGTCCTCGGCGCCCCGTACGGAGCCCGGGGCGGTGGTGCGCCCCATCCCGGGGAGGTCCGGGTAGATCCGCCGGCATCCGTCACGCGCACCCAGAGCCGGCTCGAAGCAGGCCTCGGCCTCCCGGTGGTCGACCCCTGCCCCGTGCAACACCAGCACCGGGGTCCCGGCGCCGTGCTCCACGTAGTGCATCGACACCGCACCCACCGAGCACTCCATCCGGTGAGGGTAGCGGCGCAGCACACCTGCACCGGGTCAACGGCACTCGAGGTTCGAGTGCCGGCGTCCTCCCCCGCCCCGGCGCGACCCCGCCCGCGCACAGGAGCGCACCACCTGCCACCGGCGCCAGTTGGTGGTACTAATGGAAAGCGGGCATGCCGCGCCAACGGCGCCCCGACCTCACTCTCAACGCCACGTGGCCGAGGTGTCCTTGGAGCGACGGACGCGAAGGGAGAGGTGAAGCAATGCTGGAGAAGCAGGTCCTCGACCAGATCCTGCGCCGGGTCCGCCGGGGCCGGATCGAGGTCAGGTACTGGGACGGCGACGAGCGGTCGTACGGGTCGTCGGGCCCCCTCCTGCACGCGACCGTGCGCGACCCCGGGTTCCTCCCGCGGGCCGCGCGCAACGCCAGCATCGCGGTCGGCGAGGCCTATGTTTCCGGCGACGTCGACATCCCCGAGGACGACCTCGACGCGATGTTCTGGATCCTGGCGCGCAACCGTCACGACTCCGCCGTGGTGCGCCTGCTGCGCCGGCTCAGCCCCAACGAGCGCAACCAGCGCGACCGGCAGCGCAGCCAGGTCAGCCGGCACTACGACGTCGGCAACGACTACTACCGGCTCTTCCTCGACCCCACGCTGACCTACTCCTGCGGCTACTTCGCGTCCCCCGCGGACTCCCTGGCCGACGCCCAGCAGCACAAGATCGACCACCTGCTGCGCAAGCTGCGCATCGAGCCGGGCCAGCGGGTCATCGACATCGGGTCCGGCTGGGGCCAGCTCGCCATCGCCGCCGCGCAGAGGTACGACGTCCGGGCCGTGGGCATCACCCTCAGCGACCGGCAGCTCGCCGAGTCCACGGCTCGCGCCGAGCGGGAAGGGGTGGCCGACCGGGTGCAGTTCCGGTTGATGAACTTCCAGGACCTCCCGGAGTCCACCGACCCGGCGGTCCGCGGCCCCTTCGACCGCGTGATCAGCGTGGGCATGTTCGAGCACGTCGGCCTCAAGCTGCATCCGCGGTTCTTCGACGTGGTGACCGGGTTGCTCGCCCCGGACGGCGTCGCCGTGCTGCACACGATCACCAACCAGCGCCACCAGCAGGTCGACGCCTGGGTGGACCGACACGTGTTCCCGGGCGGCTACCTGCCCACCGTCGCCGAGGTCGAGGGGCTGCTCGCCCGCCACGGGCTGTGGTCAATCGACCGGGAGAACCTCTGGCAGCACTACGTCCGGACGCTGTCGGCCTGGCGCGGCAACCACCGGCGCAACCGCGAGCGCATCGTGGCCATGTTCGACGAGGAGTTCTACCGCACCCGGGACCTGTGGCTGGCCGGCTCCAAGGCGGGGTTCGACTACGGCGAGCTGGGGCTGGCGCAGTTCATGTTCACCCCCGGCAAGCCGACCGACTGGCCGCTGACCCGTGCCTGGCTCTCGGCGGGCGAGCCCGCGGCCGCGCGGTCCGGCGTACAAGTGCCGGAGCCCGCCGGCTGAGCGGGCTGCCGGTCCGCTCAGTGCCGACGGTGCACCGGCTGCAGGCTGTTGGCGACGGTGTTCACCAGGGGCAGGACCTGCGCGGGCGACGTGGACGCCGCGGTGAAGGCGGTCATGGCCAGGTTGCGCCGGCCCATGTCGACGACCAGCACGAGGAACCGCAGCCGTACGCCGTCCGGGGTGCGGGCGCTGCCCGCCGTCATCCGTGCTCGACGTCCGTGGACCCGCTGGTGGGACCGCCCGGTGGCCCGGACGTGCGAGTACTGCGCGGCGACGTTGTCCACCACCTCACGGCTGGCCCGCCCGAGCGGGCCGCGACCTGCCGGTGCGACCGTGACCACGAGGTCCTTGTGCCGCGAGGTCAGCACCACGGCCCGGTGGTGCCGGTGCAGCCGCAGCCGTGTCGGTGCATCCAGCCTGAACCCGCCGCCCCGGCTCCGGACCACGTGTGTCTTGACGGCCGGAGCCCGGTGCTGCGGGTCGTGGGCATGGTGGCCGTGGTCCGTTGAGGACGCGGCCTGCTGCGGCGCGGAGCCCGGGCCCAGGACCATGCCCAGGACGACTCCGAGCCCCAGCAGCAGCGCGAGCACGCCGACCACGAGCGGGGCGCCGACGGGATGGCTCCGCAGCAGCCGAAGGATCCAGGCCATAGGCCCTCTTCCGTCGAAGGACCGGGGGCCGACGATCCTCTCGTCGACCCCCGGTCGTTTGTCGTGAGCTACCTCAGGCCGGCAGCACGCCGCGGCGGCGACGGCTCCAGGCCATCAGGAACGCACCACCGGACACGGCGAACAGGCCGCCGGCCAGGTAGCCGAACGGAGCACCGCCGGTGTTGGGCAGCAGGCCCTGCGCGGCGTTGGCAGCCGGTGCCGCCGACGCAGCCGGCGGGGTCGGGCCGGCGTTGGTGCCGGGCCCACCCGGGCCACCGGGACCCCCAGGCCCACCGGGGCCACCTGGCCCACCAGGACCGCCCGGGCCGCCGGGACCGTTCTCCATGGTGTTGTGGACCAGCGTCTCCGTCCGGGAGACGTGGGTCAGCACGGCCAGCGGGGTGCCGTCGAGCGCCTGCACGTGCAGCGCCTCCTGGGCGTGCCCGGCAATGCCCTCACCGGTGTAGGTCTTGCCCTGGTTGGCGAAGACGCACAGCAGGCCGGGCGAGGGGCAGTCCGGCGGGACCGCGATCGCCAGCGGGTCTGACAGGTTCACCAGCGGCTGGCCCACAGCGGCGAGCTTCGCCAGGGACGAGGCCCGTGAGGCCGTCCCCGGGGAGCTGTGCGAGTCCGCCTGCCCCTGTGACCCCAACACCGCGGCGGTCAGCTGGTCCGGGCCGAGGTTGGCGTCGGCCACGTCGGACTGCGAGTTCGCGCGGGTGCGTCCGCTCGACTGCGACCGGCCGGACTCGCCGTGGCTCCGGGCCAGGCCGAGGCTGACCGGGCCGTCACAGGCGGCCTGGGGGTCGGCGCTGCTGCCCCCGAGGCAGGCGGCCAGCACGCCGGACTGGGCCTCGGAGTGGGACGTGCCGCCGCTGTCGGTCGCGTACGCGTCGGCGTACAGCAGCCGCAGGCAGAGCGCACCCTGGGTGCCCGTGCACAGCGGGGCCAGCGGGTCACCGGCGTGGTCCTCGGTGGTGCCGGTGGAGCCGGCGTGCGCGCCCAGGATCTCCGTGCCGCCCAGCGCGAGCAGGGTGGCGTCGCTCTTGGTGCTGTTGTCGTCGTTGGTGGTCCCGTTGCTCTTCGCGACGTCGGCCAGGTCGTTACCGCCCAGCTCGAGGTGATCCACCTGGCCCTGGCCGTGGTCCGGCGGAGCCGGGTCCTCGGTCTCGTGGCCGGGTGAGTCACTGTCGCTGGACGGCGCCGGTGGCGGGCCCGACGGCGTGCTCGCGGTCGTGTCGAGCTGCGGAGTCGAGCCGCTGCTGCTGCTCTGCTTGCTCGCGCCGGACAGGGAGTCGGCCGCCTTCTGCAGCTGGGTCTGCGTGTTCTGCAGCCCGGACTGCACCGACTTCAGGCCGTCCTGCAGCCCACTGCCGCCCGACCCACCGTCGGCGAAGGCCGCCGTCGGCGTGGCCAGGGCGACGCCGATTCCCAGCGCGGCCACGGAGGCAGCCACCCGGCTGCCCTTGTGTCTTGCGGTCACGATCATCTACC
>JBOHDO010000064.1:0-63813 GCA_050699415.1 Marmoricola sp.
GTGAGAGCCGACGGTTACCGTTGGACATGCATCCTCCTGATGAGTGGTCTGGGACACCAAGCCCGTCAACCCCATCAGGGGGATGCCTCGGCCCCGGATCCAACACGCTCAGGTAGTTACTACGCGCCTCGGCAGCGCTCGGCTCGCGGTCACGGGCGCGGGCGAGGAGTTGGCGGCGCCCGCAATCGAGGCTCACCGTTGCCTCAGAATGGCACCTGGGTCCGGAGAAGTCCCTCAGCGGGTGCGCGTCCGCTGAGCGCGCGGCAGAACTCGAAGGCATCCATGGTGATGTGTTCGCCGTTGCCGTGCTTCCAGCGTCCGCCAGCGGGTCCGGTCAGCTCGAGGTCGTAGGTGGCTGCGTGGCGACCGGCCCATTCGGCCACGACGTCGTCGATGATGATGCCCTCGTGCTCGGCGGTCGCCGTCATCGGGGTTCCGGTGGCGCGTGCGATGTCAACGCGGTGCAGGAACGCTCTACCGTGGACGTCTCGAGATCGACACCAGTCGTCTCGACGACGTACTACAACGCACCGAAGGCGTCACCGCGTCATTCCTCAAGGAGCTTCTGCGCCGCGCTGCTGTCATTGCCGCGGACCGCGACCCACACGCCGAGGTTGCCCTCCGTGTCAGTGCCGACGACCTCGACGCCGCGCTGGACGACCTGATGGACACCCGCAACCAGATGACCCGGTCAGTCCTCGGGTTCGGACGTACCACGGACATCTCCGCGGAGCAGGCGGCCACCGATGACGAGGACGCCGGATAGGGATCGCTCGCTGTTACGTGCCGTCGGTTCTGTTCTGTCGCTCGCTGCGCAGAGACGTCACCGTCCGCCACGGCGGGGCCGGTGAGGATGCGGTGTAGGCGCTGACGAGCACGAGGACGCATCCGAGGATCTGCAAGACGGTGGGGTACTGGCCTAGAGCAAGGGCAGACAGGACCAGGGCCCCGACCGGGGTGAGCATCAGCAGGGCCGCGCCCACCGTGCTGCTCAGGTGTGGGGTGGCCAGGGCGACCAGGAGCCAGCCGAGGACCTGCCCACACAGCGCGGTGAGGGCCAGCCACCCGGTCGCAGCCCATCCGGGGGTGAGGGTCACTCCTTGCCACAGCGCTCCCGCGATGAGGGCGACGACGGCTGCGGTGATGACGACGTCGCGGTAGGACTGGACCGCCTGCCCGGTGTGACCGCCGCGGCGCAACAGGAACAAGAAGCCCGAGTAGCACACCGCGGCCAAGATCGCGTGGATCGTGCCCCAGGTCGGGTTGGTGCCGGTGGCGCCGTTCTCGAACACGCCACCGGTGAGCAGGATCCCGGCCATCATGACGGGAAGGATGAGCAGGAACCGGCCCCCGACCGGTTCCCGGTCGACCAGCAATGCCAGCAGCGGCACGAGCACGACCTGGGCGTTGACCAGCACCGTGGACAGGCCCGCACCGACCTCGTAGATCGCTTGTGTCCACAGCAGCGCATCACCGGCAAACAGCACCCCGGCAGCGACCGCAGTCAACCGGCGACGAGATGACAGGCCACCGCCACGGTGCCGCTCTCGGGTGGCGAAGGGCCAGAGCAGCGGCAGCGCCAGCACACAGCGGAAGAACGTCGCCGTGCCCGGTGAGGTCCCGGACAGGTCGATGAGGATCGCGGAGGCGGACACGCCCAGGGCGCCGAGGGCCATGCCCAACCTCGGCCAGTCGCGGACCGGCCGCAACCCGGATCCACTTAACGGCCATCTTCTCTGTGCACCATTAGGCACGGCTTCAACGCTATGCTAATGGTCTTCATGCGGCAAGGCCGTTAGAGTAGGGAGGGTGTCGGATCGATCTCGCGCTGCCACGGTTCCGCTGATCGCGGGGCGGCCGGTGCTGGACCTGGTCAACACGATCTCCTGGCGGGGCGAGCCCGCCCGGAGCCAAGACCACCTACACGACGCGGCAGACTGCTTGACCTGGGCCAACCGCGCCGGTGTGCTGGACCGCGGGGAGGCCGAGGACCTCGCTCGCCGGATGGAGGGACGCCCAGCGGCGGCCGCCGCACTCACCGCGGGTCTGCGCACCCTGCGCAGCATGGTCAGCGAGACCGTCCTCCCAGTCGCGGACCACCCGGAACGGGCTGAACAACTGATCCAGGAGGCGGTGGCCCACAGCCACTTGGCCGCCGACACCCCCGCCGGATCGCCCAACGCCAGCTACCACTGGACAGTCACCGAGTTTGACGAGCACACCGCGCGCCGCCGGCTTACCCTCGACCTCCTCGAGCTACTGACCACCCCTCAGCGCCGCATCGGCGTCTGCGCCGACCCGCAATGCCAGTGGGTCTTCCTCGACACCAGCCACGCCCAGAACCGCCAGTGGTGCAGCTCTCAAGACTGCGGCAACCGACACCGCGTCCGCCGCCACCAACAACGTCAGGACGCCGCCCACCAGACAGCCGGACAGACGTCCCCATAGACGAACGACGAACGGTCCCTCCGGTCGAGCTTGGAGCGTTGGAGTGCCGGCGTCCCGCTGGGGTCTCGGATCCGGGACGCCGGCTCGGAGGGGTGTCAGCGCCGCGTTGACGCGTCGGCGAGGTCAGCCTTAGCCGCAGTGCGTTGACGCTCGATGGCGCGGTAAACCGTGGAGCGACCGACGCCAAACAGTTCGGCGACCTCGAGGGTGCTGTACTCGCCGCTGTGCACCCGGGAGACCAGGTGCGCTTCCTGACGGCGGTTGAGCTTGGGCTGCTTGCCCTTCAGCCGACCCTTGGCCTTGGCGACCTTCATTCCCTCACAGGTCCGGAGCCGGATCAGGTAGGGCTCGAACTCAGCGACCATCGCCAAGACGTTGAACAGCAGCCGTCCGACGGCGTCGGTGGGTCGTAGACCGACCCGCCGAGGGAGAGGCTGTCTGCCGGGCGGTGAGCTCGTCAGCGATCGCCCCCGCATCCGGCAGGGACCGTGCAAGGCGGTCGAGCTTGGTCACAACCCGGGTGTCCCCGGCCCGGCACGCGGCGAGGGCCTGGCGGAGGCCAGGGCGTTCGCGGTTGGTCCCGGTCAGACCGTGGTCGACGTAGATCTGATCGCCTTCAACGCCGAGCACGATCAAGGAGTCGCGTTGCGCGGTCAGGTCCTGTTGGAGCACCGGGCGTACCCGACAAGCAGTGCGCTCATGGCGCACCTCCAGGACGTTGGCCCGGCCTGGCCGCGGGTGGGCGGTCTGGCTCGGACATCGGGCAACGCCTGACACCACCAGCAAGCCCCTCTCAGCCTTGGCTGCGACGCAGAGTGGCAGGATCCATCGCCGCCCTGTCGAACATTTGTTGAACAAGCGCTACGATGAGGGCATGCCTGGATCAATCGGCTTTCGGCCGACCCCAGACGACGAGCGCATCCTTCGCGAGGCCGCGAGGGCTGGCGAGAGCACGTCGGACACGTTGCGCCGTGCGCTGCGCCTGTTGGATCACGACCACTGGCTGACGCAGTTCAGGGCCGACGCGGAGACGCTCAAGGACGAGGATCTCAACACGGAGCCCGAAGCCTGGTGATCCGTGGCGCCGTCTACCGGATAGACCTTGGCCGGAACCGGGGCCACGAGCAGGGAGGCAAGCGTTTGGGGCTGGTGGTCTCCCCATCGGATTCGCCGCTGTCGGTCGTGACGGTGATCCCCACCTCAACCTCGGCCGGGCCTTCCATTCATCGACCCGAGCTTGAGGTCGCGGGGCGCGTGACGCGGTTGCTGGTCGACAAGGTCCGCTCGATCGACTTCCGCTATGTCGTGGGTGACCCAGTCGATTGCCTGACCCGAGATCAGCTCGTTGAGGTCGAGTTCGCCTTGGCCCACTACGTGGGCGTTCAAGCCACAGCACCGCCGCGACCCCCGCAGGGATGACCACAAGCCGATCCTCATCCGGACATCATTTGTACGATACGTTGATTGAGTTGTACGGTTCGGTATGGCCACGATGAGTATCAGTGATGCGCGGGAGCACCTACCCGACGCGATGGAGACCGCACGAACCGAAGCCGTGTTCGTGCAGCGTCGAGGGCGCCTCGCCGGGGTGCTGGTCAGCCCAGAACGCTATGAGCAGCTGATGACGGCGCTGGAAGACGCCGAGGATGTTGCCGCGTTTGACGCTGCGATGGCCGAGGAAGGGCCAAACATCCCCTGGGAGCAGGTCAAAGCTGACCTCGGCTGGGAGTGAGCGCACACCGCGTCGAGTTGCGCCCGGCGGCAGTCCGTTCCCTGCGCCAGCTCGATCCTCAGGTTCGCCGTCGCATCCAAGGCGCAATCGGCTTGCTCGCCCAGGATCCCCGACCACCGGGCGCCCGGGCTCTTCAAGGTCGGCCAGGCCTCCGTGTTCGAGTCGGTGATTACCGCATCATCTACACCGTCGACGACGATGTCCTGTTAGTGGTCGTGGTCAGGCTTGGACATCGGCGCGACGTCTACCGGTAGCACCCCGCACGTCCCGCTCACCGATGGTCACGCGGAGCGTGCCGGAGCAGGATCGGTCACCGGAGCACGATCGTGCGGCGGCATACTGGGTTGTGCGGCTGGCGATCCAGAGCGGAGTGATGACGTGGTCGAGTTCAGGCACGGCAAGATCTGCTACCTATTCGTGCCGAGCCGAGATCCACAACAGTCCGGCGAGTTCTACCGCACCGTGTTCGACTGGAACGTACGCGCCGACGATGAAGGCGAGGTGTCGTTCGACGACTCCACCGGGCAGGTCTCGGGGACCTGGGTCCCGGATCGACCGCCGGCCGGCGAGCACCAGCCTGAAGTACACATCATGGTCAAGGACCTCGACGCGGTCATTGCGGCCATCCGCGAGTCGGGTGGCACCGTCGACCCGAGCGACGTGCACTCCGAGGCCGAACGCTGGGGCGTCTTCACCGACCCCGACGGCAACCGGTTCGGCATCTACGAGCAGCCCGGCCTCGGCGATTAACTCGAGATCGCGGTGCCTCCCGGTCACGGATCCGCCTACGGGCACCGACTGACCGGATCGCGGCAGACATCCGGGCGTCCTCTCGACGAGCGATATGCGCTAGGTGTGTCACCAAGATCGTTGGTAGCTTGCAGACGCCGGACCTGTGGACGAGGAGGTGGTACCCGTGAACGCATCGACACGGGCGCTCTCCTTCGGGGTCGCGGCCGGACGGTAGGTCGTCCGGGAGCGCCGTTCCACAGCACTCCCGAAAGGCACGACCATGCGCGTAACATCTGAGCGTCCCCTCGACGGCGGCATCGTCGAACGTGAGTTCACCCTCGACGAGGTCCCGGGCATTCTGTGGACCCCTGCGTCCGCGACGCCATCCGCACCTGTTCCGTTGATTCTCCTGGGTCACCCGGGTGGGATGCGCGCGATGTATCCCCGTCTGGAGGCGCGGGCACGGCACTCAGCAGGGCTGGGACTCGCGACCGTGACCATCGAGCTGCCCGGGAGCGGGGACCGGCCGAGCATCGGCGTCGAGCAGGCCCGCGCCGATCTGCGTCGGGCAATCAAGGCTGGGGAGCGGCCGGGCGAGGACCTCATCGACCGGCTCGTCCTTCCGCTGGTCGAGCAGGCCGTTCCGGAGTGGCAGGCGACCCTTGACTCGGTTCTTGCCCTGCCCGAAGTGGGTGGCCCGGCCGGAATCTCCGGCGGGGTGACCGCAGTCGGCGTCCGGTTGGCCGTAGTCGAGCCACGAATCGTGGCCGCCGGCCTCTTCGCGGGGAGCTTCGTGCCGCGCGCGACCATCGAGGAAGCCCGCCGGATCACCATCCCTGTGCATGTCCTGCTTCAGTGGGACGACCACGGCAACGACAGGCAAAGGGCCCTGGACTTGTTCGATGCCGTCGGGTCCAAGGAGAAGACGCTCCAGGCGAACATGGGTGGGCACACCGGCATTCCGTGGTTCGCGGGGGAAGACGCAGGTCGCTTCTTCCTCCGCCACCTGAGCCAACGACGTCGAGCACCGGTCAGGGGCCGCTAGCCACAGTCGCACGACTTGCCGGATCTCGGCTGATCCGTGCGTTCCGCAAGCGGATGGTCACGCGGAGCGTGCCGGAGCAGGATCGTGCTCCGGTGACCGATGGTGGCGCGGGAGGGCGGCCTCGCCCTGGCACGTCATCCGCGGAATGGCGCATGGACAGTGGCTAGCTCGCTCGTGCTGATACCGCCTCGTGGGCCATCCGGCGCAGGGTGAGGAGGATGGGTTCGTAGAGCAGTGTGCCGACGACGACGCGTTCAGCGGCGACGACTTGTTCGGCCTCCGCAGCGACACGGGCAACCTCGATCTCGGCGACGGACTCCAGCGCTCGGGCATATGTGTCCAGGACCTCATCGGTCGCGGCGAAGTCCAGTTCGCCGAGCGTGTCCAGGGCGGCTGCGAGGATTCGTCGGTGGGGGCTATGGGTGGCGACCGCCCAGCCATGGCGGGCGAGCAACTCATCAACTCGTTGGATCGATGCGGTTGAGGGTTCCCTTGCCTGGGCCTCGGTGAGGGGCCACTGGGCGGCCCCGCGAGTCTGGTGGTCTGACCCGGAGGCATCTACGGCCTCGACGACGCGCCGTACCTCCTCTAGCGACAACCCGGCCACATCTGTCAACGCCCGGACGAGGCGGAGCCGGCGCAGGTGGCCGTCGTCGTAGGTGGCCCAGGTGCTGCTCTGCACCGTGCCCGGGGGCAGCAGCCCCGACCGCAGGTAGTACTTGACCGTGGCAGTTGACAGCCCGCTGCGCGCGGAGAGTTCGGCGAGGCGCATGCCACCACCTTGACAGATGGGATAGCGATAGTCTCCAATCATTCGGGGAGTCACACTATCCGAAATCTCAGGAGTCCGATGGAGACTCTGCTCTCCGACACCTCGCGCCAGCTTGCCGGCATCCTCTTCCTCGCTCTGGTGACCGTGGAGACCGGCGGTCTGTACATGCTGAGCGTCGTCCGTGGCCGGCAAGACGTCACGCCGTTCCAGGAGAAGTTCGCCCGTGCTGGCCATGCGCACGCCGGGGTCCTGTTGGTCCTCGCGCTGGTCTGTCAGCCGTTTGTGGATGCAACCAACCTGACGGGGCCCTGGGCATGGCTCGCGCGCAGCGGTGTCGCCGTTGCGGCGCTGCTGATGCCGGGCGGATTCTTCTTCTCTTCGATGGGCCGTGGCAGAACCGAACCGAACCGGCTGATCGCCGTGGTGATCATTGGCGCAGCACTGCTGGCTGTCAGCATGGCGACCCTGGGCGTAGGACTGCTCGCAACATGAGACCAACGCGGAAAACTGTGGGCCCTCGCAGTTGCCTTCATCGGCACGTCCCGCAAGCCGAAGGATCAGGACGCCGGCCGCGGCGTCAAGGCCGCCTTCGGCGTCGCTCCGCGATGGAGCACGCTCCAGCCTTGACCCAACGACCGGCGTCCCAAGTCCCGGCAGCTATCAGGGACGGGGCCCGAGAGACGCCCGCTCTCCGTCGACCGTCCACGCGGATCCGCCGGTCATCGGACGCGCCTGCCCTTGTTCCGCTTGTACTGCTGTACCGCACGGCGCGAGCTCCGCCAAACGCCATCTGCCCCCTGTATGGCATCGAGGCGACCACGCTGTGCCGCCTGTCTGAGCGCCACGAGACTGAACTCCTTGTCCTCCAGTGCAGCCAGCGGTACCAGGCGGGCCGGGCCGGCCACGCTCGGGACAATGAAGCGGTTGAGGTTGTCGTACATGGCGCGGGCGATGATCTCGCCCAGAGGCCCGAAGTCGTCCTGGTCCGCCCGCTGCATCGCTACCAGGTACTGCGGCCGCTGGCGCTTCAAGACGATCACCGGTGGGTAGCCAAGCCGCACCAGAACCAGGTTCAACAGCAGCCGACCCGTCCGCCCATTGCCGTCAAGGAATGGGTGGACCTGCTCGAACCGGTTGTGCACCTTCGCCAGCTGCTCCGGCCAAGGCAGCTCGGCAACGCGATCCCGGAGCCGGTCCGAATGCGCGTTGACTGAGCTCACCCACTCCTCGACCACCGACGGCACCAGGGGCCACGCTGGCGGTCTCACGCCCGCCTCGAACGGGTGGATGTCGTGCTCACGGAACATGCCGGGCCCCTCGCGGTCCGTCGCCTCGGCGCGCGGCGATACGCCCCAGACAGGGCCCATCGACCGCGCGTGCGCCTGCCGCACCTCGTAGAGACTGATCAGCCCACCGTCATGCCATCCACCAGGCTCGAGCGCCTGGCCATAGACCCAGCGTGCCGCCGCAGCGTACCCCTGGACCTCCATGTACTCCTTGAGCGGCTTCGCCCCCACCGCTCGGCCCTTCTCAAGCAGCGCCTCCACCTCGCGCATAACGAGGGTGTTTCCCTCCAACGCGGTGGAGTGATGGGCCTCAAGATGCCAGATGTCTGACCAGACGAACTCGGACTCCTTGGGCGACGGAAGACCACCGAGCCGGTCGTTCAGCTCGGCAATGGCCTCCTCGAGGCGCGCGTACACCGTGGCACGCGACGGACGACCCCTGGCCATGTGTCCACCCCTAGTTGATAAGGTAATCGGATACCGAAAAGATCTTATCAACTCCGCCCGGGTTGATAACCCAAGAGGGGATCCAATCGATCTAATCAACAACGCCGAGCGCCCGCCGACCAGCGTCCGACTGTTCACCGTGGCTGCTCCCGACTGAGCGCCTTGCCGCAGTCCATGCACATCAGGTACGTGGCCGCCGGGATACCGGGTGGGTCGCACCGCCACGCCTGGACCGACCGGTGCCACCCGATCCGGCAGGTCGTCCACTAGCGCAGCGCGGGCTCCGTGAAGAACGTCCAGCGAAGCTTGAGGTGACGCCTCCTGCTGCCCGGGAACTCTCGACAGCGCCTCTCCCAGACCCTGTGGTCCAGCGGATGGAACTCGCTGAGGTCGAGCCTCTTGCCGGCCAGGCCTGGGGGCTCGCGGTACTCCATCACCCGCGGATGCAAATCTCCGCTTCGTCGCCCATACGTCCACGGTCTCGGCCCCGAGCCACGGGCGCAACGCGTTTGGAGGGCGGGCACCCAGCACGCCCCGCCGCCACACCCCGCTCGCCGAACCACCCCGCTCGCCGAACCACCCAGCGTTGCACATGCTCGCCGACGTCAATCACCCAGATCTCGGCGGGAGACGCGACGATTCTTGCCGAGCCTGCGCAACGCCGGCCAGGGATCACGCGCAGTACGGCCGTTACGACGGACAACCCCCGCCTGGTGGGCAGGGCATCTGGAACGCCCTGGCGCGCTGGATCACCACATCTCGACCGTTCTCGCGCGCTGCCGGGCCGTCCGGCGGATTCCCAACCCGGTAGACCGGACCGTCTGCGCACTCCACCATGGAGACATGGCCCGCACCGACCGATCCGAAAGCTGCAACGCTGCCGCTGACACACCCACGAAGGGACTGCCCAGCGCCGTGCGTGGCTGAAGCGCCAGCGTGCAGTTGCCCGGCGTCAGATCCGGCGCGACCGGTACGAACTGGCCGACTGTGAAGAGCGGAAACCCAGCGGCTGGCTGACCTGGTGAGAGCTGGCCGAACAAGCCAGACGCCACGCCTTACGCCACGCCTTACGCCACGCCCATCACGCCGACCGGTGCGCCGCGACAGTTGTGCGACCGTGCCACGCGTGGAGCAGACCGTTCTGGTCAGCCGTCCCTGGGCTCGTCTCCGTTGCGGGCCGCGTCTGCCTCCGACGTGAGCAGCACCTCGAGAATCTCACCGACCGCGACCTCGTCGAGGCCTTCGCGCCGGAGCGGAAGGTTCGGATGCAGCTCGTACACGTTGCGGCTCCCCACCCGGCGACGGGTCAGGTAGCCGCCCTCCACCAGGTCCGTCACGAGCCGGTGCGCCGCCCGCTCGCGGACCCCCACACCGTCGGCGATCTCGCGGATCCGGATCCCGGGCCGGCGCGCGACGCAGTAGAGCGCATGCAGGTGGTTGGTCAGGAATGCCCATTCAGCCATGCCATCCACCATACCGGTGAAATACGACATGTTTGTATTGACATGTCAAGTGCGACTAAATAGCGTGGCCGAGACCGGGACGGAGGCGACCCCACCGCCGGCCTCAGCACTCGTGAAAAGGGCTTCCCATGGAACGACAGTCCGCCTACCCGCTCACCCTCGAGGGAGAGCTCTCGCCGCACCTGAGCCGCTGGCTGTGGCTCGTCAAGTGGCTGCTGGTGATCCCCCACGTCATCGTGTTGTTCTTCTTGTGGATGGCGTTCCTCGTACTGTCGGTGGCCGCGTTCTTCACGATCCTGGTCACCAGCCGCTACCCGCAGGCGATCTTCGACTTCAACGTCGGCGTGCTGCGCTGGAGCTGGCGTGTCAGCTACTACTCCTACAGCGCGCTGGGCACCGACCGCTATCCGCCGTTCACGCTGGCCGACGACCCGAGCTACCCGGCACGGCTGTCCGTGCAGCACCCGCAGTCGCTCTCGCGCGGGCTCGTGCTGGTGAAGTGGTGGCTGCTGGCGCTGCCGCACTACCTGATCATCGGCGTCTTCACCGGTGGCGCCTTTGCCGGTTACAACCAGGCGCGCGATCACACCGCATGGGCATACGGCAGCGGCCTCATCGGCCTGCTGGTCTTCATGGCCGGCCTCGTCCTGCTGTTCGCCGACCGGTACCCCCGCGGCGTGTTCGACCTGGTCGTGGGCATGAACCGCTGGGTGTTCCGCGTCACCGCCTACGCGGCCCTGATGACCGACGAGTACCCGCCGTTCCGCCTCGACCTGGGCGGCACCGAACCGCCCACTGCCTCCACCTCCGACACGGCGCCGCTGACGCCCACCCCGGTCGGACCATGACCACCGTGCCGGGCGAGCGAACGCCGACGCGCGCCACCTGACCCAGCCGACCACCCCAACCAGGCGGAGCACGACATGACCACTGCCACCCACACCCCACGCACGACGGTCGCGGGAGGAGCCACCTCGCGCCGACCGATGGACCCGATGAGAAGGATCTCCCTGACCGCTGGGGTGTTGTACCTGCTCACGTTCGTGTCCATTCCCACTCTCGCGCTGTACCAACCAGTGAAGGATCACGTCGGCACCTTCGTCCTGGGCGCCGGCAGTGACACCGGCATCCTGTGGGGTGCCCTCTCCGAGGTCGTCGTCGGCATTGCCGGCATCGGCACCGCCGTGGTGCTCTACCCGGTCGCCAAGCGAGTCAGCCAGACCGCCGCCCTGGGGTTCGTCACCGCCCGAGTGCTGGAGGCCGCCCTCATCTTCGTCGGCGTCGTCAGCCTGCTGTCGATCATCACCCTGCGAAACGACGTGGCCGGCACCACAAGTGCGGACCCGGCCTCACTGGTCACGACTGGCCACGGCCTGGTCGCCGTCTACAACTCGGCGTTCCTGCTCTCGCAGAGCCTGATGCCCGTGGCCTGCGACCTGCTCCTGGGCTACGTGCTGTACCGGTCGGGCCTGGTGCCCCGCGTCCTGCCGATCGTCGCATTCGTCGGCGCCCCGCTGCTCCTGGCCTCCGACACCGCCGTCTTCTTCGGCGCCTACACCAACGTGTCCCTGCTCGCTGGCCTCGCCGCGCTCCCCGTCGCGGCGTTCGAGCTCTCGCTCGGCGTCTGGCTGGTCGTCAAGGGCTTCAGGCCGACCCCGCTGACCTCCATCGCCGCCCCCGCCCACGAGGGCCTTCCATCCGCCTGACACTCCACGACACAGATCCGGCCTACGCCGGGTCCCGGAACCACCAACCAAAGGGGATCGTCATGCCACGAAGGATGATCGCGGTCATCGTAGGCATCCTGTTCTTCGTCCAGATGGTCACCGCCATGATCGGGACTTCGCTGATTCAAGCCTTCGTCGACGGTGATACCGCAAGGGCACCAATGACGATCGGCGTGCTGCTTACGATGTGCTCGGGCCTTGCCGTGGTCGGCATCGGCGTGCTGATGTACAGGGTTTTGAAGCCCGTCAACCGAAGCCTGGCCATCTGGTACCCGATACTCAGGATCGTCGAGTTCACCGTCTCCGCCGTCTGCGGCGTCTATCTCTTGGCCCAGCTGCAGGCGGTCCCCAACCACATCCTGTGGGTCTACGTTCCGACGGGCCTCGGCGGTCTGGTCCTGACCTACCTGCTTTACGTCTCCCGCTTGGTTCCGCGTCCGATCGCCGTGCTCGGCCTCGTCGGATACGTCCTGCTCTCCCTGGGAGTGCCGCTCGACCTCATCGGCGTTCTCGACATGAACAACGGGCCAGGGCTCGCCCTGCTCGCTCCAGGTGGATTGTTTGAGGCCGTGTGCCTGCCGATCTGGCTGATCGCGAAGGGATTCAACACACCGACGTCCGAACAGGAGCTCAGGGCGCGCACGTTGGCGACCACGAGTTGACGAGTGCATGCTGTACTGGCGTCCTCGCGGCAGATGAAGGACAGGTCAGGTGCCACGTCGAGGCAGAACCGACCACCTGACTCATGTCGCTGAACTCCACCAGGGCGGCGTCAAGGCACCGTGCATGTTCGGTGCACCATCTGCGACCTTTGGCGGTGGCGTGGCCGGGCAGTACGGCGTGGCAGCGCTCCCAGATGCGCCGAACAGCAGTTCGCGGCTGCTGCCCTGCCGCTCCGCGGGAACTGTCGCCGGGAATCGGGGTAGCCGATCCCCTACCGGTCCGACTGCCGCTGGGTGCGTGGAGCCCGTGGCGAGCGGATATCGGTCGCCGGCCGACGATCGGCTAAGGGACAGGGCTTGAGAGTGGTCGGACCGTCAGCTGACTGTCGCCATGAACGGCGTCGGCAGTGACCTGGCCCGTGTCGTGGAAGCCGAGCTTCGCCAGGACCCGGCGAGAGGCAACATTCCAGGCGCGGACCGTTGCCCACAACCGCTCGTAGCCTGCCTCGGCCGCCCAGGTGACCACGGCTCGACCCGCCTCGGTCGCGTAGCCGAACCCGTGGGCCCGATGTAGCAGCTCGTAGGCCAGCTCGGGCTCGTCGGGTGCGCCGTTCCCATGGAAGACCAGCCCGCAATACCCGATGACATCCCCAGGACTCTTCCGCTCCACCGCCAGGAGACCCGGCCGCGGCTCCTCACACTCCCTGCGTATCTCAGCGGCGATGTCCGCCACTGTCGGCCGTCCCTCGGCATCCATCCGTCGGCGCGCTGGAACCCGGCGATCCCGCTCCATCCAGAGCCGACGGTAGATGCCCGCCTCATCCACGCGCCGACGCCGAAGGACCAGACGATCGGTCTCCAGAGTCTGCTGACCGGGCCGCGCGGGCATATTGCCATCCTGCCATCTCTGCAGCACCGCTTCTACGGGCGTCCTGCTCCCGGTGCGGGGGCTGGAAAGACGAGGAGCTGGCCGGTGGGTTCGGCCGTTTCGGGATCCCCGTACTGCTGGCCGACGACGTAGAGCTGCGGCTGGTCGTCGCGGCTGAGGGTGCAGGCGAAAGCCCCGCGGTCCATGTCGACCGTCGCGAGCACCTCGCCACCCTCGCGTACACGCACGCAGTGTCGGTTGGCCACGTCGGCGTACCACACCGCACCCTCGGCGTCGACGCAGATCCCGTCGGGGTGATCGTCCCCTGCGTCAGCCCACGTGCGCCGGTTGGACAGGTCCCCGTCCTGACCGATGTCGTACGCCGTCAAGCAGTTGCCGTGCGACTCCGCGACGATCAGCGTGCCACCGTCCCCGGTGATCGCCATGCCGTTGGGAAAGGCCAAGCCGTCGGCGACGGGACGGGCAGATCCGTCGGGCGTGACGAGCACGACGAGTCCCGGGGCGGGCTCGCCGCCCGGGAAGTCGAACCCGATGTTGTTCACGTAGGCGTTGCCGCGCGCGTCGACCACGATGTCGTTCCACGGCTTCGCCGAGATCGCCGCCAGGTCGGCATGGGTGACGAGGGAACCATCGGGCTCGCGTCGCAGCAGCCGGCGCTGGGCGGAGTCGACGACCAGCAGGCGGCTGTCGGGCAGGAAGTCGATGCACATCGGGAACGACGCAACCTCGACCACGACCTCATGGTCACCGCTGTCGGGGTCGAAGACGATGACCTGGTGGGCGGCCCAGTCCGAGAACCACACGCGTCCGTCGCGCCAGCGTGGTGACTCACCGAACGCAATCCCTTCCATCAGCACGCTCATGTCAGGACAGACTTCCAGCAGCGTCAAGATCCACCGGGCTCGGCGCCGTATGACAACCCCGCCCCGGAGTCCCCCAGGCCAGCTCCGACTCGAGCACGAGCTCAGTTCCGCGTGAGCGTGTAGTGGTAGTGCTGCCGCTTCGCAGTGTTGTCGGCGCGGTCGTGAGCGGTCACGTAGAGCACGAGTCTCCCGCGATGCAGGCCGCTCAACCACGTGCTCCACTGCTGCCCGTGGGGTCTCACCTGCGCCCACCCCGCGCGCCGCCAGGCGCCGCGCCAGTTGGCGGTCCGGACCCACGCGTGTCGCGTCGGGTGGTAGGCGTACCAGTGGCGGCCGCGCTTCTCCATCGCCTTCACCACGACCCGAGAGACGCCCGACTGGTGGTCGTACGTCGTGCCACGGAGCCGGCGCCAGGAGGACACCCGGTGCACCGCGTGCGGTCGGTGCAGCCACACCGTGGGCGCGATGTCGTCGACGCCGACCGTCACCGCCGGCAACGTGACCGTTGTCTTGTTGCCGGCCTGGCCGGTCAACGTCACGGTCGGACGGTACGAGCCGGCGCTGTCGTAGACGTGGCCCAGCCGGGTGCCGGAAGTCCAGTCGAAGGCCTGGGTTCCGTCACCCCAGTCGACGACGCGCCCGATCTTCGCGGGCGGCGTGCCGTTGTCCGACAGCGCCTGTTGGACCAGCTCGACCTTCGTCCACCCGGCCCAGGAGTGGTCGGGAGACACCGTGTAGCTGCCCTGCGGCGGCTTGCTGGTGGCACGGGCGCCCACGGTCCCCTGGGCCGCGTCGCTCCCCTGCGCGTTGGTCGCCGTGAGAGTGACCGTGTAGCTGCCGGGATTCTTGTAGGTGTGGGACGGGCTCCGGACGCTCGACGTCGTGCCGTCGCCGAAGTCCCAGCTCCACCCGGTCGGCGCACCCAGTGAGGTATCGGTGAACTTCACCGTCAGCGGTGCAGACCCGGACGACGGCGACATGGTGAACTGCGCCGTCGGCTTGGGCGCAGGCGCATTCGCCACCGTGGCGGAGGCCGAAGCCGAACTGGAGCCGACGCCGTTGCTGGCCTGGAGGGTCACCTTGTACGTGCCCGCGGCGGTGTAGGTGTGCGAGGGGTTCTCCTGGTTCGAGGTGCTGCCGTCGCCGAAGGTCCAGCTCCACTGGGTCGGGGGGCCTGTGGAGGTGTCGGTGAAGTGCACCGCCAACGGTGCGTTGCCCGAGGTCGGGGACGCCGCGAAGGAGGCGGCCGGTGCGCTCATGCTGCTCGGGCCGAACTCGAGGGTGATGTCGTCGAGGCCGCCCTGGTAGTAGTCGCTGCGCGGGTAGGCACCGACGACCACGTCGTAGTTGTTGGAGACCGACCCGACCGCCTTTGCCGCGGAGTACGACGTGCCGTCCACGGTCAGGGTCACCGAGCTGGCGTCCTTGTCGCACTCGATGTGATGCCAGGCCCCGTCGGAGAGGTCTGGCCCATCCTGCACGGTCTTCGACCTGAGGGACCCCCGGAAGTCGCAGGAGGCCTGTCCGTTGGGCTGCATCTCGACCTTGTACTCCTGCCCGGGAGCCTCCCCCTTGCGGAACAGGTCGTAGTCGGGCACCGCGGGCGTGGTGGTGGTCTTCAGGTAGAACGAGATGTGCACGTCGGCATCGCCGGGGTTGAGCACGGGGTTGTCCGGGACGATCACGCGGGAGGAGGTGCCGTTGAACCCGTACGCCGTCCCGGAGACGCCCGGCTCGCCGAGGGCGACGTCGTTGAGGACGCCGTCCTGGCCCCCGGTCGAGTCGACCATCGTGGTTCCACTGGTCTCGTCCATGTGCCATGTGAACACGCTGCCGGTGCTGGCGTAACCGGCTGACCCGGCCAGGACGAGCATCGTCACCATCGCCGCCACCACGGTCCCGGACGCCACCCAGCGACGCAGACCCGGATGACTCCTCGTTGTGGTTCGCACGCGCGACTCCCATCCCTGTCGAAGTACGCCTGCCCGTATCAGACGACGAAACCGAGCGGTCGGGATCCTGCGTCTGCGGGTGTCTGCGTACGCCGTCCGCGGGTACCCCGCTGACGGCGGGCAGCTGGCAGCGGGTGGTCGGCCGCCGGCTCCACCAGTCGAACCGGACCGCCGGCCCCACTCAGGCGCGGCCGACCCGATCGTCCTCGCGGACGACTACGCCCACCATGCGCCAATCGGATGAGGCTGGCCGCCGGACCATGGCGCCATCGCTCGTCCGCGCGCTAGCGTGGCCGAGGAATCCGCCAGCACCGGCGGACCGGCCCTCCCCGGAGGTCGCGGGATGCGCCTACTCTTCGCCGACAGGTTGCCCGAGCAGACGCTCGTCGAGCTCGAGGCCCGTGGACACGACTGCGTGATGGAGCCCGGGCTGGGCGCGGACGACCTCCCCGCAGCGATCGCGGGGTTCCAGGCACTCGTGGTTCGCAGCACCAAGGTCGGGCGGGCGGTGTTCGACGCAGCCGACCGGCTGGCGCTGGTGATCCGGGCCGGGGCCGGGACGAACACCATCGACACCGAAGCCGCCTCGAGCAGAGGGGTCCTCGTCTGCAACGTCCCCGGCCGCAACGCCGCCGCCGTGGCCGAGCTGACCATGGGGCTCCTGCTCGCCCTCGACCGTCGTATCGCGGACAACGTGGCCGACCTGCGCAACGGCCACTGGGACAAGCAGCGCTACAGCAGGGCCGGCGGCCTGCTCGGGTCGACCATGGCCGTCCTCGGCCTGGGCTCGGTCGGACTGGCCGTCGCCGAGCGTGCCACAGCGTTCGGGATCGAGGTCCGGGCGCTCGCCAAGCCCGGCCGAGCCGCCGACGTCGTCACGCGGACCGGGGAGCTGGGCATCACGATGTGCGACTCGATGCCGGAGCTGGTCTCCTGCGCCGACATCGTGAGCCTCCACGTGCCCGCCTGCGACGACACCCGGCACCTCGTGGACGCCGACTTCCTCGCCCGGATGAGGCCGGGAGCGATCCTGCTCAACACCTCGCGGGGCGACGTGGTCGACGAGACCGCGCTGCTGGCGGCCCTGGACGCCGGCAGGGTGCGCGCGGGACTCGACGTGTTCGCCGACGAACCGGGGTCTGGCAGCACCGCGTGGGACTCACCGCTCGGCCGGCACCCCGACGTCGTGGCGACCCACCACATCGGCGCCTCGACGGAGCAGGCGCAACGCGCCATCGCTGCCGGTGTGATCGAGATCCTCGACGCGTTCGGAGCCGGGGAGCCGCGCAACTGTGTGAACCTCGACCGGGGCCGCCGTGGCTCGAGCACCCTGACGGTCCGTCACCTCGACCGCGTCGGCGTACTCGCCCAGGTCCTGGGCCAGCTCAGCACGGCGGGCCTGAACGTCGAGCACATGGAGAACCGCATCTTCCGGAGCGGCCAGGCTGCCGTCGCCTCCATCGACGTGTCGGGCCGTGCAACCGACGAGCTGCTGGCGGCCCTCCGCAGGACACCCCACGTGCTGGGCGTCTCCCAGGCGACCCTCGGTGAAGGTGCCGGGCGGTCGGTGAGCGACGTCAGCCCGTTCCGGGCGCGGGTCGTCATCCAGGACCGGGCCCCCGGCAGCGTGACCGCGATGACCAGCCTGCCCGACGAGAACGGTCCCGTTCCGCCCCCGGTCGTGATCGACCCCGCGGCGTACGAGGAGTCGGACGCCGCGCTCTACGTCTACCGCCAGCAGGACGACGCCGGTGCGCACACCGGGCTGGTGTGCGACGTGTCCGTGCAGGCCTTTGCGGACGGGCGGATCCGCAGGCATGAAGCGGTGCACCGGGGCCGCGTCGCGGCCGCCGTACGGCGCCGGGCGACGATCACCGGCCCACCGGCGCTGGTGACCCTGCTCCACCGCGCGGGCCCGGAGTTCACCCGGACCCTCGACGAGACCCGTCGGACACCGCCGATCCTCGACTTCGCCGGGCCCGGCGGCCTGCAGCAGACCGTGTGGCGCGTGGCCGAAGGACCGGCCACGGACGCGGTGACCGAGGAGCTTGCCGCAGCCGTCCACTACATCGCCGACGGCCACCACCGGGTCGAGGCCGCGCTGGAGGAGTGGCGGCTGGGCGGGCGGGCCGCGGACACCGCGCTCCTCTGCGTGGTCCACCCCATGGACGGCCTGCGGCTGTCCGCGATCCATCGCCGGGTTGCCGGGCCCGTCGACCCGGATCACCTGCTCGGGCTGCTCTCTCCCACCTTCGAGGTGCGGGAGGTTCCCCGGCCACCGGTCCCCCGGCCCGGGTCGTTCGGGCTGTACGTCGCGCATCGCTGGCACGACCTCGCGTACCGGGGGCCCCGCGAGGACGCCCCTTCCGGCCTCGACGTCACCCTCCTCCGGATCCTCGTCCTCGACCGCCTCGCCGGCCCTTCCGGCACCAGGCCCACCGTCGAGAGCGCTCCGGTCCGGACCTCCGTCGCGGAGCTCGCCGCCCAGTGCGACGGCGACGAGGGCGCCCTGTTCACCATCGCTCCGCCGCCGCTGGACGTGCTCACCGGCCTGGCGGACGCCGGTGAGCTGATGCCGCCGAAGTCGACGTACTTCGAGCCCAAGCCGGTGGCCGGGATCTTCCTGCGTCCCTGAGCCGCCACCGGACGGCCCGTGCGGTGCGGGGGCGCCGTGCCCCATAATGCCGTGATGGTCGGGCCACGACAGGCGATGCCGCCCCCACGCGCCGAGGTGCGCATGGTGGCGCGACCCGCGAGCGTGCCCGCTGCCCGCCACTTCGTCCACGACAGGCTCACTGCCTGGGGCTCCGAGCTGCTCGCCGAGGACGTGGGCCTGTGTGTCGACGAGCTGGCCACCAACGCGGTCCTGCACAGCGGCTGCACGTACTTCCAGCTCGAGCTGGAGAAGCAGCCCGACGCCCTGGTCCGGGCCGCGGTGGCCGACGCCGGGATGGGGTCGGTGGACGTGCTGGCACGTCAGCCGGAGCTGAGCGACGCCTTCCGCGACAACCTGACCATCGACGACGCCAGCGCCACCGGGCGCGGGATGTTCCTGGTGGCCGCGCTCGCCAACGCCTGGGGCATCGACGAGCTCCCGGTCGGCAAGCGGGTCTGGGCCGAGTTCCGCACCGGGTCGTCGGGGTCGGACCGGGCGGACGCGAGCCCCACCGACGCCCACGTGACCCGGAGCGCGGAACGCGCCCCGCCCTCGCTGGATCCGGAGAGGTGGGCGGTGGTGCGCTTCCGGGGATGCCCGGCGGCGCTGTTGATCGCGCACGACGACAACCTCGCGGATTTCACCCGGGAGCTGCACCTGATCGGTGACCGGCTGGGCGAGCCGTCGTTCCGGCGGCTCGCCGAGGTGATCGGCGGGTACGTCGCCGAGCACGCCACGAACTGGGATCCCGCGCGGATCATCGCCCACGAGGCGGTCCGGAGCGGCCAGGACCTGGTCGACATCGACGTGCTGGCGGACCGGGACATCCGGGAGAGCATCCGGGTCCTGCGCAGCCTGATCTGGGAGGCGGAGGCGCTCTCCCGGGAGGGCAGGCTGATGACCCTGCCCGCCGCGGAGCCGGTCCAGGTGCTGCGGGACTGGCTGGAGGGCGAGTTCCTCGCCCAGATCGAGGACCAGGCCGATCCGCTGCCCTACCCCGACTGGGCGGCCGGCGTACGTCGCTGATCCGGGCGTGGCGGAGGTTGCTGGTGCCGGCGTACCGCCGACCACGGCCAGGTGATCAGCGCCCAGAAGACCAGCAGCAGGACTGCCTCGACGAGCACGTAGTACGGCCACGGCCCGAAGTAGTCCAGGATCGACCCGGTGTCGGGCTTGTAGCGCAGGTAGCCGAAGTTGGTCCCGGCCCCGGCGTTGACCGCGATCATCACCACCGCCCAGACCGCGGTGCAGGCCACCGTGAACCAGTAGCCGCGCCAGTCCGGCCCCTGCACCAGGCCGAAGACCAGGAAGACCGCGGCCCACACGGTCATCAGGTGCATCCACCAGTACATGAAGAAGTCCGGGTCCGGGAAGTCCTGGCCCAGGGACGGCGTGGCGATGGCCTGCACGGACAGGGTCAGGCCCCAGAAGTAGAGCAGCGCCACGCCGTACCTGCCGCGCCTCCACAGCGCCCAGACCGCCACGATCCAGGCCAGGTCGCACAGCTGCACGGGCAGGGAGGTGCCCAGCACGAACCGGCCCGGCAGCAGGTCACGCACCTGCAGCGGCAGCATCACCGCGGTGAGGAGTACGGCGAGGCCGCGCCGTACCCACACCTCGGCCGGGCGGTCGCGCACCCGGCGACCCAGCACCACCGCCAGCACGCAGCCGAGCCCGAAGACCCCGAGGAGGATGAAGTGCTCGGTCCCGAAGTCCTCGAACGCAGTGGTGACGAGCACCGCTACATCATCGGAGGTCGGTGAGGTGCGTCAGTCGACGTACGGGGTGCACTTCTTGACGACCTTGCGGTGCGCGGACCAGAACGCCGCCTGCTGCGCATGGCTGCTGCGCGGGCGGGCGACCTCGGGCAGGGTCCTGGCGAGGTTGCGGATCGACGGCTGCCACGACGGCCCCGCTCGCACGGCAACGGCGCTCAACGCCGCCGCTGTCTCCTGCACCTTCGCGGTGTCGGCGGCCAGGCCGTGCCCCGGGCTGATCGCCATCCGCATCGACCGCGCGATCAGCGGCGAGTGCCCGTGGAACAGGAGGTTGCAGGTGCCCTGCTTGCCGACCCGCGTAGTCGGGGAGTCACTGGGGCTGGCGCCCTGGCTCGAGCCGGGGCTGTCGCTCGGGCTCGCGGAGGCCGACTTCGCCGCGGCGGCGGCGTGGTGGCCGGCGGAGGAGGCGCCCTGGTCCCCGCAGCCGGAGACGATCCCGGAGGCGAGCACGGCCGGCACTGCCACGGCCAGCACCAGGGACGACGTGTTGCGCATGCCGCCATTGTTCCACCCCCGGCCCGGACCCGTCTGCGCCGACGCGCGATGGTTCGGCTAGGCGGGTGTCCCGGAGCGCAGGTCGGCCAGCTCGGAGAGCACCGGGAGCGCGGCAGCCAGCTGCTGCCGCTGCTCCTCCGAGAGCGACCGGATCGCCTCGGTCAGCTCGGTGGTGCCCTCGCGGCGCAGCGCGTCGACCGTGGCCGCGCCGTGCTTGCTGAGGCTGAGCAGGCAGGCACGCCGGTCCTCCGGGTCCGGCGTACGCCGCACCCAGTCGTCCTCCTCCAGCGCCTCGGTCAGCCGCGACATGCTGGCCGCGGAGATGCTCAACCGGGCGGCGAGATCGCTCGGACGCAACGGACCGTGCCGCTCCAGCGTCAGCACGGCCGTCATCCGGGTCGGCGTCAGGCCCCGGCGTGCCCCGGCCACGCGTAGGGCGTGGCCGAGCCGGCTGATGACCGCGCGGAGCCCGCCGGCGAGCTCGGCGGCGTGGTCCTCGGTGCCCATGTCACTCGGCTCCCTCGGCGACCAGCTCGGCGGGCGGGATCGACTCCGCGTCGTGCTCGTGGTCCTCGTCGACGTGGACGTACTTGCCGCCGCGGAACGCCGAGGCGAGGGCGGCGACCAGGCAGGCGGCGATCGCGAACCCGAACGCGACGCCGAGCCCGTCGGCGAACGGCCCGGAGATCAGGGACGGGAAGAACTGGTGTCCGGTGAGGATGTGCTGCTGGCCGACCGGGAGCTTGCCGAGCACCTGCGGCCCGAGCAGGGAATGCACCGGGTTGTAGCCCAGCAACGATGCGAACAGCACACCGACCGGGGGCAGCTCGGCCACCCGGGCCGCCGCCGCCTGCGGTACGCCGTGCGCGGTCAGCCCGCCCATCAGCGTCTGGGGCAGCGTCGCGGCGAGCCCGGTGATCATCAGCGAGAAGAAGATCCCGATCGAGAGCACCATGGAGGAGTTGCTGAACACCGTGCTCATCCCGGCGCCCACGCCGCGCTGGTGGGCGGGCAGGCTGTTCATGATGCCGGTGCGGTTGGGCGCGGCGAACAGCCCCATGCCCAGGCCGTTGATCAGCAGCGCCAGCGCGAACTGCCAGTAGGTGAAGTTCACCGGCAGCTCGAGCAGCCACACGAAGCTGCCGGCGGCCACCAGCATCCCGCCCGTGGCGAAGGTGCGGGCCCCGAAGCGGTCCGAGAGCCATCCCGAGGTCGGGCCGGCGACGAGGAAGCCCACGGTCATCGGGATCATGTAGATGCCCGCCCACAGCGGGGTGGACTCGAAGCTGTAGCCGTGCCGGGGCAGCCAGATGCCCTGCAGCCAGATGATCAGGATGAACATCAGCCCGCCGCGGCCGAGCGCGCCGAGCAGGCTGGCGAAGTTGCCGAAGGTGAAGGCGCGGATCTTGAACAGGCTCAGCCGGAACATCGGCTCGGCCACCCTGGTCTCGACCCAGCAGAACAGGCCGAGCACCGCGCAGCCGCCGATCAGTGCCGCCAGCACCCACGGGTTGGTCCAGCCCATGGTGTGGTCGCCGTACGGCTGGATGCCGTAGGTGATCCCGACCAGCACGGCGATCAGTCCGACCGCGAAGGTGAAGTTGCCCCACCAGTCCATCCGCGCGTGTCGGCGGATCCCGGTGTCGTGCAGCCGGAAGAAGGCCCAGACCGTGCCGAACAGGCCGAACGGCACCGAGACCACGAACACCATGTGCCACTCGATCGGTGCCAGCAGACCGCCGACGATCAGCCCGATGAACGAGCCGGCGATCGCGGCGACCATGTTGAGGCCCAGGCCGAGGCCGCGCTCGTTCACGGGGAACGCGTCGGTGATGATCGCGCTCGAGTTGGCCATCAGCATCGCGCCGCCGACGCCCTGGAAGATCCGCATCGCCACCAGCCACAGCGCCCCGCTGACCCCTCCCATCCAGGTGATCGCGAGCATGATCGAGAAAAACGTGAAGATCGCGAAGCCTGCGTTGTAGATCTTCACCCGGCCGTACATGTCGCCGAGCCGGCCCAGGCCCACCACCAGCACGGCGGTGACCACCATGTAGCCCATGATCAGCCACAGCAGCAGGCTGGTGTTGCCCGGCGTGAGCGGGTTGATGTGGATGCCGCGGAAGATGTCGGGCAGCGCGATCAGCAGGATCGAGGAGTTGATCGTCGCGATCAGCACACCCAGCGTGGTGTTGGACAGCACCACCCACTTGTAGTGCGGGCTCGCGGTGTCGCGGGCGGCGCGCTCGCTGCGCTGCTGCCGGCGTACGGCGGCGTCGGTGTCGGTCATCTACTCCCCTGGCCGTGTAGTTAGTTGTCGTCGACTAACTAACTCTACAGCCTGCGAGGGCGAACCGATGACGGGATCCCCCTCCGCGAGTACCGTGGACGCACGGGCGTCTGCGCGGAAGGCCCCCATGAACGGATACGGCATCGACCTGGGCACGGCCAACACCGTGGTGTGCCACCAGCGACGCGGCATCGTGCTCGACGAGCCGTCGGTGATGGTGATGCGCAACGACCAGGCCCACGCCAAGCGGGTGCGCTCGTTGCTGGTCGGCCGGGAGGCCCGCGAGCTGATGGGGCGGTGCCCGATCGGACTGACCGCGGTGCGCCCGCTGCGCGACGGGGTGATCGTCGACCTCGAGGCCGCGCGGGGGTTCGTGACTGGGGTGCTCGCCCAGCTCCGTCCGGCGGGCTGGTCGAGGGTCCGGCCGCGGGCGGTGATCGGCGTACCCGCGGGCGCCACAGCGCTCGAGCGGCGCGCGTTGCTCGAGGTGGCCGACGAGGCCGGGATCCGCCGGGCCGCCCTGGTGCCGGAGCCGATCGCGGGCGCCGTGGGCTGCGGCATCGACCCGATGGAGGCCCGCGCCCACATGGTCATCGACATGGGCGGGGGGACCTCGGAGGTGACCAGCTTCTGCTTCGGCGGCATCCTGTCCCACCGGTCGTGCCGTACGGCGGGCGACGAGATGACACTCGCGCTCTACCACCACCTGCGCAACGAGCACCACCTGCTGGTCGGCGAGCTGACCGCCGAGACCCTGAAGTGCCGACTGGCCACCGACGACGACGTGTCGGTGGTGGTGCAGGGCATCGACCTGGCCACCGGCCGGCCGCGGTTGCTCACGCTCGAGGCCGAGGAGGTGCTGGAGTCGCTGCGGCCCACGGTCAACACCATCGTGGCCGACCTGTCCGGGGCGCTGGAGGACCTGCCGCCGCAGGCCGCTGACGACATCCTCGAGGAGGGCATCACGATCTTCGGCGGCTGCAGCCTGCTGCGCGGCTTCGACAAGCTGCTGGAGTCCAGCTTCGCGTTCCCGGTCCGGATGGCCGAGCGTCCGCTGACCTGCGTCGCCGAGGGCGCGGCCCGCTGCCTGGAGAACCGGGCGGTGCTGCACGCGTACGAGGCCGCCTTCCTCGAGGCCGCCTGACCCGGACGACGACAGCGCCCCTGCGACCTCGGGGCTCAGCGACCGGTGCGCAGGATCTGTGCGCGGTGGTGGAAGAAGTACTGCATCGCCGGCAGCACCACCCGGCCGGAGGTGGTCACTCCCTCTCCCCCGCCCCGCACGAACGCCGTGGCCACGATGTCGGGCCGGTGCAGCGGGGCGGCGGCGGTGAACCACGAGTCGGCACCGCCGCTGGGCGCCGACGGGTCCTGCGCGGACCCGGTCTTGCCCCCGGCCGGCACCGGGAGCGCGGACAGGATCGACGCGGTGCCCGAGGTGGCGGCCAGCCGCATCCCGGCACGCACCGGCCCCAGCTTGCCGGCGAAGCCGACGCGGCGGGGCTTTGGCGTGGTGATCCGGCTGAACCGGCCCGGCCCGGTCCCGAAGGCGAGGCCGAGGTGCGGGGTCGCGACCGCGCCGGTGGTCACCGCCGCGGTCCACAGCGCGTCCTGCAGCGGGGTGACCTGCAGGTAGCCCTGCCCGATGCCGAGGATCACGGTGGACCCGGGGTACCAGGTGGCGCCGGACCTGCGCACCGAGGACGGCGTGCCGAGGTAGCCCGAGGACTCCGCGGGCAGGTCCAGCCCGGTGGGCCTGCCGACCCCCAGTCGTCGTGCGGTCCGCAGGATCTGGTGGGGCCCCATCGCCCAGGCGAGCTTGTAGAAGTAGACGTCGTTGGACCAGGCGATTGCCTGCTCGAGGTCCTGGGGCGGCAGCGTCAACCAGTTGTGGAAGGTGTGGTCGCCGAGCGTCCACGAGCCGCCGGTGGGGATGACCTCGTCGGGCGGGATCGGTGGGTGCCGCAGGTCCGCGGATGCGACCACGAGCTTGAAGGTCGATCCGGGCGGGGCGACCACCTGGCTGACGTGCTCGAGCATGGGACTGCCCGCACGCTTCGACAGCCGCCGCAGCGACCGGTTGTGCACCGGGGGGCCGAAGACGTTGTCGTCGTACGACGGCAGGCTGGCCATCGCGAGCACCTGGCCGCTCGAGGGGTCGAGCACCACCGCACCGCCGAGGTCCCCGCGGGGCTGGCCCGGCTCCCCGCGCAGGGCCGCTGCCAGCGCCGAGGTCAGCCGCTGCTGCAGCCCCAGGTCCAGCGAGAGCCGCAGCGTGGCGCCCGGCGTCGGCGCGGTGTGCGGGCCCATCGCGACCGGGGTGCCGGCCGGGTCGACGTACACGCAGCGGCGCCCGTCCTTGCCGCGCAGCACCGGGTCGTAGGTCCGCTCCAGGCCGGCACGGCCCACCGTGGCGTCGGCGGGCAGGTGCGGCCAGCGCTTGACGTCGGCCGGCGTGGCCACCCCGGTCCAGCCGAGCAGGGGACCCAGCAGGTTGTGGTAGGGGTAGTGGCGGTGGTCGTCGGGCACCACGAACACGCCGGTGAGATGCGCCGCGTGCACCCGGTGGGCGGCGGCCGGAGGCAGCGTGGCCACGCGGACCGCGAGCCCGTCGGGGCTCCGGTGCAGCACCCGGCGTACGACGCCGACCGGGCGGGCGGACAGGTGGGCGAGCGTGGCCACCTGGCCGGGGCGGACCAGGGCGGGCACGACCTCGACCCGGTCCCGGCGTACCTCCACCGCGAGCGGGGTGCCGTGCCGGTCGGTGATCTGTCCGCGCGGCGCGGGGACGCGCACGCAGCGCAGCATCTGGGTCAGGCCCGCGCGGCGCAGCTCCGGCCCGTGGGTGGTCTGCAGGTTCCACGCGAACCCGACCATTGCGACCAGGCAGGCGGTCGCCAGCAGGGCCATCGGCCCCAGCAGCCGCGGCAGCACCGGTCGCCAGTCGGACGCGTGCCACAGCCGGCGCGTCTGGCCGTCCACCCGCAGCCCGAGCGCCAGTCCGAGCGCGGCGATGTGGACCGCGGCCGCCGTACCCCCGTAGCTGAGCAGGGGGAACGGCACGCCTGCAGTCGGGATCAGGCCGAGGTTGCCGGCGACCGAGACCGCGACCTCGACACCGACCAGGGCCGCGAGGCCACCCGCGACCAGGGCGGCGTTCCGGGTGCGTGCGTGCCGCGAGATCCCCACCATCCGCCAGACCAGGACGGCAGCGGCGAGTACGGCGAGCGCGCCCACCACGATGCCGCGCTGCTCCACCAGGCTGGCGAAGGCGAGGTCGGTCTCCCGCTCGGGGAGGTACTGCGAGACCAGGGAGTGCAGCCTCAGGTCCGACCCTCCGGTCAGTCCGCCCCAGGCCACCGCGATGTGCATCTGCAGGATGGCCCAGCCCGGGCCGCTGGCGTCGGTGGAGCCGTTGAGGAAGGCGTGCAGCCGCTCGAGCTGGTAGGGCTGCATCAGGTGCTCGCCCAGCGGCGCGACCAGGGCCGCGACCAGCAGGAACCCACCGAGCATCCGCAGCGGGATCCGGGCCAGGACCAGCATGACCGCCGTCAGCACGCCCAGCACCAGCGTGGTCGACAGGTCGGGCTCGGTGACCACCAGCCCGACCGGGGGTATCGCGGCGGCCAGCGCCAGGCAGAGCCGCTGCCACCACGGCCGCGCACTCGCCAGCACGCCCGCGAGCACCAGCACCAGCCCGAGCTTGGCCAGCTCGGAGGGCTGCAGCGTCATCGAGCCCATCGCCAGCCAGCGCCGGGCCCCGTTCACCGACTCCCCGGCCACGTCGACGGCCAGCAGCAGCGTCACGCTGACCAGGTAGCAGCCCCACCCCAGCCAGCGCAGCCCGGCGGAGCGGACCCGCCGCAGCACCGCGAACGCGACCACGCCGACGACCACCACCGCCAGCTGGTGGTACAGGGCGGACCGGTCACCCAGCGAGCCCAGGTTGAGCAGCCCGAGCCCGACCAGCACGGCCGCGCTGGCCACCGCGAGCACGTCGGACCCCGCGCGGGGCCGGAACACCCGGCGCTCCAGGCCGGAGCGGGCACGCGGGGGTCCGGATAACCCGCGCTCCACGCTCAGGACCACGTGATCGCCTCAGCAGTGGGGATGGTGGCCGGTGGGGAACACCGCCCGTGACTGTGCGCCTGCCGGCGCCCGGGTCACGGCGACCAGGGCCGGAGCCCGGCCGCGCGGGACGTGCACCGTGCTGGTGGCATACACGGTGGTCCAGCCGGGCTGGGCGTCGACCGCGGTGACCGGCCCCCACACCGGGGACTCGCCGCAGCGACGTACCGTCCCCACGCGCCAGCGCACCGGCTCCACCGTCGGGGCCGGGTCGATCTTGACGGTCACCTTCACCAGGCAGGTGGCTCCGCTGTCGCACGGACCCGCCGGCGCCAGCTGCACTCCCTGGACCGCGCCCGCGGCCGCCGGCGCCAGCCGCGGTACGGCGCGCCGGACGGCGGGGGTGTTGCCGGACGCGTGCGCGTGATGGTGCCCGGCACTCTGATGCTGCCCGGTGCCCGACCCACCACGTGACGCGGAGCCACTGCCGGACCCCGACGGCGAGGAGCCGCCGAACAACGAGCGTCCCGGGCCGACGCCGAAGACCACGGCGGCGGCGACCACCAGGGCCCCCACGACCAGGGCGGCGACCAGCCGCAGTCGGCCACCTCCCCCTCGCGAGTGCCACGAGCGCGTGGCGCGCACCGGCGTGGTCTCGCGGGTCGATCCGGAGTGCTCGGCCCGCGCCGGCACCGGACGGGGCGGCACGGGGGCCGCCTCCCGGTCGACGCGCTCGAAGGCGCCTGCCAGCGCGGCCAGCTGGGCCCGCAACCGGGGCGCGGCCTCGGAGTCGGTCGATGCGCCGAGCCGCTCGGCTGCCTGGGCGGCACCGCCGAAGTCACCGGCCCCGACCGCACCGAGCCGCGCCAGCACCTCCTCCTGCGCGTCCCCGGGGTGAGCGACCCCGCTGCGTGCGTTGCGGCCCAGCTCGGCCACCACCCGCAGCATGCCGTCGAGGTCCCGGGAGCGGGCGACGTACGGGTCCTCGGCGTCGTCGGGATCGGTGGGGTGGTCGGGACGGGTGAGCCTGACCCGGCCGTGCACGTCGACCAGTACGTCGGCGGCCCCGAGCCCCCCGGCGACGACCCCCTCGGCGTGTTCGCGGGCGAGCGAGTCCAGCACGCCGGCGGCCACGAACTCCGCCTGGGCAGGGGTCAGGATGGCCACCCGCAGCAGCCGGTCGAGCGGCACCGAGGACGCCGGCCGCGCGTCCTCGGGAGTCGGTGCCCCCGGCTGGCCCACGACGGTGAGAAGCGGCCCGGGGCCCAGCCCCTCGCCCGGAGGAGCGACCTCGTGCGCCATACGATCACCAGCTCTCGACCGACAATCGACGGTCGCCCCGAACCGATGCTCGCCTGACGGCGACCTGTGTCCCAGTGTGACGTGTGCCACCCGTGCGGCCAAGGGGGATTGTCCAACCGTGACCTCCCGCCCGCCCGGCGGACGGCGGCATAGGCTCACCGCACCATGATCAAGTACCTCGGCTCCAAGCGGATGCTGGTCCCCCAGCTGGGCCGCATCGCCGCGTCCGTGGGTGCGGGTACGGCGGTCGACCTGTTCACCGGCACCACCCGGGTTGCCCAGGAGCTCAAGCGCCGTGGGCTGGAGGTGACCGCGGTCGACGTGGCGTCGTACGCCGAGGCGTTCGGCCGCTGCTACATCTCCACCGACGCCGACCGGGTCGACACCGCCGAGCTCGCCGGGGTGCTCGACGACCTGGACCGCACCCCCGGGCGCGCGGGCTACGTGACCGAGACGTTCTGCCGGAAGTCGCGCTACTTCATGCCGCACAACGGCGAGCGCATCGACGCGATCCGCGACCGCATCGAGCACGAGTACTCCGGTAGTCCGCTCCACCCGCTGCTGCTGACCAGCCTGATCGAGGCGGCCGACCGGGTGGACTCCACCACCGGGCTCCAGATGGCCTATCTGAAGAGCTGGGCACCCCGGGCCCGGCAGCCGATGCGGCTGCAGCCCCCGGCCCTGCTGGCCGGCGGCGGCACCACGATCCGCGGCGATGCCACCCGCGTGGTGGACACGCTGCCGCCGACCGACCTGGCCTACCTGGACCCGCCCTACAACCAGCACCGCTACTTCACCAACTACCACGTGTGGGAGACCCTGGTGCGCTGGGACGACCCGGAGCACTACGGCGTCGCCTGCAAGCGGGTCGATGCGCGCGACGAGGGCACCCGGAGCGTGTTCAACCGGCGCCGGGAGATGCCGGCGGCGCTGTTCGACCTGATCGCCCGGCTGCGCGCCCAGACCGTGGTGGTCTCCTACAACGACGAGGCGTGGGTGAGCCCCGACGAGATCACCGAGGTGCTGCGCGGCCACCACGAGGAGTGCGTCGTGGTCGGCTTCGACTCCCCTCGCTACGTCGGCGCCCGGATCGGGGTGTACAACCCCGACGGCGTCAAGGTCGGTACGCCGGCCCGGCTGCGCAACCGGGAGCTGTTGTTCATCGCCGGCGAGCGGGCCCTCGTGGCCGCCGCGGCTGCGGCCGCGCAGCCGGAGGGGGCGGCCCGGTCGGACGGAGCGGGCAGCACGGACCGGGTGCCGCGCGGGTGAGCAGCCGACTGCTCGCGGCTTCCGGCCGCCCGCGCTGTCGAGCCGGCTACAGGTAGAGGCCGGTCTGGTCGTCCCCCAGCCGACCGGCGGCCACGGCATGGATGTCGCGCTCGCGCACCACGACGTACAACTCGCCCTGGACCTCGACCTCGGCCTTGTCCTCGGGGTCGAACAGCACCCGGTCGTCGACCTCCACCGTGCGCACGTGCGCGCCCGTGGAGACCACGCGGCACCAGGACAGCCGCTTGCCGCCCATCGCCGCCGTGGCCGGGATCAGGATGCCGCCGCTGGAGCGCCGCTCGCCCGGCTCCACGTCGACGGCCACGAGCACCCGGTCGTGCAGCATCCGGATCGGGGTGAGCTCACCACCGTCGGGCGCCTCGGGGACCTTCGTGCTCACTTGGCCAGGGTGCGCACCAGGGCCAACAGCGCCACCACGCCCACGAGCCCGCCGGCGACCTTGGCGATGTTGCCCGTCCGCGGCGACCCGTCGGCTCCGACGAAGAACCCCTTGACGTTGTCCGCCTCGCGCCGCGCGATGGTCTTCGGGCTGGCACGGTAGGTCAACTGGTCGATCGTGGAGCCGAGTCGCTGTCGGGCCTCCTCGATCTCGAGCTCGATCGCACTCAGCTGCTTGTCTCCCACGCTCACTCCTCGTTCGCCGGTCTGACACCAGTCGCGTACCCACCGAACGTTACCGTGTGTGCATGTCCACCACGGAAACCGTCCGGCTGGCGCCCGGTGACACCGCCCCGGACTTCACCCTCCCGACCGACAATGAGGCCTCGGTGACGCTCTCCGAGCTGCTGGGTCGCACCTCGGGCAAGGTGATCGTCTACTTCTACCCTGCGGCGATGACTCCCGGTTGCACCAAGCAGGCCTGCGACTTCACCGAGTCGCTGGAGCCGCTGCGAGCTGCCGGCTACGAGGTGCTCGGCATCTCGCCCGACAAGCCCGCCAAGCTGGCGAAGTTCCGTGAGCGTGACTCGCTCACGATCACCCTGCTCTCCGATCCGGACAGGCAGGTGATGAAGGCGTACGGCGCGTTCGGCGAGAAGAAGCTCTACGGCAAGGTCGTCGAAGGCGTGATCCGATCCACGTTCGTGGTCGACGGGACGGGAAACATCGAGCTCGCGCAGTACAACGTCAAGGCCACCGGCCACGTCGCCAAGCTGCGCCGCGACCTCGGCCTCGGCCTCGACGCCTAGACTCCCTGGTCGGCGCCCGTAGCCCAACAGGCAGGAGGCACGCGGCTTAGGACCGCGACAGTGTGAGTTCGAATCTCACCGGGCGCACCGGGGCGGACAGTCCCAGGCAGCTGTGTCGTGAACCGGCCGCCGGAACAACCGAAATGCCTGGGACTACCCGCCCAGCAGAGCAGCAACCCGCGGCGCGATCGAGCGAAGCGCCCGGCCGCGGTGGGAGATGGCGTCCTTCTCCTCGGCGGTCAGCTCGGCGGAGGTACGGCGGTCGCCGGGGCCACCGGGGTTGTCGTCGGGCACGAACAGCACGTCGTACCCGAAGCCCCCGGTGCCGCGAAGCTCGCGGATCACCCGACCGCGCATCACTCCGTCGACGCTGAACTCCCCGCCCGCGTGGCAGAAGGCCACCGAGCAGCGGAACTCGGCGCCGCGCCGTTCGTCGGGCACGTCACCGAGCTGCTGCAGCAGCAGGGTGTTGTTCCGGTCGTCGTCCCTGGGCCGGCCCGACCAGCGGGCCGAGAGCACGCCGGGCATCCCGTTGAGGGCGTCCACGCACAGGCCACTGTCGTCGGCCAGCGACGGCAGCCCGGTCTCGCGCAGGCCGGCGCGCGCCTTGAGCAGCGCGTTCCCCTCGAACGTGGCCCGGTCCTCGACCGGCTCGTCGTACGCCGCCACGTCGTCGAGGCCGAGGACCCTGATGCCGGGCAGGTGCTGGTCGAGGATGCGCTGCATCTCCACGAGCTTCCCGGGGTTGCGGGAGGCGAGGAAGACCTGGGCCCGGCTCCACCGATGACCGGGCTCAGCCACGCAGGGCGTCCTGCTGGATCCGGGTCAGGTCGGCACACCCCTTCTCGGCGAGCCCCAGCAGCGCGTCGAGCTCGCCGCGGTCGAACGGGGCCCCCTCGGCGGTGCCCTGCACCTCGACGAACGAGCCCGACCCGGTCATCACCACGTTCATGTCGGTCTCGGCGCGCACGTCCTCCTCGTAGGGCAGGTCGAGCCGCGGTACGCCGTCGATGATGCCCACCGAGACCGCCGAGACCGACCCGGTGAGCGGCTCGCCCCTCAGGGCACCCTGCTCCCGCAGGTGGTCGACCGCGTCGGCCAGGGCGACGTAGGCCCCGGTGATCGCGGCGGTGCGTGTGCCCCCGTCGGCGACCAGGACGTCACAGTCGAGGATGATCGTGTTCTCGCCCAGCGCGGGGTCGTCGACGATCGCCCGCAGCGAGCGTCCGACGAGCCGGGAGATCTCGTGGGTGCGACCGCCGATGCGTCCCTTCACCGACTCGCGGTCGGACCGGGTGCTCGTGCTGGACGGCAGCATGGCGTACTCGGCGGTCACCCAGCCCAGGCCGGAGCCCTTGCGCCAGCGGGGCACTCCCTCCGAGGCCGAGGCAGCGCACAGCACCCGGGTGCGGCCGAACTCGACCAGCACGGAGCCGGCCACGTGCTCCTGCCAGTGGCGGGTGATCCGGACCGGTCGGAGCTGGTCGTCGGCTCTTCCGTCTGCGCGCGGGGTGGTCATGGCGGCGACCCTACGCGAGCGAGCGAGACCGAGGCGAGCTTGCTCGAGCTCGTGCCGAGCACGCGAGCGTTGCGGCGCGAAGCGCCGACTACGACACCTCCGGACACCAGTACGGGGCGCGTCCCACCCCCGTGAGGACACGCCCCGTACATCGTCGCCCGGTGGCTACTTCACCTCCGAGCGCAGCACCCGCCAGATACCGATTCCGGCAGGGATCGCGATCCAGACCAGGAACCCGGTGCCCATGTGGGCCCAGTCCTTTCCGGACACGTGGTCGGTGTAGAGGTGGGAGGACGAGGTGTTGAGGTCGATCCAGATCATCTTGTCGGCGACCGCGGTCCAGATGTTGCTGACGATGCTGATGATCGTGGGGACCAGGAAGTAGAGCACGATCGCGAACGCCGAGCTCAGCAGCGCCCCGCCGAACGCCAGGCCCCACACCACACCGAGCTCGATGCCCAGCAGCAGCCGGAGCAGCAGCCCGACCGACACGTCGTGGAACGGATGCGCCGCGCCGCCCAGGGGCGCGAGCACGGCCGCCACGATGCCGATGATGACCATCGCGGCGAGGGCGAACAGCAGGGCTGCGGCCACCTTGGCGACCAGCACCCGGCCCCGGTGGGGGACCTGAGTGAAGGAGACCAGGGCGGTGCGCTGGCCCCACTCCTGGGTGACCAGCAGGATGCCCAGCACCGGGAGCAGCACGCCCAGCGGGATGCCGCCGTACCCCATCAGCGACAGGAAGGTCTGCTCCGAGGGCTTGCCCCAGATGAAGAACCCGGCGGTGACCAGCACCGCGATCACCGCGATCGCGATCAGCAGCCAGCGACCGGCACGGGTGTCGGCCATCTTGCGCATCTCGACGCCGACCAGCCGCCGCATCGGGATCGGCGACGTGCCGCTGACGTCCAGGGTGGCGGTCGGGGCTGCGGGTGGCGGGGCCATGGTTGCGGTCATGCCGGTGCTCCTTCACGGTCGGCTGCCCGGGAGAGGTCGTCACGGGTGTCCTCCGCGGTGAGCTGGAGGAACAGCTCCTCGAGCCCGGCGCCCTCGGCCGGCCGGAGCTCGGTGAGCACGACGCCGCCGGCGACGGCTGCGCGGCCGACCTCGACCGGCTCCGCCTCGGTCCGGAAGCCACCGTCACCGGAGGGGGTCGCCTCGACGCCGGCCGCGGCCAGGCTGCCCGCGAGCAGCTCGGTGTCCAGCCCACGCACGAACGTGCCCCGGGTCTGCAGCAGCTCGGCCTTGGTGCCCTGCGCGACGATCCGGCCCCGGCCGATCAGCAGGATGTCCTCGGCGATCATCTCCACCTCGTGCAGCAGGTGGGACGACAGCAGCACGGTGCCGCCGTCGGCGGCGAAGTCACGCAGCAGGCCCCGCATCCAGCGGATCCCGGCGGGGTCGAGGCCGTTGGCGGGCTCGTCGAGGATCAGCACGGACGGCTCGCCGATCAACGCGTTGGCGATCCCGAGCCGCTGCCGCATCCCCAGGGAGTAGTTGCGGACCCGTCGTCTCGCCTCCGACGGGGACAGGCCGACCAGCTCGAGCATGCGGTCGACTCGCTCCTCGGTCAGGCCCATGGTCAGCGCGCTGATCATCAGCACCTCGCGACCGGTGCGACCGGCGTGCTGCGCAGACGCGTCCAGCAGGACGCCCACGTGCCGCCCGGGGTTGGGGATGTCGCGGTAGGCGAAGCCGCCGATCGTGGCACGCCCGCCGTCGGCGGGAGTCAGTCCCGCCATGATGCGCATGCTGGTGGACTTGCCCGCACCGTTCGGACCCAGGAAGCCGGTCACCCGTCCGGGCTCGGCGACGAAGGACACGTCATCGACCGCGGTGAAGCCGCCGTACCGCTTGGTGACATGACGAAGCTCGATCATGGCATCGAGTCTGCCGGGCCGCCCGCGCGCGCACATCGGGCGAAAGTCCTGATCTGGATAGTACGAAAGTAGGGGTCATCCCCTACGGGTGGCGCTGGCCCGGCCCACCACCCGGGCCCAGGGTGCGTTGGTAGACCCTCGGCAGCCGCGAGCGTCGAGCGTGCGTGATGGGCGGGCGCGGAGCAGGTCACGGGGTTTACCAACGTGCCCTAGGGTCTGACCGTGAAGGAAGCCGCGCCGCTGCGCTACAACCCGCCGCTGACGCGGTGGGCCGAGTGCTGGCGGCTGCTGCTGTGCCTGGCGCTGTCCGGGGTGGGCTGGTACGACGTGGTGCCGCAGGAGTGGGCGCGGGACCGGTGGCTGTTCTGGGTCGACGTGGTCATCGGTCTGCTCAGCTTCATCGCGGTCACCCAACGCAGGCGGTGGCCCTTCCCGGTGGCGGTGGTGCTCAACATCGTGCCGGTGGTCTCGGGGCTGTCGGCGGGGCCCAGTGCGCTGGCGATTGTCTCCCTGGCGACCCGGCGGCGGATCCCGCAGATCATGGTCGTCGGGGTCCTCGGCGTGGTCTTCAGCCAGGTCTACACCTACATCGCGCCGCGGTCGTCCCCGAACCCTCCCTGGCTGACCTTCACCTTCGTGCTCATCGCCACCGTGGCGCTGTCCGTGTTCGGCATGTACGTCGGCTCACGGCGCGAGCTGTTGTGGTCACTGCGCGAACGGGCCCAGGAGGCCGAGCGCGAGCAGGAGCTGCGGATGGACCGGGCCCGCGCCACGGAGCGGGAGCGCATCGCGCGGGAGATGCACGATGTCCTGGCCCACCGCATCTCACTGATCACCATGCACGCGGGCGCCCTGTCCTTCCGTTCCGACCTGCCTCCGGCCCAGGTCAGCGAGACGGCACGGCTGATCTCGTCGACCGCCCACGAGGCGCTGGCCGACCTGCGCGACGTGCTGGGGTCGCTGCGGCCGGGGGAGGAGGGGAACGCGCCCCAGCCCCGACTGGCCGACGTGCGCACCCTGGTCGAGGAGGCTCGGGAGTCCGGGATGCGGGTGGACCTGCACAGCGACCTCGCCGAGGCACACGTCCCCGACCTGGCCGGCCGCACCGTCTACCGACTGGTCCAGGAAGGGTTGACCAACGCGCGCAAGCACGCCCCCGGCGCCTGGGTGACCGTGACCGTCTCGGGGAGCCCCGGCAACGGGATGCGCGTGCACGTGCACAACGAGCAGGCCACCCGTCCCGTGCACGCTCCTCCGGGCGCCGGGCTGGGGCTGGTCGGCATGCGCGAGCGGGTCGAGCTCGCCGGCGGGCGGCTCGACGTACGCCGCACGACCACGTCGTTCACGCTGCAGGCGTGGTTGCCGTGGTCGGGCCAGGGGGTCCCCGATGGGCGCTGAGGCCACGGAACGCTCGCCGATCCGCACGGTTCTGGTCGACGACGACCCGCTGGTGCGCGCCGGGCTGTCCCTGATCCTGGGCGGGGACTCCGGGATCGAGGTCACCGGGCAGGCGGAGAACGGGCAGGCCGCACTGACCCTGATCGCCGAGCAGCACCCGGACGTGGTCCTGATGGACATCAGGATGCCGGTGCTCGACGGGATCGAGGCCACCCGGCGGCTGCTCGCCGAGCCCGACCCGCCGCGGGTGATCGTGCTGACCACGTTCGGTGCCGACGAGCACGTGCTGCGCGCGCTCGCCGCCGGGGCCCACGGCTTCCTGCTCAAGGACACCGCGCCGGCCGACATCGTCGACGCCGTACGACGCGTGGCGGCCGGTGAGCCGATCCTCTCCCCCGCCGTGACCGCGACCCTGATCGAGCAGGTGACCAGCCGCTCGGACTCCCCCGAGCGCGGCAGGGCCGCCCGGGAGCGGCTGTCCCTGCTGACCGAGCGGGAGCGCGAGGTCGCCGCCGCGGTCGGCCGCGGGCTCAACAACGCGGAGATCGCCGCCGAGATGTACCTCAGCGTCCCCACCGTCAAGGCGCACATCGGCCGGGTGTTCGGCAAGCTCGAGGTCGGCAACCGGGTGCAGATCGCCCTGCTGGTGCACGACGCCGCGGACGGCGGCTGACTGAGCTCAGCCTGGCGCACCCCACCGGGTGAGCAGGCCGCCCCACACCATGCCGGCGCCGAAGGCGGAGCAGAACACCAGGTCGTCGTCGCGCAGCCGGCCCTGTGCCCGGGCCGTGGCCAGTGCGATCGGCAGCGAGGCCGAGGAGGTGTTGGCGACCTCGCCCACCATGTCGACCACCTTGTCCGGGTCGAGTCCGAGGCGCTTGCCGACGGCGGCGATGATCCGGGAGTTGGCCTGGTGGTAGCAGAACAGGTCCACCTCCGACAGGCCGATGCCGGCACGGTCGAGCACCTCGTGGGTCACCGCGGTCATCTCCCGGACGGCGTACCGGTAGACCGTGGGACCGTCCATGGTGATGCGCAGGTCGTCCCGGGGCAGCCGGATCAGGTCGCGGCCGCCGCCGTCGGAGTGCAGCCGGGCGGGCCCGACGCGGGAGGGTCCGTCCACGGCGGTGAGGACCACGGCCCCGGCCCCGTCGCCGAACAGCATCGCGGTGCGGCGGTCGTCGGGGTCGAGGTAGCCGTTGAGCACGTCCGCGCCGATCGCCACCACCGTGCGTGCCCGCCCGGCCTCGATCTGCCCGGCGCCCAGCGCGAGGCAGGACAGGAAGCCGGTGCACGCGGCACTGACGTCCAGCGCGCCGGCACCGGTCGCGCCGATGTCGGCGGCCACGAGCGGTGCGGCGTGCGGGCTCATCTCCTCCGGGCTGGTGGTGCCGACCAGGACCAGGTCGACCTCTCCGGGCTCGATCCCGGCGTCCTCGAGCGCAAGCGACGCAGCCTGTGCGGCGAACTCGTCCAGCCGTTCGCCGGGGCCGGCGACGTGGCGCTCACGGGTGCCGGTGCGCGAGGAGATCCACTCCTCGTCCACTCCCAGGCGGTCGGCGATCTCGGCGTTGCTGACCACCTTGGCCGGTAGCGACATGCCCACACCCACGGGCGCGGCACCGGTCGGGCTGGCCGACGGGCTCACCCGGCGAGCCTGGTGAGCAAGAACGCGTTGACGAGCGCGGCGAGGACCACAACTGCACCTTACGTGAGTGAGCGAGGCCGAGCCGAGCTCGCTCGGACTCGTGCCGAGCGAGCGAACGCCGAGGCGCGCAGCGCCGAATACGATGAACGACATGCCATCGGGAGCGGAAGCACCGCGTTCCTGGCGGGTGCACCGGCTCGGCCCACCCGCGGAGGCGCTGGTGCTGGAGCCGCGGCCGGCCCGTGACCCGGGCCCGGGCGAGGTGCGGGTGCAGGTCGCGGCCGTCGGGCTGAACCATCCCGACCTGCTGCTGTGCGCCGGGCGCTACCAGGAGCGGCCGGCGCTGCCGTTCTCACCCGGCTACGAGGCCGCGGGCACCGTGGTGGCGGCCGGGCCCGGCTCGTCGTACCGGGCCGGGCAACGGGTCATCGTCGTCCCGGAGCTGCCCGAGGGCGCCCTGCAGGAGTCGCTGACGGTCCCCGACCAGCAGGTGTACCCGGTCCCGGACGAGGTGCCGACGACCGCGGCCGCCGTGCTGCACATCGCCTACTCGACGGCGTACGTCGCGCTGCACCACCGCGCGGGCCTGCGCCCGGGCGAGACCGTGCTGGTGACCGGCGGGGCCGGCGGCGTCGGCTCGGCCGCCGCACAGCTGGCCCGCGCGGCCGGTGCACGCGTCATCGCCACGGCCACCGGCCCCGACAGGGCAGCTGCGTGCCGGGGCTTCGGGGCCGAGGAAGTGCTGGACCCTGCCGACGAGGGCCTCGTCGAGCGGGTCCGTGGGCTCACCGGCGGGCGGGGCGTCGACGTCGTGGTCGACGTGGTCGGCGGCGAGCTGTTCGCCCGGCTGCGCCGCTGCGTGGCGTTCGAGGGACGCCTGGTCACGGTCGGCTTCACCGGCGGCTCGATCCCGGCGGCACCGGTCAACCACGTGCTACTGCGCAACTACGCGGTCGTCGGGCTGCACCTCGCCCTCTACCGACGACGCGACCCGGACCTGCTGCGTCGGGTGCACGAGGAACTGGTGCGGCTGCACCGGGCAGGGGTGGTCGCGCCCCGGGTCACCGAGCTGCCCTTCGAGCAGGCCCCGGAGGGACTGGGCATGCTCGCCCGGCGGGACGTGGTCGGCCGGGTCGTGCTGCGCTGCTGAGCGCCGAGCCGTCGCGGTCCTTGGGAGGCCAACCCGCTACAGCCCGAGCTGCTCGGTCGCCCGCCCGGCGAGCTTGAACTTCTGCACCTTCCCCGAGGCGGTCAGCGGCAGCTGGTCCGCGGTGGTGAACAGCACGTGGGCCGGCACCTTGAAGCGGGCCAGCTCCTTGCGACAGTAGTCGGTGAGCGCCTCGGGGGCCGGGTCCGCGCCCTCGGCCGGGACGATCCAGGCGCAGCCGACCTCGCCCATCCGCTCGTCGGGCACGCCGACCACGTGTGCCTGGGCAACCTCCGGCAGCCGGGTGAGCCGGTCCTCGACCTCGGTGGGCATGACCAGCTCGCCGCCGCACTTGTACAGGTCCCTGGCCCGTCCGGTGAGCACCAGGTAGCCGTCCTCGCGCACGTAGCCGAGGTCGCCCGACCGCAGCCAGCCGCCCGGCAGGGTCGCCTCGGCGGTCTCCTCGGGCTTGCCGTAGTAGCCGGCAGAGACGATCGGGCCACGGGCGACCAGTTCGCCCTCCTCCCCGGCGGGCAGCTGGGTGCCGGTGGAGTCCACCGTCCGGTACGTCGCCAGCAGTCCGTCCAGCCCCGGGTCCCCCGCCGCGCCACCGGGCTTGGGCCGCCCCACCGTCTCGACGAGCTGGTCGACCCGGTCACCGGGCAGGGTGAACGTGGTCGCGGCCGAGGTCTCGGTCATGCCGTACGCCGTGACCAGCTGCTCCAGCCCGAGCACCTCCTCCAGGTCGTGCCACAGCCGGGCGGGTGCGGACTGGGCCGCGGACATGACCGAGTGCAGCGCACCGAGGTCGTAGCTGCCGTGCCGGGCGGTGTCGACGATCGCCAGGCTCATCGTCGGGACGAACAGGGCCTCACCGACCCGGTGCCGCTCGATGGACTCCAGGGCGACCTTGGGGTCGAACGCCGGCTCGACGACGACGCAGCCGCCGACGAACATCGCGGCCAGCAGCCCCTCGACGTACGCGAACACGTGGTGCAGCGGCAGCGCGAAGAAGATCCGCCGGCCGTCCTCGAAGCCACGGGTGTAGGCCGAGCCGTAGCCACTGCGCAGCTCCATCTCGTGGGTGGAGAGCACGCCCTTGGCGCGGCCGGTGGTGCCGGAGGTGTAGAAGACCGACGCGGTGTCGTGCGGGTCGACGGCGGCCGAGCGGCGGTCGAGCTCGGCGTCCAGTCCGTCGTCGGGCTCCCGCGCAAGGCCGTCGAGGTCGAGTACGCCGTCGCGTGGTGATCGGCCCTCCCGGGGCACGGCGACCACCAGCCGCAGGTCCGGCAGCGTCCCGATCTGCCCGGCCCGGTCCCACCCGGGCGCGATCCGGTCCAGCGCCCCGAGCTCGTCGATGCCGCGGAACTCGTCCATGGTGACCAGCGCCCGCGCCCGTGACTGGGCGAGCACGTAGGCCAGCTCCTCGGCATGCAGCAGGAAGTTGACCGGCACCGTCACCGCCCCGGCCAGTGCCACCGCGAACCGGAGCGCGACAGCCTCGGCGCCGTTGGGCAGCACGACCGCCACGTGGTCACCAGGCTCGACGCCGTGGGCGACCAGGCCGCGGGCCAGCCGCCGGGACCACTCGGCCAGCTGCCGGTAGGTCCAGCTGTCCTCGCCGGTGACCACGAACGGCCGGTCGGGATGTGCCGCGGCCACCTCCGCAAGCTGGCCGGCCAGGGTGCGGGCGCGCCAGGGCCGGTGCCGCCGTTCCAGCGCCTCGCGGCGCTGCCCGATGTCCTCGATCCCGAGTCGGCTGCCGTCGCCCATCGGTCCCTCCTCGTCACCCCGATGCAGGCCGACTGTACGCCGGCCGGAGGTTGAGCGTGCGAGCTTCGGTGGTCGAGCTCCCCCGAGCGAAGCGGGGGCCTCGAAACAGGCCCCGTGCTCCTCAGCCCGGCTCAGACCCCGTGCACCTGGCCGGACCGGGCCAGCGCCAGCTCGCCGCCGAACTCCGGCCCGGCCTCGTGCAGCACCACCTCGGCGTCGTGCCACGGCGGGACATGGGTCAGCAACAGGCGCTGGGCGCCTGCCCCGGTGGCCGCGCGGCCGGCCTCGGCACCGGTCAGGTGCAGGCCGGTCGGGTTGGGCCCGTCCGCCACGAAGGACGCCTCACACAGGAACAGGTCGGCGTTCCGGGCGGCCCGGAACAGCCCGTCGCAGACCCCGGTGTCACCGGAGTACGCCAGCAGCCGGCCGTCCGCGCGGACCCGGAGGGCGTAGGCAGGAACCGGGTGCTCGACCCCGATCGCCTCGATCCGGAACGGGCCGATCTCGAACTCGCCCGCCGGGTACGGGTGGAAGGTGAACTCCGCGCGCATGCCGGGCTGCTTGGGCAGGTCGTAGGCACGGGCCAGCCGCCCCGGGGTGCCGTCCGGCCCGTACACAGGGATCGGCGGCTGGGGGCCGGTCGGATGGTACTTGCGCAGCACGTAGTAGCTGGTCAGGTCGATGCAGTGGTCGGCGTGGAGGTGGCTGAGCAGCACCGCGTCGACGTCGAGGGGGTCGACGTACCGCTGCAGGGCCCCCAGTGCACCGTTGCCGAGGTCGAGCAGCAGCCGCCAGGTGCGCTCGCCGGAGGTCGCCTCGACCAGGTAGCAGCTGGCCGGGGAGTCCGGCCCCGGATAGGAGCCGGAGCAGCCGACCACGGTCAGCCTCACGGACTCATCACCGACCCGAACGCGCGGCCGCCGGCGTACTGGGAGACCCCGACCAGCTCCGGGCCCAGGAACCGGTGGCCGATGCGGGCGAACTCCTCGGGCTGGCCGGTGGTCAGGAACCGGTGCTCGGGGGTCTGCGCCGGCCCGGTCAGGTCGTTGCCGGCCAGCACCCGGTAGACGTCCTTGGCGCACTCCTCGGCGCTGCTGACCAGGGTCACCCGGTTGCCCATCACGTAGGAGATCACGCCGGTCAGCAGCGGGTAGTGCGTGCAACCGAGGATCAGGGTGTCGACCTGGTCGGCCACCAGCGGGTCTAGGTACTCGTGGGCGGCGTCGAGCAGCTCCTCGCCCCCGGTCACACCGGACTCGACGAACTCGACGAACCGGGGGCACGCCCGGGTCGAGAGGCTCACCTGCGGGGCCGCGGCGAAGGCGTCCTCGTAGGCCATCGAGTCCGCGGTGGCCGCGGTGCAGATCACCCCGATCCGCCCGTTGCGCGTGGCGGCGACGGCCCGCCGGGTGGCCGGGAGGATCACCTCGACCACGGGTACGTCGTACCGCTCCCGGGCGTCGCGCAGCATCGCGGCACTGGCGGAGTTGCAGGCGATCACCACCATCTTCACGCCGCGGGAGACCAGCAGGTCCAGGCACTCCAGGGCGTACTCGCGGACCTCCCCGATCGGCTTGGTGCCGTAGGGCTGCCGCGCGGTGTCGCCGAGGTAGAGCACGGACTCGTTCGGCAGCTGGTCGATCACGGCCCGGACCACGGTGAGCCCACCGAAGCCCGAGTCGAACACACCGATCGGAGCCGCCGCCATGGGAGCCAAGGCTAGTTCCCGCGGAGCCCGAAGGCTGTCATCCGCGACACAACTCACGCGGCCGGCATGTTCCGCGCGTCACACTCGTACGTCGGTCTGTTCGGCCAGGCCTACTCCGCGGCCGGTGCGTCCCGGTCGCGCGGGCGGGTGTGCCACAGCCACCACAGCCCGAGCATGGGCAGGACCAGCGGCACCCAGCCGTAGCCGTCGCCGTAGTCGGACCAGACCGTGGCGTCGGCATAGTCCTGGGCCAGGAACACGCTGGTGGTGCCGACCGCCAGGACGCCGACCATCTCGATGGTGACCGCCACCCACGCGACCCGCCGACGCTCGGTGGCCAGCCCCCAGGTCGCGAGGATGTAGACCACTGCGGCCAGGCCGGAGAGCGCGTAGGCGACCGGCGCCTCGGAGAACTTCGTGGACAGCTGCACGCTGGAGCGCCCGGTCGCGCTCAGCGCCATGACGCCGTAGACGAACACCAGCACCCGGCCGAGGTTCTGGTTGAGCCTGCTGCGCGCCGGGGGGCCGTCCCGGTCGTCCTGCTGCTGCACGCCGCGGTCGGGATCAGGCATGCAGGCTCCAGACCTGGCTGAGCCGGAAGAACAGGAACGGCACGATCAGCACCCCGACCAGCAGCACGGCCGTGCCCGCGCGGGTGCGCTCGGCCTGTGACCACACCCAGGCCGCGGGCAGGATGAGGAGCGAGCCCACCAGGTAGCCGACGTACGTCGGGACCGACACCCCCGGGTGCGGGTCCGACAACCGGATGATGCCGAGCACCAGCTGGACCACCAGGCCGAGCTCGACCAGCACGAGGGCGACGTCCACCGCGTCCCCGGGCACGCGGTCGCGAGCGATCATGACCAGCAGCCACACCGCGACCAGGACGCACAGGGCACCGAGGACGTACTGGAGGACGAGCACGGGCCGAGGTTACGCGAGTGCCCGAGCAGACAAGCTGTCGAGGCCGAGTGGCCCAAGGCCCGTTGACGAGCCAAGCGAGGAACACCCGGCGAGCCTCCTCAGGCGAACGGGAGCTGCTGCTGCGGCGGCGGCGCCAGCGAGGGATCCACCCCGTCGAACAGGCTGCTCACCGACTCACCGGCGTGCACACGCGCGATCGCCTCGGCGAACAGGGCGGCCACCGACAGCACCCGCAGCTCGGGCCAGTTGGTCGGCGGCGGGACGGTATCGGTGCTGACCACCTCGCGGACCCGCGGGTGTGCGCGCAGCCGCTCCACCGCCTTGCCGACGAACAGGCCGTGGGTGCAGGCCACGGAGACCTCCGCGCACCCCCGATCGGCCAGCCGGTCGAGCAGTTCCACGATCGACCCGCCGGTCGCGACCTCGTCGTCGAGCACGATGGCCCGCTTCCCGGCCACGTCGCCGACGATCTCCTCGATCACCACCCGGTCGTCGGCCAGCCGCTGCTTGCTCCCGGCGGCCACCGGAAGGCCCAGGAGCCGGGAGAACTGGGTGGCGGCCTTGGCGTTGCCCAGGTCCGGTGAGACGACCACCGAGTCGGTCAGGTCGGTGGCGAGGAAGTGATCGGCAAGGATGCCCAGCGCGGTGAGCTGGTCCACCGGCACCGAGAAGAAGCCGTGCACCTGCGGGGCGTGCAGGGCCATGGTGAGCACCCGGTCGACACCGGCTGTCGCCAGCATGTCGGCCACCAGCCGGCCGCCCAGCGAGATCCGCGAGGAGTCCTTCTTGTCCGAGCGGGCGTAGGAGTAGTGCGGCACCACGGCGGTGATCTGCGCGGCCGAGGCTCCCCGCGCCGCGTCGATCATCAGCAGCAGCTCCATCAGGTGCTCCTGCGTCGGCGGCACCAGCGGCTGGACGACGTACACGTCCCGCTGGCGGCAGTTGGCCTGCAGCTGGGCCTGCAGGCAGTCGTTGCTGAACCGCTGGATGTCGACGCTCGACAGCGGGACCCCGAGCCGGTCGCAGATGCCGCGGGCGAGAGGACGATGGGCGTTGCCACTGAAGACGACGATCTCCCGCACGGCGTGAGCCTACGCGAGTGAGTGAGGCCGAGCCGAGCTTGCTCGGGCTGGTGCCGAGCGAGCGAGCGTTGAGGCGCGCAGCGCCGAACAGCGAGCGTCCGAGGAGCTTGCTCCTCGTGACCGAGTGGGCGAAGCGCCGTTGACGAGCAGAGCGAGGATCACCGGGTCACGGTAACCCAGCCGTCCCGGGGAGTCACCGGCTGTCCGCGGGCAGGACCTCCGGCCCCGGCCCGATCAGGCCCAGAGCTGGCCCTCGAGCCGCTCCTCGGCCTCGTCGATGGTGCCCTCGTAGGCGCCGGTGGACAGGTACTTCCAGCCCCCGTCGGCGACCACGAAGCAGATGTCGGCCCGCTCCCCCGCCCGCACCGACTTCGCGGCCTGGGCGAGGGCGGCGTGCAGGATCGCGCCCGTGGAGATCCCGGCGAAGATGCCCTCGGCGTCGAGCAGCTCCCGCACCCTGCGTACGGCGTCGCGGGGGCCGACCGAGAACCGGGCGTCGATCAGGGCGGCGTCGTACAGCTCGGGGACGAACCCCTCGTCGAGGTTGCGCAGCCCGTAGACCAGCTCGCCGTAGCGGGGCTCGGCGGCGACGATGCGCACCTCGGGCCGGTGCTCACGGAAGTACCGGCCCGCTCCCATCAGCGTGCCGGTGGTGCCCAGACCGGCCACGAAGTGGGTGACCCCCGGCAGGTCCGCGAGCACCTCCGGTGCGGTGCCCTCGTAGTGGGCGAGCGCGTTGGCCGGGTTGCCGTACTGGTAGAGCATCACCCAGTCGGGGTGCTCCTCGGCGACCTGCCTGGCCCGACGCACCGCCTCGTTGGAGCCGCCCTCGGCCGGGGAGGAGACGATCTCGGCGCCCCACATCCGCAGCAGCTGGCGCCGCTCCTCGGAGGTGTTCTCCGGCATCACGCACACCAGCCGGTAGCCCTTCAGCCGGGCCGCCATCGCCAGCGAGATGCCGGTGTTCCCGCTGGTCGGCTCCAGGATCGTGCAACCGGGCCGCAGCGTGCCGTCCTTCTCGGCGACCTCGACCATCTTCAGCGCGGCACGGTCCTTGACCGAACCCGTCGGGTTCTGGTCCTCCAGCTTGGCCCACAGCCGCACGTCCGGGGACGGGGACAGCCGGGGCAGCCCGACCAGCGGTGTCCCTCCGACGGTGTCGAGCAGGGAGTCGAACCTCACCTCAGCGTGACCCCCCGGCCACCGCCGGCAGGATGACCACCTGGTCGCCGTCGCTGAGCCCGGTGTCGAGCGAACCGGTGAACCGGACGTCCTCGTCGTTGACGTAGACGTTGACGAACCGCCGGATCTCGCTGCCGTCATCACCATCCTCGAGCAGCCGCTCGCGGATGCCCGGGTGGTTGGCCTCCAGGTCCTCCACCAGCTGGGCGAGGGTGTCGCCGGAGCCCTGCACGGCCTTCTCGCCGTCGGTGTAGTTGCGCAGGATCGTGGGGATGCGGACCTCGATGGCCATGGTCAACCTCTCTCGCTCTCGATCGCGGTCGCCTCGGGGGCGGCGCCGACGTGGACCTCTTCCTCAGTCACCTCGCCGTCGACGATCCTGTAGGACCTGAACTCGACAGGGCCGTGGTTATTCCCGTGCTCCCGGGTGCTCACCAGCACGTAGTGGGCGCCCGGCTCGTTGGCCAGGCCGATGTCGGTGCGACTGGGGTAGGCCTCGGTCGCGGTGTGGGAGTGGTAGATCACCACCGGCTCCTCGTCGCGACGCCACATGTCCTTGTACAGCTCGAGCAGCTCGGTGGAGTCGAACTCGTAGAAGGTCGGGCTGCCCGCGGCGTTGACCATCGGGACGTGGCGTGCCGGGGTGTCGCTGCCCTCCGCGCCCGCCACGATGCCGCACGCCTCATCGGGGTGGTCCCGCTTCGCGTGCGCGACGATCGCGTCGTACGTCGCCTGGTCGATGGTGAGCACGTGCTCCAGCGTATGCGGGGAGCGAAGACCAACCTGCCCGGGACCACCTGCCGAAAAGGCAGACGGTCCCGGGCAGTGTCCGGGCAAGTGGTCTGGTGTGCCCCCGTTCAGGGCAGGTAGTACATCGGGTTCGGCAGCTTGACCGTCCGGTCGGCGTACCCGCCCTCGAGATCACTGTACTGGTCCCCGAAGTTGGCCACGATGTCGTAGCCGAGGTCCCGCTCGATGTGCCGCCGGGTCTCGGACTTGCGCTCGATGGTGGTGCAGTGCGCGTCGCCCTCGGTGTCGCAGGTGATCCACGGCTTGGACTCGCCCTTGAGGTAGACGTTGTCGGAGTTGTCCGGGTCGGCATTGGGGACGACCGGGTAGCCGACGTCGGTGAGATTCTTCTCGGTGCCGGGCCTCTGGTCGTCCGGGCGACCCGTGAGGAAGAACACCGCGTAGCCCTCGTTGGCCGCCTGCTTCACCAGCTCGGGCATCCCCGGCACCTCGGGGAAGATCGCGTCGTTGACGAACGCTGCGTTGTCGTCCGGGTTGTAGCCGAAGTTGGCGTAGATCTCGTAGCTGTAGGTGTTCAGCGTGGTGTCGTCGACGTCGAGCAGGATCGCCTTCTTCGCATCGGTGCCGCTCCGGGCCGACAGGCCGGCGTGGCCCAGATAGCGCTCGGCATGCCGCTCGATGCCGGCCATCTCATGCACGTACGCGCTGTCCTGGCCGTAGGTGTGCAACGGCACGTCCTTGCCATCGGTGGTGACCGGGTCCACCTGGTCGGTGACGGTGTCGCCGTAGTAGGCCTTGATCGCCGCGGCGACCTGCCCGATGTTCTGGATCTGGTCGGCGCTGGTCGGGTGCTCCGGCGGTGGCGGCACTGGCCGTGGCCCGTGGCCGAGCGCCAGCGCCGTACCCGGCACGGCGAGGCCGAGCGCGACCAGGACGGCCACCACGGCCAGGACGACCGGGCGCGTCACCCGGAGACGGTAGGGACGGGGCGACCAACCAGACACGAGAACCTCCGCACAGGCACACGAGTGTTGTGAACTGAGTCACGTTCGCACAGGACGTGGTCGCGCACAAGCCTCACGGCGTACTCGGCGCGGCCCAGCCAGAGTCCCGGCTCAGCCCAGCGCCTCGACGAGGGTCTCCTGCAAGAACCCCACCCACTGGTAGATGTCGTGCACCTGTCCCCGGGGGTCCTGCTCCGCAAGGTCTCGCCAGGAGTCCTCGTCGTCATCCTCAACACCCAGCCGGGTTGCCAGTGCCAGCCGGATGTCGGTCAGCGCCCGCATCCAGCCCATGCCGGCCTCCCGGTCGAGCTCCACCTCCACCGGCACGCCGGCCTCCGGCCCGTCGGAGAGACCGGCTTCCTCCAGGGTGCGGATCACCAGGCTCGCGTCGGCGACCTTGCCGTTGCGCAGGGCGCCCTCGGTGAACCGCCGGAAGTCGGCGGCAGCCTCCTCGTCGTCCGGGTACGCCGTGGGGAGCAGCCGTGCCAGCACGGGGTCCTCCGGCTCCTCGGTCGAGTCCGAGAGGTCCACCAGCTGCTCCAGCGGGTCGGTCCCGGCGACGCCCTCGGAGGTGGCCGACTCGCTGCGCAGCAGCTCGACGATCTGGGCCGCCAGCGAACGCAGCAGGTCGGCCTCGAAGGCAGAGAAGCTCGCCGTGCAGGTGTGCGTGCGGCGGTGGCGCCGGAAGCCGTGCGAGATCGCCATGTGAGGTGTGGGGGGTCGGGGTCGGGGGTCGGGTGTTGCTCGCGGGGACCTGCTCAGCTCGGACTCAGGCGTCCTCGCGCTGCATCGTCGCCCACAGGCCGTACTCGTGCATGCCCTGGACGTCGCGCTCCATCTTCTCGCGGGTGCCGGCGGAGACCACCGACCTCCCGTCATGGTGGACCTCCAGCATCAGCTTCTCCGCCTTGTTCCGGGGATAGCCGAAGTACTGCCGGAACACGAAGGTCACGTAGGACATCAGGTTGACCGGGTCGTTCCACACGATCGTGACCCACGGGTGCGCACGCGCCGTGAGGTCCTCGGCCTGTGGCTGGTCGAGCTCGACGGGTCTGGTGGACACCCCTCTAGATTAGACGTGTGCCGAGCCATACCGACCAGCCCGACCAGTCCACGGCCCTGCTGACCGACCACTACGAGCTCACCATGCTGCAGGGCAGCCTGGCCTCCGGGGCGGCCCACCGGCGATCGGTGTTCGAGCTGTTCGCCCGCCGGCTGCCCGGCGGCCGACGCTACGGCGTGGTGGCCGGCACCGGCCGGCTGCTCGACGCGCTCGAGCGGTTCCGGTTCGGCGAGGACGAGCTGGCGTTCCTGCGCGAGCACCGGGTGGTCGACGACCGCACCCTGGACTGGCTGGCCGACTTCGGTTTCCGCGGCGACATCTGGGGCTATCCCGAGGGCGAGGCCTACTTCGCGCAGTCGCCGGTGCTGGTGGTCGAGGCCGACTTCGGCGAGGCCGTGCTGCTGGAGACCCTGACGCTGTCGATCCTCAACCACGACTCCGCGATCGCCTCGGCGGCCTCCCGGATGACCCGTGCCGCGGGCGACCGGCCGTGCATCGAGATGGGGTCGCGGCGTACGCACGAGGAGGCGGCGGTGGCGTGCGCCCGGGCGGCGTACGTCGCCGGCTTCGCGACCACCTCCAACCTCGCGGCCGGCCGCCGGTACGGCGTCCCCACCGGCGGCACGAGCGCCCACGCGTTCACGCTGGTGCACGACTCCGAGTCCGACGCGTTCCGCGCCCAGGTCGAGTCGCTCGGGTCCGGCACCACCCTCCTGGTCGACACCTACGACGTCGCCGAGGCGGTCCGGCTGGGCGTCGAGGTCGCCGGCCCGGAGCTGGGCGCGGTCCGGATCGACTCCGGCGACCTGGGCCTGCTGGCCCGCCAGGTCCGCGAGCAGCTGGACCGGCTCGGAGCGACGCAGACCCGCGTCGTGGTGACCTCCGACCTCGACGAGTACGCGATCGCCGCGCTCGGGGCTGCCCCGGTCGACGGCTACGGCGTGGGCACCCAGGTGGTCGTGGGCAGCGGCCATCCGACCTGCGGCTTCGTCTACAAGCTGGTCGCGCACGAGGGGTCCGACGGCGCCATGGTCGACGTCGCCAAGAAGAGCAGCGAGAAGACCAGCATCGGTGGCCGGAAGTACGCCGTCCGCCGCCGCAACGCCGACGGGACCGCCGAGGCCGAGGTGATCGGCATCGACGCCATGCCGGCGTACGGCGAGCACGACCGGCCGCTGCTGGTGCCGCTGGTGCGCGGCGGGCAGGTGGTGGGCCGGGAGCCACTGGACACGGCCCGGGAGCGGCACCGCACCTCGGTCGACGAGCTGCCGTTCACGTCCCGCCACCTGCAGAAGGGCGACCCGGTCATCCCGCTCGAGATCGTCCGCGGCGGCGGAAGCTCCTAGTCCTCCTCCACCCAGCGCTGGGTGACCCGCTTGCGCACCCGCTCGGGCAGGGGGCGCTTCCGCGCCGCCGCCTCGTCCACCGTGGCCACGAGCGCGTCCAGGGCCGCGCCCAGCGTCTGCCGCGGGCGCAGCCGGTCGGGGTCCATCCACGCCGCGGCGTCGGTCGGCGCCGGGGCAAGCTCGTCGAGGTCGCCGATCACGTCGATGCCGCTGCGGCGTACCCACTCGCTCCACTCGGCGGTGAGCTCGCCGACCCACGGCTGCGCGCCCGGCGGCAGCTGCACCCGCGGTGACTGCCTGTGCACCAGGACCTTCTCGGCGACCAGGTTGCTCACCAGGTGGTGGTAGCGGGGGTCGCGCCGGTGCGCACGACCCCCGACCCTGCGGTTGAGCAGGCGCAGCAGCTGGGCCTCGGGGACACCGAGCGAGGCATTGGTGTGGTGGGCCCGCCGTGGTGCCGCGGCGGGATCGAGCTGCAGGGCCTGGCAGAACCGCTGCCACAGCAGCTCCGGCTCGGCACCGGGGCGGGGCATCACCACCAGGTGGACGTGCTCCGGCGGCAGGTCGGCACCCCACGCCTGCAGCACCCGGGGGAGGTCGAAGCTGCGCATGAACCAGAGCCGGCCCCTGCGGGCCCTGGCCAGGAACTTCCGGAAGGTCCACGCCCGGCCCTGCTTGAGGCTCTCCTGCCAGGCCGCGGGAAGGGCGCGGGCGAGGTCGCGCGCGGTGTAGATGACGTGGATCTCGCGACCGGCGAGGTCGGCCCTCACCCGCTCGATGGCCCCAGGTGGGGCCGGGGCGAGCACCTCGTGGCTGATCACGGCCGTGCCGCGCTGTCGACGTACCTGGCGCACCAGCCTGGGCCAGGCGCCCTGGGCGTGGCCCGGCAGGCCGCCCCAGTCCTGCCCGAGCAGGTCCAGCGCGGCCCGGAAGTGCAGGTCGGTGCCCGGCCGGTCCCACGCCGTACCCCGCGGGACGAACAGGCCGTGGTCGGCCAGGTTGTCGGCGTTGAGCCGCAGTCGCTGCTGCAGGTTGGTGGTGCCGGTCTTCGGGGCGCCGACATGGAGGTAGACGGGTCGGCCGGACGGTCCGGTCGGGGGATGCATGGCTTCATCTGAACACAGCCCCCGGTAGCCTGCCGTCATGGGGCACGCGCTGATCGTGGTCGACGTACAGAACGACTTCTGCGAGGGCGGCTCGATGCCGGTGACCGGGGGCGCGCGGGTGGCCGCGCGGATCTCCGAGCTGTTGCACCACTGGACTCGTCAGGACCCGGAGGCCCCGTCGTACGACGTGGTGGTGGCCACCAAGGACCACCACATCGACCCGGGGGACCACTGGGCGGCCCCCGGCACCGAGCCCGACTACGCCGAGTCGTGGCCGGTGCACTGCCGCGTCGGCACCGACGGCGAGGCCTTCCACCCGAACCTGGACCCCCAGCCCTTCGATGCGGTCTTCCTCAAGGGCGAACACGAGGCGGCGTACTCCGGGTTCGAGGGACGCACCACCGACGGCACCCCGTTGTCCGACTGGCTCCGCGGCCACGACGTGTCCAGCGTCGACGTGTGCGGCCTGGCCACCGACTACTGCGTCCGCGCCACCGCCCTCGACGCGGCCCGGGCCGGTTTCCACACCCGGTTGGTGCAGGAGCTCTCCGCCGGAGTCGCTCCCCGGACCACCGACGCCGCCCTCGAGGAGATGCGCGCCGCCGGCATCGCCCTGGCCCCCACGGCCCGTTGACTTCGGTGATATTTCCCGTTCACTTCGACCATATGCACCGTTGACTTCGGTGACATGTGCCGTATGCCGCGTTGCCCTGGGCGTCGTGTGATCGGTTGAGTTCGGGATTCAGGGCACCGCATCGGACCATCCGGGCACGAGCCGCAACTCAAGGGGTCACATCCCCCATCTCGACGGGTCATATCACCCATCTCGACGGGGAATTTTCCCCAATTCAACGGCCGCGGAAGGTCGGGCGGCGCTTGTCGAGGAAGGCACGCATGCCCTCGGTCACGTCCTCGGTGCGCAGCAGCCGGGGCTGGTCGGCGAGCTCCCGGTCGAAGGCGTCCTCGAGGCCTGTCAGGGTGGCGCCGTTGATGGCCCGCTTGGTGGCGGCGAAGGCCAGCGGCGGGCCGGCGGCGAGTCTGCGCACCACCCGGCGGAGCTCGTCCTCGTAGGCGTCGTGGGCGAACACGTGCGTCACCAGCCCGGCGTCGTACGCCTCGGTGGCGGTGAGCAGGTCGGAGGTGAGTGCCAGCCGCATCGCACGGGCGCGGCCGACCGATGCGGCCACGGTGGAGGTGGCGCCCCCGTCCGGCATCAGCCCGATCCTGGAGAAGGCCAGGGTGAGCCCGGCCGTGTCGTCGGCGACGACCAGGTCGCAGGCCAGCGCCAGCGACATCCCCACGCCGGCCGCGATCCCGTTCAGCCCGCACACCACCGGCTTGCCCAGGCCGGTGACCGTGCGGACCAGCTCGCTGGCGGCCTGGACCGAGCTCGCGTCGTAGGCGTCCTGGGGCCGGTCGCCCTCCAGGTCCGCACCCGCGCTGAAGGCGGCACCGGCACCGGTGACCACCACGACGCGTACGTCGTCCCGGGTCCCGGCGGCACGCAGCTCGGTGACCAGCCCGACAAGCAGCTCGCCGTTGAGCGCGTTGTAGTGGTCGGGGCGGTTCAGCCGCAGCCACAGGGCGTTGTCCTCGAGGCGGACCTCCAGGCCGCTCATCGGGCTGCTCCGGCGTACCGGCTCTTCAGATCGCCCTTGACCAGCTTGCCCGTGGGCGTGCGCGGCAGGTCCTCGGTCACGAGGAACTCACGGGGCACCTTGAAGTGCGCGATCCGCTCACGGGCGTACGACGCCAGCTCCTCGGCGAGCCCGTCGGCCGGGCCCGCCGGCTGCACGTAGGCGACCACGCGCTCCCCCATCTCCTCGTCGGGCACCCCGATGACCGCGATGTCGGCCACCCGGGGGTGCAGGCTGAACAGGTCCTCGACCTCCTGCGGGTAGATGTTGACCCCGCCGCTGATGATCATGAATGCCTTGCGGTCGGTCAGGAACAGGTAGCTGTCGTCGTCCAGGTAGCCGAGGTCGCCGACGGTGGTCCAGCCCTGGTGCTGCGGATGGCGGGTGGCGGCGGTCCTCGCCGGGTCGTTGTGGTAGCGGAACGGCTCGTCATCCTTCTCGAAGTAGATCGTGCCGACCTCTCCCGGCGCCAGCTCACGTCCGTCCTCGTCGCAGATGTGCGGGACCCCGAGCAACGGCTTGCCGACCGACCCCGGGTGGGCCAGCCACTCGGTGCTGTCGATCTGGGTGCCCCCGTTGGCCTCGGTGCTCGCGAAGTACTCGTAGACCACCGGGCCGAGCCACTCGATCACCTGCCGCTTCACCTCGACCGGGCACGGCGCCGCGGCATGGACGACGTACCGCAGCGAGCTGGTGTCGTACGCCGCCCGCACCCGCTCGGGCAGCTTCAGCAGCCGGACGAACATGGTCGGCACCACCTGGGTGTGCGTCACGCGATACCTCTGCACCGCGGCGAGGAACTGCTCGGCGTCGAACCGCTTCGTCATCACCACGGTGCCGCCGACCGCGTGCACCACGCCCATGAACCGCAGCGGCGCCGCGTGGTAGACCGGCGCCGGCGACAGGTAGACCGCGTCGGCGTCCATGCCGTAGAGCGCGGAGAAGATCGCCACGTAGGGATAGCCCGGCTCGTCGACCTGCATGTCGGGCAGCGGGAGCTTGATGCCCTTGGGTCGCCCGGTGGTGCCCGAGGAGTAGAGGAAGTCGTCGCCGTGCGGCTGGTCGGCGAGCGGCTCGGTGCCCGCTCCCGCCAGCGCCTCGTCGTACGACGCGAAGCCGGCCACGCGCCCCCCGAAGGCCAGCCGCGTCGGAACCTCGACCGCCATCGACTCGACCAGGTCCCGCTTGCTCGCCGAGACGACCAGGGCCCTGGCCCCGCAGTCGTCGAGGATGTAGCGGGCCTCGTCGGTGCCCAGGTTGTGGTTGACCGCCGTGATGTAGAGCCCCGACCGCATCGCCGCCCAGTAGACCTCGTAGGCCTGCAGCGCGTTGTCGCTGAGCAGCGCCACCACGTCGCCGGGGCCCAACCCGGCGTGCGCGAGCACGTGGGCCAGCCGGAGGCTGTTCTCCTCCAGCTGCGCGTAGGTCAGCGTCTCGCCGGTGTCGTCGATGACCAGCGCTGCCTTGTCGGGGGCCGTCCTCGCCCAGGTTCCCGGGTACATGGCGACATGGTCGACGGTGACAGTTGCACTGTCAACGTTGTCGAGCTCACCCCCCGGCCAGGGGATCACTCGTCCTCGCCCCACCTCTCGGCCAGCGCCCGGACCACCTTCGCGTTCCGGTTGGTGGAGACCCCCATCGCCCGCTTCACCGCGGCGTCGGGGCCCTTCGCCTTGTGGTAGGGGATGTCGAACAGCAGGTGTACGGCGCGGCCGCGCACCACGGCCCGCTGGCCGGGCAGGTCGCGGCCCTCGATGACCCGAGCGCCCTCCACCCCCGGCGCCTCCCGGAGCAGCTCCACGTAGTGGCCGAAACCCGGCGGATGCTCCTCGGCGATCTCGTCGGCATCGTCAGCCACCCGGCGCAGCTCGTGTGGGCTGAACACGACGGTCGGTACGTCGAAGCCGCGGTTCGCCACGAGCACCGACTCCAGCGCCGTGGCCAGCTTGCGCGGTGACCGGATCGGGCTGTCGAGCCGTACGTTCCCGGTCTGGATGTGGGTGCGTACGTCGTCGTAGCCCTCCTCGGTGAGCAGGTCACGCAGCTCCGCCATCGGAAACGGGCGGCCACCCACGTTCACGGCCCGAAGGAACGCGATCCAGGTCGGCATGAACGGACAGTAACCCTCCGATCGCCGGTCCTGCGACAACATCACGACCCGGCCACGATTCCCCTCAGGGACAGCCGGATACTGCTACGGTCCTGTCAAGACAAGGCCGGGAGCCGCAGGTGCGGCCCGTGCATTCCGGAGGCCCCCGGCGTGCCCACGCACACGGAAGGCGAGCCCTCATGCTGAACGGCCAGTCGTCACAGGAACTACGGAACGGCCGATCGAGCAATCGACGGTGGCGACCCGTGGCGGGCCTGGCCGCGGTGGCGATCGCCGGCACGCTCGCGCTCGCGGGGTGCGGCAGTGGGAGTGGCGGCGGCGGCGGCGGCAGCCTCAGTGACTTCAAGTCCAACGGCATCACGATCGGCTTCGCCAACGAGAAGCCGTACGACTACAAGGACAGCTCGGGGAAGGTGACCGGGGAGGCTCCGGAGCTGGCGAAGGTCATCCTGGGCAACCTCGGCATCCACAAGTACACCTTCAAGGTGGTCGACTTCAACGGGCTGATCCCGGGCCTGATCGCCAATCGCTTCGACATGACGGCCGGTGCCGCGTCCATCACCCCCGAGCGCGCCAAGCAGGTTCTCTACGCCGACCCTGACTACTGCGTCTTCGAGGACCTCGGGGTCAAGAAGGGCAACCCGCTGCACCTGTCGGACTACCGGTCGATCGCGAAGAACCCCAAGGCGAAGCTGGCGGTCGAGTCCGGAGCGACCGAGTTGACCTACGCGCAGCAGAGCGGGATCCCGAAGAGCCGACTGGTGATCGTCAGCGACAACCAGTCGATGGTGCAGGCCGTCAAGACCGGCCGTGCGGACGCGTTCTCGCTGACCGACAACACAGTGCGAGACCTGGTCAAGACCTCCGGCGGGGGGCAGCTGCAGGCGCTCAAGGGCTTCAACCCGGTGATCAAGGGCAAGACGATCTACAGCTGCGGCGCCTTCCAGTTCCGCAAGGACCAGCAGGCCCTCCGGAACGCGTTCACCAAGGAGCTGCACAAGCTGCAGAAGGCCGACAAGGTCTACCCGATCGTGAAGAAGTTCGGCTTCACCAAGCAGCAGGTCGACGAGGCCAAGAAGCACACGGCGGCAGAGCTGGGCAAGACCAGCTGACCCGGGGCGGCGGGCCTCGCGATGCACTTCCTGGGCACACTCGGCGCAGGCGCGCTGACCACGATCGAGCTCACGGTCATCTCGGGTCTGCTCGGCTTCGCAGTCGCCCTGATAGCAGGGACGGCGATGCTCTCGCGGATCATGGTGGTGCGGTTCGTCGCGCGCCTGTACACCGAGGTGTTCCGCGGCGCCTCGGAGCTGGTGATCCTCTACTTCTTCATCTTCGCCCTGCCCACACTATTCAACATCACCCTGCCGGTGACCACGGGAGCCGTCATCGCGCTGTCGCTCAACATCGGGGGGTACGAGGCCGAGGTGGTCCGTGGCGCGGTGCTGGCCGTGCCCCCTGGCCAGACCGAGGCGGCGATCGCGCTGAACATGAGCCCCTCGCTGCGCCTGCGCAGGATCATCGTCCCCCAGGCCGTGATGGCGATGCTGCCGCCGATCAACGTACTGACGGTGCAGCTGTGCAAGGCCACCGCGCTGGTGTCGATCATCGGCCTCACCGACCTCACCAAGGCCAGCCAGAACGTCGTCGAGCTCAACGGGGAGTGGCTCCGGTACGCCGGTGAGGCACTGATCGGCTACTACATCATCAACACGGTCATCAACCAGCTGTTCCGGTTCGCCGAACGACGCATGAAGCGCGGTCGGGACATCGGCGCGATGGTCGGGGCGTAGGCGCCATGTTCGACTGGAGCTTCTTCGTCTCGATCCTGCCGAAAGTGGCCAAGGGTCTCGAGGTCACCGTCGAGCTCACCCTGGCGGGCACCGGCATCGCCATGCTGCTCGGGCTGCTCATCGAGCTGCTGCGCCGGTCGCGGTTCCGGGTGGTGCGGTGGTCGATCCGGTTCGTCCGCGACTTCATCGTGAACACGCCCCTGCTGCTGCAGGCGCTGTTCTTCTTCTACGTCTTCCCCGAGTACGGGCTGTTCAAGCTCAGCCCGTTCGTGTCCGGGATCATCGTCATCGGCATCCAGTACTCCGCCTACACCGCCGAGGTGTACCGCGCGGGCATCGACGGCGTCCCGTCGGGACAGTGGCAGGCCGCCCGCGCGCTGAACCTCTCCCAGGCCGACACCTGGCGGCGGATCATCCTTCCGCAGGCCATTCCCCCGGTGCTCCCCGCACTGGGGAACTACCTGATCTCGATGTTCAAGGACACGCCCCAGCTGCTGGTCATCGGTGTGCTGGAGATGATGGGCGTGGTCACCAACATCGGCAGCCAGACCTACAAGTACACCGAGCCCATCGTGGCCGCGGGCATGTTCTTCATCATCCTGAGTTTCCTCTCCTCCCTTCTCGTTCGCAGAATGGAAAGGCCTGGAGGAATCCAGCTCTGGAAGTTCATCAGCATGCCGGGCCGGGGATAGGGCCAGGCGGAGGGAACTGAGTGCGCATGCGAGGAGCCCACACATGAGTGCCGAAGTAGTTGGCGTAGCCCGTACGGAAGGTGCCGGCGTCCGTTTCGAGGGCGTCCGCAAGGCGTACGGCGACCTCGTCGTGCTCAACGACCTCGAGCTGAGGGTCGCGCCGGCCGAGCGCGTCTCGATCATCGGCCCGAGCGGGTCCGGCAAGACCACGATCCTGCGGCTGCTGATGACACTGGAGCGACCGGATGGCGGCCACATCTTCGTCGGCGAGCAGCCCTTGTGGCACATGGAGCGCAAGGGGAAGACGGTCAAGGCCGACGAGAAGCACCTGCGACAGGTGCGCGGACAGCTCGGCATGGTGTTCCAGCACTTCAACCTGTTCCCGCACAAGAAGGTCCTCGACAACATCACCGAGGCACCGATCCGGGTGCTCGGCATACCCGAGGACCAGGCCGTGGAGCGTACTCGCGAGCTGCTGTCGCTGGTCGGCCTCGACAGCAAGGCCGACAGCTATCCGGCCTCACTGTCCGGTGGCCAGCAGCAGCGGGTCGCCATCGCGCGGGCCCTGGCGATGCAGCCGAAGGTGCTGCTGCTCGACGAGGTCACCTCGGCCCTGGACCCGGAGCTGATCAACGACGTCCTCGGCGTGCTGCGCGACCTCGCCCGCGACACCGACATCACCATGCTGATCGTCACCCACGAGATGCGCTTCGCCCGCGACGTCTCGCACCGGGTGCTGATGTTCGACCACGGCCAGGTCGTCGAGGAGGGCCCACCCGACCGGATCTTCAGCGAGCCGCAGAACGAGCGCACCAAGGCTTTCCTGCACGCGGTGATCGAGGAGCACTGAGCCTGAGTCTCCTGCCGGGTGGACCTGGTTCAGGAGTTCGAGAAGACCGCGTCCCCACCGGACTCGGGCCCACGGCCCGCCCACGTCCAGGCGTACGCCGGGTCCTCGCTGGCGATTGCGGCCTCGCCGAGGTCCAGCGGCCGGAAGGTGTCGACCATGACCGCGGACTCGTCGAAGTACTCCACGCCGATGGACGCCTCCATCGCCGCCGGCTGGGGGCCGTGCGCGAACCCGCCCGGGTGCAGCGAGATCGAGCCGAGGTCGATGCCGGACCCCTTGCGCGCCTCGTAGTCGCCGCCGACGTAGAACATCACCTCGTCGGAGTCGACGTTCGAGTGGTAGTACGGCACCGGGATGGACCCCTCGTGGTAGTCGACCTTGCGCGGCAGGAAGTTGCACACCACGAAGTTGTACCCCTCGAAGACCTGGTGCACGGGGGGCGGCTGGTGGATCTTGCCGGTGATCGGCATGAAGTCGTCGATGTTGAACGTGTAGGGGTACAGACAGCCGTCCCAGCCGACCACGTCGAACGGGTGGGTCGCGTAGGTCATCGTGGTGCCGACGATCCCACCCGGCACACTGCCGCGGTGCTTCACCAGGACCTCCACGTCGGTGCCGTCGACCAGCAGCGGCTCGTCGGGGCCGTGTAGGTCGCGCTCGCAGTACGGCGCGTGCTCGAGGAGCTGACCGAACCGGGAGAGGTACCGTTTCGGCGGGGACAGGTGGCTGTTCGCCTCGATCGGGTAGAGCCGCGACGGACCGTCCGGGAGCCACCGGTGCGTGGTCGCCCGCGGGATCACCACGTAGTCTCCGGTCCGGTAGGTCAGCGCACCGAAGACCGACTCGACGACCCCGATGCCGTCCTCGACGTAGACGCATTCGTCGCCGATCGCGTTGCGGTAGTACGGCGACGGGGAGTCGGCCACGACGTAGCTGATCCGCACGTCCCCGTTGCCGAGCACGAGCCGCCGGCCGTTGACGGCATCCACTCCCGCGGCACCCTCGAACAGCGTGTGCAACCTCAGGTGGCGCGGCTTGAGCGGGTGGTTCGAGGTCGTGGTCAGGTCGGGCAGCGGCCAGTCCCGGGAGTCGACGATCGCCGACGGGACCCCGCGGTGGTAGAGCAGGGACGCGTCGGAGGAGAACCCCTCCTCGCCCATCAGCTCCTCGTAGCGGAGGTTTCCCTCCCGGTCCCGGAACGCCACGTGCCGCCGGTGCGGCACCTCTCCCACACTTCGGTAGTACGCCATCGTTGCCGTCCTATAATCGAACTTGGTTGTCCGGTCACAGCAACCATGCGTTAGGGTCGGAGCCGTGTCAACCGGCCCCCTCCAGACCAGCCCGGGACTGTCGGCGTACCTGTGCGGCCTCGTCGACGACGCGGCCATCTTCCCGCCCGGGAGCTCCCCGCTGGACACGGCCGTGCGGGCGCATGGGGAGCACCGCTCGTCGTGGTACGCCGACCTCGTCGGGCCCTTCGTGATCAGCGACCTCAGGCTCCCCGACCTGCTCGAGGTCGCCGAGGAGATCGACACCGACCCCCTCCCGGTCTCGGTGGTCGTCACCGGCGGCGCCGGCTCGCTCGAGCCCGCCGTCCGCTGGGCGACCGGCTCGGGGCTGCTGCGCCTTCACGGCGTCGAGATCGCGGTTCGCGACTCCGAGACCGGCGAGCTGGCGCACAACGCGGCGCGCATCGTCACCGCCGTCGACCAGCTGCGCGCCGATGGCCTGCTCGCCGACGAGACCGAGGTCTACCTCGAGCCACCCAGGCGGTACGACGCCTCCCGGTTGGCCGCCCTCGACGTGGTCGCCGACGCCGGACTGCGGCTGAAGTTCAGGACCGGTGGGGTCACCGCCGACGCGTTCCCCGACTCGACCGAGCTCGCGACCTGCATCGAGCAGGCTCTGGACCGCGAGACGCCGTACAAGTGCACGGCCGGGCTGCACCACGCCCTGCGGCACCGCGACCCGGAGACCGGCTTCGAGCACCATGGTTTCCTCAACGTGCTGCTCGCGACGAGGGCGAGCCTGGACGAGGGCACCGACGCGGCGAGGACGGCGCTCGAGGAGACGGACCCCGGCGTGGTCACGGCTGCGCTGCTCGCCTACTCGGTCGAGGCGCTGGCCTCGGCGCGCAGGTGGTTCACGTCGTTCGGCTCGTGCAGTGTCCTCGAGCCCCTCGAGGAGCTGCTCGACCTCGGCCTGGCCGAACCCGCGGAGAGCCCGTGACGACCCCGACCTGGGTCGACGGAGCGGCCGGCTCGCTGCACGACGTCGACAACCTCCCCTTCGCCGTCTTCACCCATGCCGACGAGCCGCCCCGCGTGGGGGTGCGGATCGGTGACTTCGTGCTCGACGTGGCGCCGGTCGCGGCCGTCGAGATGCTCGAGATCGCCCACGCTCTCGAGAGCGACACCCTCAACCCGCTGCTCGCGTTGGGCCGACCGACCTGGGACTCGCTCCGGGACTGGCTGACCGCGCTGCTCACCGACGAGGCCGAGCGCGAGGTCGTCGAGCCGAACCTGATCCCCGTCGGCGACGTCGAGCTGCGGCTCCCCTTCGAGGTGGCCGACTACGTCGACTTCTACTGTTCGCTGGACCATGCCTCCAACGTGGGCCGGATCTTCCGTCCGAGCGGCGAGGCGCTCACCCCGAACTGGCGATACCTCCCGATCGGGTACCACGGGCGCGCCGGCACCGTGGTCGTGTCCGGCACCGGCGTACGACGTCCGGCGGGCCAGCGCAAGGCGCAGGACGCACCCGCGCCGACGTACGGCCCGAGCACCCGGCTCGACATCGAGGCCGAGCTCGGTTTCGTCGTCGGCTCCCCCACCAGCCTCGGCACCCGGGTCGGCACGGACGGCCTCGCCGACCACGTCTTCGGCGTCACCGCGTTGAACGACTGGTCGGCGCGAGACATCCAGGCCTGGGAGTACGTTCCGCTCGGGCCGTTCCTCGGCAAGTCGTTCGCCACCAGCATCAGCGGCTGGGTGACTCCGCTCGCCGCCCTGGACGTCGCCAGGGTCGCGCTGCCCGCCCAGGACCCCGAACCGTTGCCGTACCTGCGCGGCGGTGGCGGCTACGACATCGACTTCGAGGTGGTCCTCAACGGCGAGGTGATCAGCCGGCCGCCGTACGCCTCGATGTACTGGGGGCCGGCGCAGATGCTCGCCCACCTGACGGTGAACGGCGCCTCGCTGCGCACCGGCGACCTGTTCGCGTCCGGCACGATCAGTGGACCGGAGAAGGGCCAGCGCGGCTCGTTCCTGGAGCTGTCCTGGGGCGGCACGGAGCCGCTCGCGGACGGCCGCACCTTCCTGCGGGACGGTGACACCGTCACGCTGCGGGCGACCGCACCCGGAGCGCTCGGCGGCCGGATCGCCCTCGGCGAGGTCACCGGCACCGTGCTGCCGGCCTCCGACTGACCGGTTCCTCGCATGCCTCCCGGGGCCGGACGTGACGCACGTCTCGTGGAAATACATAGCCTTGCTATGTAATACTTCTTGGGTGACCCAACCAAGTGACGCCCGGCTGCTCGGCGTCGAGCTGGTCGCCGGCGCGGGGAGGCTGGTCCGGGTGGTCAGCCGGGAGGCCGGCCACGACGTACCGTCGGCGACCCTGCGGCTGCTGGCCCAGATCAACGACCTGGCGCCGACCACGGTGAGCGCGCTCGCGGAGGCCGAGCGGTGCGCCCAGCCGACGATGTCGATCGCCGTGTCGGGGCTGGTCGCCAAGGGGTGGGCGGCCAAGAGCGCCAACCCGGACGACGGACGCTCGCATCTGGTCACCCTCACCCAGGCGGGGACACGAGTCCTCACCGACGCCCGGACGCGCAACGGTGCGGTCATCGCCGGCCGCCTTGCCGCCAGCCCGGACCACGACCTCGAGGACCTGGCGGCCACCGTCTCGGTCCTGCAGTCGCTTCTCCAGCAGACCCCGGAAGGAAGTTCGTGAGCCTCAAACAACCCCGTGCGGTGTGGGCGGTCGCCTTCGCCTGCGTCATCGCATTCATGGGAATCGGTCTGGTCGACCCCATCCTCAAGCCCATCGCGGACCAGCTGCACGCGTCACCCAGCCAGGTGTCCCTGCTGTTCACCAGCTACATGGCGGTCACCGGTGTCGCGATGCTCATCACCGGCGTGGTGTCGAGCCGCATCGGCGCCAAGCGGACGTTGATGTCCGGCCTGGCGCTGATCATCGTCTTCTCCGCCCTCGCCGGCTCGTCCCACTCGATCGGTGCGATCGTCGGCTTCCGGGCCGGCTGGGGGCTCGGGAACGCGCTGTTCATCGCGACCGCCCTGGCCACCATCGTGTCCGCGGCCAGCGGGTCGGTCGCCCAGGCGATCATCTTGTTCGAGGCCGCGCTGGGGCTCGGCATCGCGGCCGGCCCGATCGTCGGAGGCCAGCTCGGGTCGATCTCGTGGCGCGGGCCGTTCTTCGGAGTCGCCGTCCTGATGTTCATCGCTCTCGTAGCGACCACCGTGTTCCTGCCGAAGACCGAGCCGGCGGCGCGTCGTACCTCCTTGGTCGATCCGTTCCGTGCGCTGCGGCACAGGGGTCTGCTGACCATCGCGATCACCGCGCTGTTCTACAACATGGGGTTCTTCGCGCTGCTGGCCTTCGCGCCGTTCCCGCTGAATATGACCGCCTCCCAGGTCGGGTTCATCTTCTTCGGCTGGGGGGTGCTGCTCGCGTTCACCTCCGTGGTCGTCGCGCCTCGCCTGCAACGGCGGTTCGGCACGATCCCGAGCGTGCTCGCTGCGCTGCTCCTCTTCGCCGCCGACCTCGCCGTGATGGCGCTGTTCACCGACGACAAGACGGTGCTGGTCGTCGGGATCATCGTCGCCGGCGCGTTCCTCGGCATCAACAACACCCTGATCACCGAGGCGGTGATGGGTGCGGCTCCGGTCGAGAGGTCGGTCGCGTCCGCGGCGTACTCCTTCGTACGGTTCTCCGGTGGCGCGGTGTCCCCGTGGCTCGCCGGAAAGCTCGGCGAGAACGTCAGCGTGCACGCGCCGTTCTGGATGGGAGCCGGCGCGGTCCTGATCGGTGTCTGCGTGCTTGCCGTGGGCCGGCGTACCCTTCCGGGCCTTCCGGGCCTTCCGGGCCTTCCGGGCCTGCACGAGCCTGTCGACCCGGCCGACGAGGCCGAGCTGATCGCTGTGGGAGACCTGGACTGACGCTCTGCCCGTGGAGGCGGGCTCCGTCACCTCGCGGATCGGCGTACTGACCACGACGAACCGGAACTGACCACGGGGAACTCCGCACGGTCAGTTCCGGTTCACCATGGTGCCATGGTGAAGCGCCCGCCCAACAACGCCCCGAAATCAGAGGTTGCCGCGACGATCCTGCTCCCGCTCGATCGCCTCGAAGAGAGCCTTGAAGTTGCCCTTGCCGAAGCCGAGCGAGCCATGCCGCTCGATCAGCTCGAAGAAGACGGTCGGGCGATCGCCGAGGGGCCGGGTGAAGATCTGCAGCAGGTACCCGTCCTCGTCACGGTCGACCAGGATCTTGCGGCTCTGCAGCTGGTCGATCGGCACCCGTACCTTGCCGATCCGCTCGCGCAGCTCCGGATCCTCGTAGTAGGAGTCGGGGGTGTCGAGGAACTCCACGCCGTTGGCGCGCAGCGCGTCCACGGTCGCCAGGATGTCGTTGGTGGCGAGCGCGAGGTGTTGGGCCCCGGCGCCGCGATAGAACTCGAGGTACTCGTCGATCTGCGACTTCTTCTTCGCCACGGCCGGCTCGTTCAGTGGAAACTTCACTCGGTGGTTGCCGTTCGCGACCACCTTGCTCATCAGCGCCGAGTAATCCGTCGCGATGTCGTCGCCGATGAACTCCGCCATGTTCACGAAGCCCATGACGCGGTGGTACCAGTCGACCCAGTAGTCCATCTTGCCGAGCTCGACGTTGCCCACGCCGTGGTCCACGGCCTGGAACAGCCGCTTTGCCGCGCCCGCCGGCGCCAGAGGCTCAGACGCCGCGCCTTCGGGCCGCGTCACGGTGCTCTCGCGGGCCTCGAACCCGGGCAGGTACACGCCGTCGTAGCGCGACCGGTCGATCAGCGAGTGGCGGGTTTCGCCGTACGTCGCGATCGCGGCCATCCGCACGGTGCCATGC
>JBOHDO010000065.1:0-21265 GCA_050699415.1 Marmoricola sp.
CCCCCCCACGGCCGGATGGCACTCGAGGTCAACGTGGATCCTCCCAACCATGCCTCGCTGGCCTTCCACCGCGGCCGCGGCTACCAGGAGGTGGGCCGCCGGCACCTGGGTGGACACGAGGTGGTGCTGATGGTCCGGGAGCTCGGCGAGGACTGACTGCGTGCTGCCTTCCGGGGTCTATGTTCCTGGGATGGACCGCCTCTCGGCAACGGCCCTGATCGACCTCGTCCTCGACGACGGGTCGTGGGTCTCGTGGGACACCCCACCGGATCGGACCGGCGTCGACGCGGCGTACGCCGAGACGCTGCGGCTGGCCGCGGAACGGGCCGGGACCGACGAGTCGGTGGTCACCGGCGAGGGCCGGATGCGGGGCCGACGGGTGGCGGTGATGGCCGGCGAGTTCGGCTTCCTGGCGGGCTCCGTCGGGCGCGCCGCCGCGGACCGACTGGTCGCGGCGATCCAGCGGGCCACGACCGAGCGGGTGCCGTTGCTCTCCGCACCCGCCTCAGGAGGCACCCGCATGCAGGAGGGCACCCCGGCGTTCGTGCAGATGATCCGCATCTCGGCAGCGATCGCGGCCCACAAGGCGGCCGGCCTGCCCTACCTGGTGTACCTGCGACACCCGACCACCGGCGGGGTGATGGCCTCGTGGGGCTCGCTGGGCCACATCACCGTCGCCGAGCCGGGCGCCCTGGTCGGGTTCCTGGGCCCGAGGGTCTACCGGGCGCTGTACGGCGAGCCGTTCCCCGAGGGCGTCCAGACCGCGGAGAACCTGTACGCGCACGGGCTCCTCGACGCTGTCGTGCCGCCGGAGGAGATCGCGGACATCCTCGACTGTGCACTGACGGTCCTGCAGTCCCGGCCGCAGCCCGTGGCGGCCGAGCCCGTCGACGAGCCCGTGCCCGCGGTGGACGCCTGGGAGGCGATCACGCGGTCCCGCGACCCCGACCGGCCCGGCGTACGCCGGCTGCTGAGGTACGCCGCCACCGACGTGGTCCCGCTCAACGGCACCGGGGAGGGCGAGTCCGACCCGGGCCTGCTGATCGCCCTCGCCCGGTTCGGCGCCTCGCCGTGCGTGCTGCTCGGGCAGGACCGGCGGGCCCAGTCCGGGCGGCCGATGGGCCCCGGCGGGCTGCGCGAGGCGCGACGGGGCATGCGGCTGGCCGGCGACCTCGGGCTGCCGCTGGTCACGGTGATCGACACCCCCGGCACCGCGCTGAGCCCGGAGGCCGAGCAGGGTGGCATGGCCGGGGAGATCGCCCGCTGCCTGGCCGACCTGGTCACGCTCGCAGCACCGACGCTGTGCCTGATGCTCGGCGAGGGCAACGGCGGCGGCGCACTGGCGTTGCTCCCGGCCGACCGCGTGGTCGCCGCCCAGCACGCCTGGCTCTCCCCGCTGCCCCCCGAGGGCGCCAGCGCGATCCTGCACCGCGACACCGACCACGCCCCCGAGGTGGCGCGGGCACAGCACGTACGCGCCGCCGACCTGCGCGAGCGCGGCATCGTCGACCGGATCGTCCCGGAGCACCCCGACGCCGCCACGGAGCCGGAGGACTTCTGCCGACGGGTCGGCGACGTACTGCGCCACGAGCTGGCGCGGCTGTCGCACGAGGACGTCGACGACCTCGTCCGCACGCGCGCCGACCGGTTCGCCGGCACGCGCTGACTCTGGACAATAGAACGCGTTTCAGTTTTGATGGCGCGGTGGGCACACACGTGGTCAGCGGTACGGCGTCCGGGATCGGGCAGGCGACCCGTGAGCGGCTGCTCCGTGACGACCACCGGGTGATCGGCATCGACCTGGCCGACGCCGACATCTGCACCGACCTCGCTACCCCCGAGGGGCGTGCGACCGCGGTCGAACAGGTGCACCGGCTCGCGCCGGACGGCATCGACGGGCTGGTGCCCTGCGCCGGGGTCGCCGGGCTCACCGGAGTCGACTCCGCGCAGCTGGTCTCGGTCAACTACTTCGGGGCCGTCGAGCTGGTCACCGGGCTGCAGCCGCTGCTGTCCGAGGGCTCGGCCGTCGTCCTGATCAGCTCGAACTCGGTCACCTGCCAGCCCGGCTGGAGCACCGAGCTGGCGGCGGTGCTGCTCGACGGCGACGAGCAGAAGGCCCGCGCCGTGGCCGAGGGCGTGGCGGCGGTGCACGCCTACCCGGCCAGCAAGGCCGCGCTGGCCCACTGGGCCCGCCGCCAGGGCGTGCAGCCGGAGTGGGCCGGCCGGGGCATCCGCGTGAACGCGGTCGCGCCCGGCATGGTCGCCACCGCGATGACCGAGCGCCTGCGCGAGGACCCCGAGCTCGGCGTCTTCGCCGACGCCTACCCCTCCGCGCTGGGCAGGCCGGGACGGCCCGAGGAGGTCGCCGCCCTGGTCGGCTTCCTGCTCTCCCCGGCCGCCTCGCTGCTGGTCGGCTCGGTGGTGTCCGCCGACGGCGGCACCGACGCGATGCTCAACAACCCGGCGCCGCAGGCACCATGAGACCCGCCCGCGCCGTCGCCCTCGCGCTCGGCGGCTGCGTGGTCACGGCCCTGTGCCTGGGCGGTCCGGGCACCCGTGCCCAGGCCGACCCACTGCCCATCCCGCCACTGCCCACCGACCTGCTCAGCCAACCGTTCAGCGGCTCGCCGGCGACGCCGAAGCCGATCCCTGGGCTGTGGAACCCGCAGAACCCCCACCTCGCCCCCAACGGCACCAGCTCGATGCACAACGACGCCTACGGCACCAACGCCTACCCCGTGAGCGGTCCGCTGGGACGGGACCTGCAGGTGCGCTCGGCGACGTACGGCGTCTCGGAGTGCGCGACCATCGCCTTCGACTCCCGCGGCCGCATCGTCGGGCTGTGCGGCGGCCTGGGCGGCTTCACGATGCGGTTGCTGGACCCCGACACGCTGCGCCAGGTCGCCGCCCTGCGCACCTCGACCCGGGACCCGACCTCGCTGTCCAATCCGTTCACCGACCTGTGCGGCGGCACCTACTTCTACCTCGACGACCACGACCGGGCCTACGTGCTGACCACGAGGAAGCAGGTCTGGGTGGTGCAGGTGACCACGCACGGGCTGCGGCACGTGGGCACCTACGACCTGTCCTCGGCCGTCCCGGGCAAGGACTGCGCGATCGCGACCATGCCGGGCTGGTCGGGCAACATCTTCTTCGCGACCCAGCAGGGCCGCGTGGGCGTCATCGACCACGACACCGGGTCGGTGAAGACCATGCAGTTCCCCGGGCAGCAGATCGACAACTCGATCTCGGACGACGAGTCAGGCGCGGTGTACGTCGTCACCGACCACCGGCTGGCAGCGGTTGCGGCCGACGCCTCCGGGGCGCCGTACGTGCGCTGGTCACGGCCCTACGACCGCGGCAGCCGGAGGAAGCCCGGCCAGCTGTCGCAGGGGTCTGGGACCACGCCCACGCTCGTCGGGAGGCACCTGGTCGCGATCACCGACAACGCCGACCCGCGCATGCACGTGCAGTTCTACCGGCGCAACGGCCCGGACGCCGGTCGCCTGATGTGCTCGGTGCCGGTGTTCGCCGCCGGCGCCTCCGACACCGAGAACACCCTGGCCGAGGCCGGCCACTCGGTGATCGTGGAGAACAACTACGGCTACCGGGGCGTGCAGTCCACGACACTGGGCCACTCCACCTCCCCCGGCGTGGCACGGGTGGTCTACGACCATGGCAGCTGCCACGTGGCCTGGACCTCGCCCGTGACCGCACCGACCTCGGTGCCGAAGGTGTCGCTGGGCAACGGGCTGGTCTACGTCTACGCCAAGCCGCGCTCGAACCCGCTGGAGGACAACTGGTACCTCACCGCGATCGACGTCCGGACCGGCAGGACGGTCTGGCAGCAGCGCACCGGCAACGGCATCCAGTGGAACAACCACTACGCCTCGATCTACCTCGGCCCGGACGGGGCGGCGTACATCGCGACGCTGGCGGGGCTGGTCCGGTTCGCCGACGGCGGCTGAGCGGCGGGTTGCTGCTGCTCGGGTCGGGGTCGCTCAGAACAGCAGCGCGCTGGCGGGGTCGGCCATGATCCCGGCGACGTCGGCCAGGAAGCGGGAGCCCTTCTCACCGTCGATGTGGCGGTGGTCGAACGACAGCGCGAGCGTGCAGACGTCCCGGATCTCCAGGCGCTCCTCGTCGCCGGTGCCCACGACCCACGGCTGCCGGGTGGTGGCCCCGAAGCACAGGATCGCCGACTCACCGGGGTTGATGATCGGGGTGCCGGCGTCGACGCCGAAGGGCCCGACGTTGGTGATCGTGAACGTGCCGCCGGCCATGTCGGCCGGCTGGGTCCTCCCGGACCGCGCGGTCTCCACCAGCTCGCCCAGCCGCTCGGCCAGGTCGAACATGCTCAGCGACTCCGCGTCCTTGACGTTGGGCACCACGAGCCCCCGCGGGGTCGCGGCCGCGATGCCGAGGTTGACGTAGCCCTTGTACACGATCTCCTGGGCGGCCTCGTCCCAGGTCGAGTTGACCTCCGGGGTACGACGCATCGCCAGCATGCAGGCCTTCGCCAGCACCAGCAGCGGGGTGACCTTCACCCCGGAGAACTCACGGCGCTGCCTCAGCCGCTGGACCAGCTCGCGGGTCGCGGTCACGTCCACGGTGACCCACTCGGTGACGTGCGGGGCGGTGAACGCCGAGTCCACCATGGCCTGGCCCATCATCTTGCGCACGCCCTTGATCGGCTCCCGGCGCTCGAGGTGCCCGCGCGGCATGGCGCCGGGCTCGGCCCCCTCCTCGTAGCGCTCCGGCATGCCGTTCGCGGCCGCCTCGACGTCCTCGCGCGAGACCGTCCCGTGGGGCCCGCTCGGGGCCAGCGTCGCGAGGTCCACGCCGAGGTCCCTGGCGAGCTTGCGCACCGGCGGCTTGGCCAGGGCACGGGTCCGGGCGGTGTCGTTCGGCGGGGCCGCGGCTGCCGGGACCGCCGGTTCCTCGGCCTCGACCACGGGCTGCGACACCGCGCCCCCGGGCGCGAACGCGCCCTGGACCTGCATCTGGGTGGCCGCCGCGGACTCGGTCGACGGGGACGCCGAGCCCTTGCGGGGCCTCCGGGTCGGCCCGCGCTCGGCCTTGGCCCGGCCGACCAGGCTCTCCCCCTCGCCGCCACCGCTGGCGGCCGGGTTGGAGAGGTCGATCTCGTGGGTGCCCCCGGACGGCTCCGCATCCGCGGGCGTGGCGGCCTCGTCGGGGGCCCCGATCGCGATGATCGGGGTGCCGACCTCGACGGTCTCGCCCTCCTTCACCAGCAGCGCGGTCACGGTCCCCTCGTACGGCGAGGGCAGCTCGACCAGCGACTTGGCGGTCTCGATCTCGCAGACGACGTCGTTGACCTCGACCCGGTCGCCGACCTTGACCTTCCACGAGACGATCTCCGCCTCGGTCAGCCCCTCACCGACATCGGGCAGCTTGTACTCACTCACTGTCTCAGTACTCCATCGCTCGGTCGACGGCATCCAGGATCCGGTCCAGCCCCGGCAGCCACTCCTCCTCCACGCGGGACGCCGGGTACGGCGTGTCGAACCCGCCGACCCGCAGCACCGGGGCCTCCAGGGAGTAGAAGCACTGCTCGGTGATCCGCGCAGCGACCTCCGAACCCATGCCGAGGTTGACGTGCGCCTCGTGGGTGACCACGGCACGGCCGGTGCGGCGTACCGACTCCAGCACGGGCCCCATGTCCAGCGGGCTGAGCGTGCGCAGGTCGATCACCTCCAGCGACTTGCCCTCGGTCGAGGCCGCCTCGGCGGCCCGCATCGCGGCCTTCACCATCGGGCCGTAGGCGAGCAGCGTGAGGTCCGTGCCGCGGCGCACCACCCGGGAGGTGAACAGCGGGTCGGGGCTCACCGAGTCGTCGAGCTCGGCCTTGTCGGCGTGGTACTGCCGCTTGGGCTCGAGGAAGATCACCGGGTCGTCGGCGGCGATCGCCTGCTGGATCATCCAGTAGCCGTCGACCGGGTTGGAGCACGCCACCACCTTCAGGCCCGGCGTGTGCGCGAACTGCGCCTCCGGGGACTCCGAGTGGTGCTCGACCGCGCCGATGCCGCCCCCGAACGGGATCCGGACCACCATCGGCAGCGGGCAGCGCCCCTGCGAGCGGTAGTGCATCTTCGCGACCTGGCCCACGATCTGGTCGTACGCCGGGTAGACGAAACCGTCGAACTGGATCTCGACCACTGGCCGGTAACCGCGCAGCGCCAGGCCCACGGCGGTACCGACGATGCCGGACTCGGCCAGGGGGCTGTCGATCACCCGGTCCTCGCCGAAGTCCTTCTGCAACCCGTCGGTGATCCGGAAGACGCCGCCGAGCTTGCCGACGTCCTCGCCCATCAGCAGGACCTTGTCGTCGTCCTCCATGGCCTTGCGCAGGCCCATGTTCAGGCCCTTGGCCAGGGTGATCTTCTGGGTTGTCCGCTCGGTCTGCTGGGTCATCGGCTGGGCCATCGGCTGGGTCATCTCAGTGCGCCCCCTCGAAGGATGCGAGGTACTCGGCGAACTCGTCGCGCTGCGCGGCGAGCTCGGGAGGCATCTCGGCGTAGACGTGGCCGAACCCGTCCACCGGGTTCGGGTCGGGCAGGGCCTTGCAGCCCTCACGGAGGTGCTTGCCGAGGTCGTCGGCCTCGTTCGCGACCGCTTCGAAGAACTCGTTGTCCGCCAGCCCGTTGCGCTTCAGGTAGGCCTCGACGCGGGCGATCGGGTCGCGCAGCTTCCAGCTCTCCACGTCGGCCGAGAGCCGGTAGCGGGTCGGGTCGTCGGTGGTGGTGTGGGCACCCATCCGGTAGGTGTAGGCCTCCACGAGGGTGGGGCCGCTGCCCTCGCGGGCCCGCTGCAGGGCGGCCTGCATGACGGCGTACGTCGCCAGCACGTCGTTGCCGTCGACCCGCACGCCGGGGAAGCCGAACCCGAGAGCCCTCTGGTAGAGCGGGATCCGGCTCTGCCGCTCGATTGGCTCCGAGATCGCCCACTGGTTGTTCTGGAGGAAGAACACCACCGGCGCGTTGTAGGAGGCCGCGAAGATGAACGCCTCGTTGACGTCGCCCTGGGACGAGGCGCCGTCCCCGAAGTGCGCCAGCACGGCGGAGTCGCGGTCGGGGTCGCCCGTGCCGACCGCGCCATCGCGCTGGATGCCCATCGCGTAGCCGGTGGCGTGCAGGGTCTGTGCCCCGATCACGATCGTGTAGAGCCCGAAGTTGTAGTCATGCGGGTCCCAGGAGCCGTGGTCCACGCCGCGGAACAGCCCGAGCAGCTTCAGCGGGTCGACGCCCTTGCAGTAGGCGACCCCGTGCTCGCGATAGGTGGGGAAGACGTAGTCCTGGGGGCGCAGTGCCCGCCCGGCGCCGACCTGGGCGGCCTCCTGGCCGAGCAGCTGGGCCCAGATGCCCAGCTCTCCGTGACGCTGCAACGCGGTCGCCTCGACGTCGATCCTGCGGGTCAGCACCATGTCGCGGTAGAAGCCGCGGACCACCTCGGCCTCATCGGCGTCGCCGGCGTCGAAGGAGAAGTCCGGGTGCTCGCGCCGTTCACCCTCGGGCGTCAGGAGCTGGATCAAGTCGGGGCCGCCGTCGTGCTGGGACGGCCCAAAGACCTCGGCGAGGTCGGGACCGAAATCGGGCATGTTCACTCCTGGAGTCACGGGCGAGGTCGGGGTCTCCGCTCTCGCGATCGTTCAGGCACAGGCACCCGGTCACGGGTGTGCGACCGTGGTGCTCGGGTTCGGTTGTCGGGTACGGCGCTGTGACTCGGACCACAGCACTGACTGTCACGGTACCCAAGACCGGGTGGGGCGCGCCAATCAGTGCGCCGCGGAAACCCACCCTGCAGGGGTGGGTTTCCTCCCCGAGGGCGGGGGCCAGCCGGCTGCCGGTGACGGCGGCGCGTGCCTAGCGTCAGGCCAAGTCAGCTCCTCACGAAAGGCCTCATCATGACCTTGACCCCACGACTCGGCGCCGGATGCCTGCTGGGCGGCTCGCTGCTCGGCCTGGTGTCCGTCCTGCTGCGCACCACCTTGTCGGAGTCCGCCGGTGACCAGGTCGCCGCGCTGGCCCGCCACCACGACGCGATGCTCGCGGGGATGGCGCTCAGCACCGTCGCCGTGGTGCTCTGGGTGGGCGGCGTCATCTGGCTGGCCCTCGCGGCGCGCTTCGTCACACCCCGGTCGGCCCTGGTCGGCGGCATCCTCGGCGTCGCCGGAGCGGCGGCAGTGGTGTTCGGCAACGGCGTCACCGCGGCGGCGTACGGCGTCGTCCACGGTCTGGGCGACACCTCAGCGGCAGCGCTGCTCGACCGGGCGGGCAGCGCTGGCGAGATCGCGGATCCGTTCGCACTGCTGGGTGACCTGGCCTTCATCGTCCTGGCCGTCGACGTGCTGCGCGTCGGAGTCTCCCGGTGGATGGCGGCCGTGGTCGCGGTGGGCGCGGTCGCCGAGGGCGCCGGCTTCGCGCTCGGTTCGAGCGCCGTCGCGGTGGTCGGCTTCGCGCTGCTGTTCATCGGACTGGCCGGGGTGTCCCGCACCCTGCTGCGCACGAGTCCCGCTTCGGCCGCGGAGAACCTGGCTGGGGGTCCGGACCGGGTGGTGGCGCCCGCCTGACGGGGTGGTGGCGCCCGCCTGACGGGGTGGCGGCTCGGGAGAAACGACCACGGGCGAGTCCGGCGAGGATGATACTGCACTGGTGCCCGGCCCACGGAACCGGCATGCGGAGGTGGCGGTGATGGTGGAGACGCTCTCGGCCCGAACAACCCCGGCCCTCCCCCGAGGCAGGTCCATCCCGACGCTGCCCGCGGCCTTGGTCGTCACCAGCTCGATCGCACTCCTCCTCGCGGCCGGGCTGTGGGTGACCATGCCCGGCCCCGTCGGGATTCCGCTCACCCCGGCCGAGCTGGGGCCGGTGCTCACGATCGTCGGCGGCTTCGTGCTGTGGCGCCGGCCCGGGCAGCGGGTCGCCACCCTGATGGCCGTGACCGGCACGCTGTTCTCGTGCGCAACGCTGGCCGCAGCCGTGCTCAACCGGGCCGTGCTGGGCGACGTACCGGTGTGGCTGCAGCAGGTCGCGCTGGCGGTGTCCTGGTCGTCGGCGGCTCTGACCGTCCCCTGGATGCTGCTCGTGCTGTGGTTCCCCGACGGGCAGTTCACCGGCCGCGGATGGCGGATGTTCGCGGTGGTGGCCACGCCGGTCGCGGTGGCCACCGCGGTGGCCGGCTACCTCATGGGACCGGCCGGTCGGGTTCCCGGCCTCTTGGCCGGTAGCCGGATCCCCGACGGCCTCGCCGCGCCGCTGGCCGGCCCGGGGGGCGAGGTGTGGTCGACCGCGACGGACCTGACAGCGCTGCTACCACTCCTGGCAGTCCCCGCCCTCGCGGGCCGGTACCGGCGCAGCGGCCCGGTGGTCCGCCAACAGGTCCGTTGGGTGCTGGCCGCCGTCTGCGTCACCGCGGTGGCGAGCGTGCTCGCCTGGCTGCTGCCGTCTGGCGCCTCGCCGTCGGCTTGGGTCGGCACGGCCCTCGTCCTGGCCATCCAGCCCCTCCCCGCCTTGGCGATCGCAGCGGCGGTGCTGCGCTTCCGGCTGTGGGACGTGGACCTGCTGGTCTCCGGCACCGTGGTCTACACCGTGGTGTGGGCGGGGTTGTCGGCCCTGCTCGTGCTACCCGCGGCGGCATCGGGCTACCTCGTTGGGGGCCGGACCGCGCTGGGCGCGGTCGCGGTTGCCCTGCTGGTCACGGTGGCCTTCCAACCGGTGCGGAGCCGGGTCCGTGCCGGCGTCCAGGCCAAGCTGTTCGGTGCCCGGCGGCGGGGGCTGCTCCGTCTGGAACGCTTCGGCGCCTCGCTGCGTACCGCCGTGGCGGCCACCGTGCTCGGACCCCAGCTGGCCGACGCGTTGCGCACCGGGCTCCGGGTGTCGTGGGCCGGTGCATGGATGCTCCTGCACACCGACGACGGCGACACCCTCACCTTGCTGGGCAGTTCGGGCGGGACCCTGCCGGAGCGGCTGCCGCTGACCATCGAGCTGCGCGCGGCGCTGGCGCTGCGCGGCGACCCGATGCTCGCCGACGAGGTACCGGCCGACCTGGCCGCCTCTCTGGGGGCGCCCGCCCGTGCGACGGCGCCCCTGGTCGCCCAGGGGAAGCTCGTCGGCCTGCTGGCCTGCGGCGACCGGCCGGGCGAACCGTTGGGGGAGCCCGACCGTGCGCCGCTCGCGCGGTTCGCCGGGGAGTGTGCCCTCGGACTCCAGGCGCTGCGGCTCGAGAGTGAGCTGCGGGCGCGGATCCTCCAGGTCCAGGCGCAGGCAGCTGAGCTGCAGTCGTCGCGTCGCCGGCTCGTGAGGGTCCAGGACCAGGAACGGCGTCGCATCGAGCGGGACCTGCACGACGGCGTGCAGCAGCAGCTCGTCGGACTCGCGGCCCGGTTGCGCACCTTGGCGCGCAGCCTGGGGCCGGCGGGCTCGGAGGAGTGCGGCCAGCTCGCCGACGAGGCCGAGGACGTCGTCTTCGCGATGCAGGACCTCGCCCGCGGGATCTTCCCCGGGGTTCTCGCCGACCAGGGCCTCGTCCCAGCGCTACGCGCCCAAGCGGCGAGGTGCCCGCTGCCCGTCCGGATCTCCGTCGCACCACCGCTGAAGGACCTGCGGTTCGACCCCCAGATCGAGGCGGCGCTCTACTTCGTGGCACTCGAGGCCCTCACCAACGCGGCGAAGCACGCCCGCGACGCCACCGTCACCATGGCGCTGCGGATCGAGGCTGCGGAGCTGATCCTGGAGGTCCGCGACGACGGCCCGGGGATCCGGACCGGCGGTGCGCCCAACGGCACCGGCCTGACGAACATGCGTGACCGCGTGGGCGCGGTCGCCGGCTCCCTGCTCGTCGAGGCCTTGCCCCGCGGTGGTACGTCGGTCCGGGCCGCCGTGCTGCTGTCCGTGGCGCCCGGAGCGCAGTCGACCGCGGTCGTCCTCAGCCCGTCGCCGACTCCCGCAGGTAGATCAGCACCGCCGAGACCCGTCGGTTGAGGTCCCGCTCGGCGTGCAGGCCGAGCTTGGCGAACACCGCCGCGATCCGCTTCTCCACGGTGCCCACGGCCACACAGGCCTCGTCCGCGATCGCCTGGTTGGACTTGCCCTCGGCCATCGCCCGCAGCGTCGCCAGCTCGCTCGGGACCAGGCTCTGCAGCGGCGACCCTCGCTTGCCGGCGCGGTGGCGCAGCAGCGTGTCCACGATCCTGGGATCGATCACCGAGCCCCCGGCGGCGACCTCCACGAGGGCGCGCACCAGCCGGTCGAGGTCGCCGACGCGAACCTTGTGCAGGTAGCCGTAGCCCTCGACGCCCTCAGCGAGGGCGGCCCAGACGTAGCTCTCGTCGTCGTGCTGGGTCAGGAACAGCACACCGGTGTCGGGTCGCTCGCCCTTGATGATCCGGGCCGCTTCGATGCCTTCCATCGTGCTGGTGGGCGGCATCTTGATGTCCATCAGCACTACGTCGGGCCTCAGCTCGCGAAAGCTGCGCAGCACTTCGTCGTGGTCACCCGCGGTGCCGACCACCTCGAGCTCGGGTCGGTCGTCGAGCAGCCGGCGGGTGCCCTCGCGGGCGAGGTACTGGTCCTCGGCCAGCAGCACCCGGAGGGGTCCACTGGGTTCCGCGCCGGGCATGACCGTCATCGTGGCACAGTCGGGCGCCGGGAAGGGGCCGAACGCCACCGGAGGTCAACCCAGCCGGTCCAGCAGCGCCATCGCGTCATGCGGGGCGTACCCCTTGACGTCGTTGTCGAAGTAGCAGAACACGTCTTGCCCGGCATCGCGCCAGCGACGGCAACGGTCGGCCCAGTCGGACAGCGCACGGTCGCCGTATCCGCTGGCGTACAGCTCGGCGTCGCCATGCAGCCGTGCGTAGCGGAAGTCCGCGGTGTCGGCCTCCACCCGGGGCCAGCGGCCCGCGGTGTCGGCGAACACGCAGGCGACGTCGTGCTCGCGCAGCAGCGCCAGGGCGTCGGGCTCGGCCCAGCCCGGGTGCCGGAACTCGATCGCGTGCCTGACCGGGAGGTGGCGGTCCGTGGTGGTCAGGGCCCGGTCGTCGGGCACCTTGTCGTCGTGTCCCAGGGCCAGCCAGGCCGCGTCGGAGGTGGTGCGTGGCAGCCGGGCGCAGAAGCCGGCGACGCGGTCGGCGTCGAAGCCGAGCTGCTCGGGCAGCTGCCACAGCACCGGGCCCAGCTTGTCGCCGAGTGCGAGCACGCCGGACGCGAAGAAGTTCGCCAGCGCGGTCTCCAGCCGGTCCCCGGCCAGCTTGAGCAGGTGGGTGACGTAACGGGGGCCCTTGAGGGCGAACACGAAGCCGTCCGGGGTCTGGTCGTGCCAGGCGGCGTACGACGAGGGCCGCTGCAGTGAGTAGAAGGAGCCGTTGACCTCGATCGAGGTCAACCGTCGTGAGGCGTACTCGAGCTCCCGGCGCTGCGGCAGCCCGGTCGGGTAGAAGTCGCCGCGCCAGCCCGGGTAGCGCCACCCCGAGATGCCCACCCGGACCCTGGCGTCAGAGCCGCTCGCGCCCATGCGGCTGCATCCACCAGTCCTCGCGCGGTCCGTCGGGCACGATGCCGGAGGGGTTCAGGTCGGTGTGCACCAGGTAGTAGTGCGCCTTGATCTGGTCGAAGTCGATGGTGTCCCCGAACCCCGGGGTCTGGTAGAGGTCGCGGGCGTAGGCGCCGAGCACCGGCATCTCCGACAGCTTGTTGCGGTTGCACCTGAAGTGGCCGTGGTAGACCGCGTCGAAGCGCGCCAGGGTGGTGAACAACCGGACGTCGGCGGCGGTGTACGCCTCGCCCATCAGGTAGCGCCGGTCGGCCAGCCGCTCCTCGAGCCAGTCCAGCGCGGTGAACAGCTGCTCGAACGCCTCGTCGTACGCCGCCTGGTCGCCGGCGAAGCCGCAGCGGTACACGCCGTTGTTGACGTCGGTGAAGATGCGCTGCATCACCGCCTCCATCTCCTCGCGGCGATCCTCCGGCCACAGGTCGGGCGCACCGGGGCGATGGTGGTCACGCCACTCGAAGAAGAGGTCGTGGGTGATCCAACCGAAGTCGTTGGTCACCACCTGCTTCGACGGCACGTCGACCACCGCCGGCACGGTGATCCCGCGCGGGTAGTCGGGATAGCGGGCGAAGTAGGCCTGCTGCAGCCGCTCGTATCCGAGCACCGGGTCCACCCCGTCGGGGTCGAGGTCGAACGTCCACGACCGGACGTCGTGGGTCGGACCGCACAGGCCCATCGAGACCACATCCTGCAGGCCGAGCAGCTCGCGCACGATGATCGCCCGGTTGGCCCACGGGCAGGCCGCGGCCGCGACCAGCCGGTAGCGGCCGGGCTCGACCGGCCAGGTCGGCGCGCCCGTGGGCTCGTCCGCAGCCCGGCCACCCTCCCGGGTGATCCGGTCGGGGATGTAGCTCATGTCCCGCTCGAAGGCCTTGCCCTCCTTCGCGTGCCTCTGCTCCGAGATGCTCATGAGAACAGCGTAGGAGCAGTTTCCCAAAGAACTCTTTGCATGCTTCTCTTTGCAAAGGTATGTTGGCCCGATGGGACGCACCTCCGTCACCCCCGGGCCCGAGGGGCTGCGGGCCCTGAGCCACCCCGGCCGGCTGCGCATGTTGGGGCTGCTGCGCATCGAGGGACCCGCAACGGCGACCATGCTGGCGCTCCGGCTGGGGCTGAACACCGGCGCCACGTCGTACCACCTGCGGCAGCTCGCCAAGCACGGGTTCGTGGTCGAGGACACCGAACGGGGCAACGGGCGTGAGCGCTGGTGGCGGGCAGCGCACTACTCCACCCACGCCGACCTGGCGGACGCGACCACCCCGGATGAGCACGACACCTACGACGCCTACCTCCAGGCGGTCGCGATCCTGTACGCCGACCAGCTGCAGCGCTCGGTCGAGGAGCTGCGGCTGCTGCCGCAGCCGTGGCAGGACGCCGGCGACCTCAGCGACTGGAACCCGCGGCTGACCCCGGATCGGGCCAAGGCGCTCGTGGAGGCGCTGCACGGGCTGATCGAGGACTGGGACGAGGACTCCGACGACCCGGACGCGATGCCGTTCACGGTGAACCTCAACGCCTACCTGCGACCGGGTTCGCCGGCTCATCAGGAACAGCAGCCGTGAGCCGGCGGCCGCTGTGGGGCTACCTCACCGCGCAGGCCGTGTCGCTGACCGGCACCCGGGTGTCGATGATCGCGATCCCGTGGTTCGTGCTGACCACCACCGGATCGGCCACCCGGACTGGACTGGTGGCCTTCGCCGAGATGGGCCCGCTGGTGCTCATGCAGGTGCTCTCGGGTCCGCTGATCGACCGGCTGGGCGCACGCCGCGTCGCGATCGGCTGTGACCTGGCCAGCGTCGCCGCCGTCGGGCTGGTGCCCGCGCTGCACCTGACCCACCTGCTCTCCTTCGGCACCCTGCTGGCGCTGGTCGCCGTCGCCGGCTCGCTGCGCGGTCCGGGCGACGCCGCCAAGCATGCACTGATGCCCCAGGTCGCCGAGCACACCGGCGCCCGGATGGAGCGCGTCACCGGGCTCGACGGTGCCGTCGAACGCACCGCGTCGCTGGTCGGAGCCGCCGCCGGCGCCGGGCTCGTGTCCCTGCTCGGCGCGGCGAACGCCCTCGCACTCGACGCCGCATCCTTCCTGGTCTCCGCGATCGTGCTGGCGGGATCGCTGCCTGCCGTCGTGCGCGTCGCCGGGCGCGCACGCACCACGGCGACGGACTACCTGTCCGACCTCCGCAGCGGCTGGTCCTTCCTGCGACGCGACGCCGTGCTGATGGGCATCGGGGTGATGGTGGCGGTCACGAACCTGCTCGACCAGGCATTCACCGCGGTCCTGCTGCCGGTGTGGGCCCGGCACAGCGGGTACGGCGTGGCCGCGGTCGGCATCTTCTCGGCCACCTTCGCCGGCACGGCCATCCTCGGCTCGGTCGTCGCGGCGAGGTACGGCGACCGGCTGCCACGCTTCAAGGTCTACCTGGTCGGGTTCCTCCTCGCCGGCGTGCCGCGGTTCGCCGTCCTCGCACTCGGGGCGCCGCTGTGGCTGGTGCTCCCGGTGGCGGTGGTCGGCGGTGTCGGCTGCGGGTTCCTGAACCCGATCCTCGGTGCGGTGATGTTCGAGCGGATCCCCAAGCCCCTGCTGGGCCGGGTCAGCGCGATGGGCCTGGCGATGAGCTGGTCACTGATCCCGTTCGGCGGCCTGCTCGGTGGCGTCGCGGTCGCCGGGGTGGGCATCGCTCCGGCACTGCTCGCGGTCGGGGCGGCGTACTTCGCGGCCACGATGCTGCCCGCGCTGCGGCCGAGCTTCCGGCAGATGGACCGCGCCGGCGTGCCCCGTTCCGCCGAGGCCAGGGAGAACGTCCCGGCGGCCTGAGCACTCGCGGTTTGGGACCAAACGGCGAGCTTTCCGGGCCTCCGGTTGCGGTTTGGGACCAACCCGCACGCTTCTCAGCTGCGGAACCCGGCAGCCACCTTCAGCAGCACGTCGTTGGCGGCCGGCTCGCCGATCGTCACCCGGACGCCCTCGCCGGCGAACGGGCGGACCATGATGCCGGCCTCGTCGGCGGCGGCGGCGAAGTCGACCGTGCGCTCGCCGAGGTCGAACCAGCAGAAGTTGCCCTGGGCGTCGGGGAGGTCCCAGCCCTGGTCACGCAGCGCGTCGACGACCCGGTCACGCTCGGCGACGATCGCGTCCACCTGCGCCAGCAGCTCCTTCTCGTGCTCGAGGCTGGCGATCGCGGTGGCCTGCGCGACCGAGGAGACCCCGAACGGCAGCGCACAGGCCCGGATCGCGGCCGCCACCGGCTCGGCGGCCACGGCGTACCCCGCCCGCAGGCCGGCCAGCCCGTAGGCCTTCGCGAAGGTGCGCATCACCACGACGTTGGCGTGGTCTCGGCGCAACGCGAGGCCGTCGACCCGGTCCCCGGAGCGCACGAACTCCCGGTAGGCCTCATCGACCACGACCAGCACGTGCGCCGGCACCCTGGCCAGGAAGTCGGCAAGCTCGGCGTGCGTGACCGCGGGCCCGGTGGGGTTGTTCGGGGTGCACACCACGATCGCGCGGGTGCGGTCGGTCACCGCCGCCGCCATGGCGTCCAGGTCGTGCCGGCCGTCGGCCGTGACCGGAACCTTCACCGAGACCGCCCCGGTGACCGAGACCGCGATCGGGTAGGCCTCGAACGACCGCCAGGCGTAGACCACCTCGTCGCCGGGGTCGCAGAACGCCTGCAGCAGGTGGTACAGCACCGCGACCGAGCCGGTGCCGGCGGCGAGCTGCTCGGTCGGCACACCCAGCCGGTCGGAGATCGCGGCGTACAGCGCGGTGCAGCCCATGTCGGGGTAGCGGTTCATCGCCGCGGCCGCCTCGATGGCCGCGGCCAGCACCTCGGGCAGCGGCGGATGCGGGTTCTCGTTCGAGGACAGCTTGTACGTCGTCAGCCCGGGCCGCGGGGTCGGCGGCTTGCCCGGCACGTACGCCGGCAGCTCGGCGATCACCTCGCGAGGACGCGGAGGGTTCGACACTTCACTCACCCCTGCACCGTAGTCGTTGACTTGGGAGAAATGTCCCGGTGAGTCGGGGGAGATGCACCGTCGAATCGGGGCTTGTGCACCGTGTCGCGATCGAGCCACGGTACCGGGGAACACTTGTCCCGGACTGAACAGAACATCTTCCCCAGGTGAATGGTGCATGTGGCCCAACTGAACGGGTCAGCCGAGCAGCACCCGGCCACCGGGCACCCGGACCAGGTCCCGGCCCAGCTCGATGTCCAGCGGGTTGGTCAGGCACCGGACCGCGCCGCCGCCCTTGAGGAACTCCGGGACGCCCACCACGACCACCTCGAAGCCCCACCGGTGCAGCTGGTCCCGGACCCGGTCGGGACAGGCGGGCATGACCACGGCCCGGCCGACCACGATCGAGTTCGCGCAGAAGGTCAGCGCCTCCTCCTCGGTGAGCACCAGTGGCTCGGGGACCAGGTCGAGCACCGCGGCCGCCGATGCCTCGTCGTACGCCGCCGGGCACACCAGCGCGTGCCGGTCGTCGAGCGGGCAGAAGGACAGGTCGAGGTGGTACATCTGCTCGTGCACGATGCGCAGGCCGCGCACGCGGACCTCGAGCTCGGTGGCCAGGTGCTTCAGCGCCAGCTCCTCGGTGCGCGGGCCGAAGCCGACCAGCAGCTCGCCCCGCCACGGGAACGCGTCCCCGGCCTCGAGGTGGGCGCCGACGCCGTCGCGACCGGGACCGCTGGTCCGGTAGCCGTGCTCCCGGGCCCACTGCCGGGCGGAAAGGGTCTCGTTGCGCCGTTGCCGGTAGCGCATGTGGGAGAGTTGCATCCCGGCGCGGTCGCCGTCGCGCACGGCCAGGCCGAGGTTCATCGCGTAGACCATGTCCGGGGAGTCGGCGCGCTGCGGCATCACCTCGACGCCGCCACCGGCCGCCTCGATGGCGGCGACGATGTGCGCCCACTCCTGCATGGCCAGCCCGGCGTCGGGCTGGTCGTCGAGGTGCATGAACGGGTTGATCGCGTAGTCCACGCGGTACGCCGAGGGCTCGACCATGAGGTACCGGCGGCCCCAGGCCAGCGTGGTCGGGTGGTCGGTCATGCCCCTCCTCCGTGGATCACTGTGTCTGATTGCCAGATTGTCTGACAATCCCAGTGTGCAAGAACGGGGTCGCGAAGGCAAGCCGATTGTCGGACAATCACGGGCGATGCCCAGCCGGAACGGGCCGGACGCCGACACCGGGGTGTTCGGCACCCTGAACCTGGAGCCGGCGACCACGATGGACCGGGTCGCCGAGGAGCTGCGCCGCGCGCTGTTCGAGGGAGAGCTCGAGCCCGGCACCCCGCTGCGCGAGGTGGCGCTGGCCGACTCGCTGAACGTGGCCCGCTCGACGGTGCGGGAGGCCCTGGGAGTCCTGGTCGCCGAGGGGCTGGCCGACCGGATCGCCCACAAGGGCACGGTGGTGCGCGAGCTCGACCGCGACGCGGTCGTCGACGTGTGCCGGGCACGGCTGGTGCTGGAGTCTGCCGGCGTACGTGCCTGGTCGGCGGCCGACCCGGCCGCGCGGACCCGGGTACGGCGCGCGCTGGAGGATTTCACCCGGCTCGCCGGCTCCCGGGCAAGCGCCGTGGAGCTGACCGCGGCGCACCTGGCCATCCACCACGGCATCGTCGCGCTGACCGGTTCACCCCGGCTGCTGGGCACCGCGGAGTCGCTCTACGCCGAGATCCGGCTGGCCCTGGCCAACGTCGACCGGATTCGCCGCAACGCCGACGAGCAGGTGGCCAGCCACACCCGCCTGGTCGAGCTGCTGGAGTCCGGCGACACCGACGCGACCCTGACCGAGCTCGCCGACCACCTCGCGGGCGCCCAGCGGTCACTGCTGCTCAGCGTGGAGTGAGGCTGTCGCGCCGGAGTACCAGCCGACGCCGTGCGGAGCCCGGACATCGCTCGACCCAACCGTCCGGCCAGTAGGCTCACCCGCCATGAAGCTGATCCTGTGGCTGGCGGGCAACGCGTTCGCGCTCCTCGTCGCGATCTGGCTCTTCGACGGCATCACGCTGACCGGATCCAGCCTCGGCGACCGGGCGATCCAGCTGATCATCACCGGCGGCATCTTCGGGGTGATCACCTCGTTCATCAAGCCGATCCTGAAGTTCCTCACCTTCCCCTTCATCGTGCTCACGCTCGGCCTGCTGCTGCTGGTGATCAACGCCCTGCTGCTGCTGCTGACCAGCAAGATCGCCGAGACCCTGGACCTGGGCTTCCACGTGAACGGGTTCCTGACCGCCGTGCTCGGCGGCATCGTGATCGCGATCGTGGGCATGGTCATCGACGCCGTGGTCCCGGACCATGGCTGAGCAGCCCACCGCGGTGCTGCCCCCGCCGCGCGAGCGGCCCTACCGGGTCGGCCTGGTCTGCCTGGGCAACATCTGCCGGTCGCCGATGGCCGCGGCAGTGCTGGACCGCAAGCTCCGGGACGCCGGTCTCGCCGACCGGGTCGAGGTGAGCAGTGCCGGCACCGGGGACTGGCACGTCGGCGAGCCGATGGACCGACGGGCCGCGGCGACGCTCGTCGCCGCGGGGTACGACTCCGGGGGCCACCGCGCCCAGCAGGTCTCCCCCGGCTGGCTCGACCGCGACCTGCTGCTCACGATGGACGCCACCAACCGGGCCGACGTGCTCGCGCTGCGGGTCGCTCCGGAGCGGGTGCTGCCGTTCCGGGCGTTCGACCCCGCCGCCGGTGATTGCGCGGACGACCTCGAGGTCCCGGACCCCTGGTACGGCGGCCCGGACGGGTTCGAGGGGGTGCTCACGATCGTCGAGCGCACCTCCGGTTCGCTCGCCCACGCCCTGTCCGACCTGCTCGGCTGATCCCCCTCCAGCCTGGAGCCAGGTTGAGCCGCTCGGCTCGACGGATCTGCCGAATCCGGCAAGGATGGAGGCCATGGCGAGGATGCGAACCGTCGCCGAGCGCGCGGAGCAGGTGCTCGGCACCGCCGTGATCGCGACCACGCCCGTAGCCGGTGGTGACATCTGCACCAGCACCCGGCTGCGCCTGTCCAACGGCACCTCCGCCCTGATCAAGACCCGCCCGAACGCCCCCGACGGGTTCTTCCCCACCGAGGCCGAGGGGCTGCGCTGGCTGGCCGCGCCCGACGTCGCTCCGGTCGCCGAGGTGCTGGCCGTGCGGGAGGACTGCCTGGTGCTGGGCTGGGTGGAGCCGACCCGGCCCAACCCCGAGCTGTCCACCCTGTTCGGCCGCAGCCTGGCCCGGCTGCACAAGAGCGGCGCGGAGTCCTTCGGTGCCGACCACGACGGCTTCATCGGCCCGCTGCCGATGAAGAACGGCGGCCACGACAACTGGCCGGAGTTCTTCGCGACCCGCCGGATACTGCCCTATCTCAAGCTCGCCTCGGACCGTGGCCACGTCACCACCGAGGACGCCGACGCGGTCGAGTCCGTGGTACGCCGCATCACCGAGCTCGCGGGTCCGCCCGAGCCGCCCGCACGGCTGCACGGCGACCTGTGGTCGGGCAACGTGGTCTGGAACGTCCAGCACGGCGGCGTCCTCATCGACCCGGCGGCGTACGGCGGACACCGCGAGACGGACCTGGCCATGCTGGCGCTGTTCGGGCTGCCGCACCTGCCCCGGGCGATGGCGGCCTACACCGAGGAGTTCCCCCTCGCCGACGACTGGGAGGAACGCCAGCCGCTGCACCACCTGTTCCCGCTGCTGGTGCACGCGGCGCTGTTCGGCGGCCGGTACGGCACGCTCGCGGGTGATGCGGCGCGCCGGTTCGCCTGAACATCGGGGCGAACCTCAGCACCGTCTCAGCCACGGATGGCAGGCTTGAGGAGTGAGCACCGCCGTCGACACCAAGCCCCGGGTCCTGATCGTGGAGGACGACCGGGCGGTGCGTGAGTCGCTGCGCCGCTCCCTGGAGTTCAACGGCTACACAGTCTCGCTCGCCGAGGACGGCGCGGAGGCGCTGGCCGGCATCAGCCGGTTCAACCCCGACGCCGTGGTGATGGACGTGATGATGCCGCGGCTCGACGGCCTGGAGACCACGCGGGCGCTGCGGTCGGTCGGCAACGACGTACCGATCCTGGTGCTGACCGCCCGCGACGCCGTCGGGGACCGGGTCGAGGGCCTCGACGCCGGTGCCGACGACTACCTGACCAAGCCGTTCGCGCTCGAGGAGCTGCTCGCCCGGCTGCGTGCGCTGCTGCGGCGCATCGGCCCGCAGGGGGAGGACGCCGACGAGGTGCTCTCCTTCGCCGACCTGAGCATGGACCTGGCCACCCGCGAGGTTCAGCGCGGCGAGCGACGGATCGAGCTGACCCGCACGGAGTTCTCCCTGCTGGAGCTGTTCCTGCGACGGCCGCGCCGCGTGCTGGAGCGGTCGTTCATCCTCGAGGAGGTGTGGGGGTTCGACTTCCCCACCACCGCCAACAGCCTCGAGGTCTACGTCGGATACCTGCGCCGCAAGACCGAGGCCGAGGACGAACCCCGGCTGCTGCACACCGTCCGCGGCGTAGGGTACGTGCTTCGAGAGGCACCCTGACGCTGCGAATGAGCACATGAGCACCGAGCCACACCCGCTCTACTACCGGCGGTCGCTGGCCAGCCGGGTGATCTGGCTGACCACGCTCGCGGTGGGGATCACGGTGACGGTGGTCGCGTTCGCGGCGTACTTCACGGTGCGGGTGCAGACCATGCACACGATGGACGACTCGCTTCGGGAGCGGGCGG